>NZ_JAMFSB010000050.1 GCF_026225065.1 Paraburkholderia sp. | reverse complement strand
TTGCCGACCAGCGCTCCATCGAAGCTACGCATCAACGCGGTACAGAAACGTCCTTCGCCCGCGACCATCTCCGGGTATCGGGTCATCGCGCGATAGATGCGGGCGAGCGCCGCGCTGCGCGCAGATGATTCAGACGATTGAGCCGCCGCGTCGGCGAGCTTTGTGTAAAGCCGCGCGAGACGCTCGAGCGGAAAAGCCGGCGTGGGCAGATTGCAGCCGTCGACGGCCCACTGGACCGCCTCGTCAGGCAGATCGCAGACGTCAGCGACGGTGTGCTTCACGCGAAGCTGCAGCGGATGATCGGCCTTGTGATAATCCTGCACGTCCGCGCCGATCGCCTGTGCACCTGCGAGCATGCCGGCGTGCTTGCCGGAGCAGTTGCTGCACACCGCACCTGGGGTGAAATCGCGCTTGATCCATGACCGGTAAACGGCGTCGGATATAGGTGGATGGCCGCCGCAGCGCAGGTCGGCCTCGCTCGCGTGGGCTTTCGCGATCATCTGCCGTGCGCGTTCAATATGCCGGTCCTCGCTATTGTGCGAGCCGCACATCAGCGCGAGGTCGGCCTCTTCGAAGCCGAACCGTTCGAGCGCGCCGGTTTCTAGCACCGCTAACGCTTGCGCGGGCTTGGCTGCGGAACGCGCCAGCGTCACGCGCAAAGGGTCGCCGAACGCGTAGAGCAGACCGCCTTGCGCATCGACCACCGCCACATGTGCAACATGCGTGTTTTCGATCGCTTCGCCACGATAGGTCGTAGCCGCAACCGGCCCGTTTGCGCGCTCAGTCATTGATGTGCTCCTGATAATCATTGGAATGCAGCGGATTTTACGTTTTATATTACGCAGACCAAACCGGACCGTGGTTGGAGGCCGAAATTCGCCATGTCATTAGCATGTCAGCAAATGGACGCAACAATGTCAGTGTGGCGTTGCGGTCTTCGTGGGATACCCGATAATAGCGCGCGGATCGTATGACCAATCCGGCATGACTTACTGGGTTGAAATTGAAGCGAAATAAATTGGAGTGATATGAAAGATTTTGCGGCAGCCGGCTAGACGCGGGGATTTGCGGCAGATGTCCTAGTCCGACAGGCCAGCAAGAATGCGGTCGATTTCGCCAAACTGTGCCGGCGACAATTGATAATTCTCCGTGACGCTGCGCAGGCGCTTGCGCCAGTAAGCGCGCGGCAGCCCCGACAGACTGAGGTCGGACGCCGACAAGCGGCCAAGCACCAGCTTGATATGCGCGAGTTCGCTGTGGACGAGTTTCGCGGAATGTGCGCCGGACATTTTCGACTGCCCGTCGATGCACAAAACTTGTTCAGAGACTATTCCCATGGTCCTTGCCGCCGAGCTGTGTGACACCGCGCAAAAATCCCCGGAACGCGGTGCCTCTCGATTTCGGCCTCCTGTCGCTATTTTTCGTGGCGAGGCGGGCCGTGAATCCGGACCGCCAGATACCGATCGATTAATTGTTCGGCACTACCGAACTGCGTTCGGCATTAAGTTCATGTTAGTTTCCGATTTAGTGACTGTCAATATGAGATGTGGGATCCTGTCGAGTAGCTTCATCAATGGAATCAAAACAGAAAATGACAGATGCAGCTCAAACTGCTGAGGACCGGTACGCGCTACGGAGTGTTAATCGCGCGCTCGATGTCCTGGAGGCCTTGGGGAAGGCCGCCAGCGAAGGTATGACAGTCGCAGGGGTCGCCGAACAGATTGGGGTGTCGAAGAGCACGGCGTTCGCGTTGCTGCAGACGCTCCTGATGCGCAATTTCGTGGCCGACGTCCGCCTCGGGGGCTCGCGCCGCTACCGGTTGGGGCTTTCGCTCGTCTATCTTGGCGATCGCGCGGCGGAAGATATCGGCGTGTCGCAGCTCGCCATGCCGGTCCTACGCGAACTCACCGAGCTGACCGGGCTGACTTCACGGCTGGCTATCCTCGATCAAGGCTACGCGGTGGCGATCAACCGCGTCGACGCGCCCGGCATCTTGCGGATCGCGTCAGCGCTTGGGCAACGCGAATTGCCGCATTGCTCGGCGCTTGGCAAGTCGCTGATGGCCCTGCTGCCGCCAGCAAGGGTGGTCAAACTGCTGACGCAAACCGGCATGCCGCGCCGCACCGAATACACCCTCGTGACACCTGCCGAACTGATGAGCGACCTGATGCTGGTTGCCGAGCGCGGCTATGCCTTCGACAACGAAGAGGACAACATTGGTGTGGTGTGCATCGGCGCGGCCATTACCAATCGCGAGGGCGAGGGCGTCGCCGCGATCAGCGTGACCACGCTGAAAAGCGGCATGAGCGATGAGGACCTGCATGAGCTGGGACGGACTATCCGCAGACATGCGGATCGCGTGAGCAAGATGCTGGGCGCGGAAGTGGATCCCGAAGTCTACGCGGTGTAAATAACCAGGCCACGACATCGAGCAGATTGCGCGAGGCGCGACACCACAACCAGGTGTGCGGATGGTTGCGCGCGTCAGGCTTCGGCACGAAGGAACCCCATGCTGACAGAATTTCTTGCCCTGTTCGACTTGCACGGCGTGGGCGATTACTTGCCCGCGTTGATGAGAGGCGCAGCCACCAGTCTGGCGCTGACCTTCTGCATCATCTTGATCAGCCTGCCGCTTGGGCTGCTGATCGCACTCGCCAAACTTGGCCGCTCGCGGCTGCTGCGTTCGTGCGCGTCGATCTATATCGAAGTGATTCGCGGAACGCCCGCGCTGCTGCAACTTTTCTACATTTACTTCGTTCTGCCGTCGTTCGGCATTCGTTTCGATCCGTTCGTGGCCGGAGTCATCGGACTGTCGATCAACTATTCGGCTTATCTTGCAGAGGTGTACCGCGCCGGTATCGCCGCGGTTCCGCGAGGTCAGATCGAAGCCGCCAAAGCCCTCGGCATGTCGCGTCGCAAGATGCTGCGCCTGATCGTGCTGCCCCAGGCGATCCGCGTGGTGATTCCGCCGCTCGGCAATTACGGCATTTCGCTGTTCAAGGACACCTCGCTGGTATCGATCGTCACTGTCAAAGAACTGATCTTTACGGGGCAAATCATTTCGTCGACGAACTTCCAGTACGCCACGGTGTTCACCATTATTGGCGCGATCTATCTGGCGTTCTCCTACCCTAGCGCGCTGCTGGTGCGCTGGCTCGAACGGCGCATGAACGTCGGCAACAAGGCGAAGCCGATAGATCATGGCGCTCCAGATGCCGCGGTGGGTGCGCCATGATCCGTCTCGAGGGCGTGAACAAGCGCTTCGGCGACCACCAGGCGCTGGAGGACGTATCGCTCAGCGTCGCGAAAGGCGAGGTGCTGTGTGTCGTCGGACCGTCGGGGTCGGGTAAGTCGACGATGCTCCGCTGCATCAACCACCTGGAAACCGTCGATAGCGGCTCGATCTATTTCGACGAAGCGCCGTTTACCAAAACCTCGGGAACCGCCGCCGCCGTGCCGATAGCGACAGAGAGGTTGAAGCGATTCGCGCGAAGGTCGGCATGGTGTTTCAATCGTTCAACCTGTTCTCGCATCTGAGCGTGATCGAAAATATTACGGTGGCGCCGATTCACGTACTGGGTCTTTCGCTATCCGATGCAACGCAATCCGCCTATGCGTTGCTCGACAAGGTCGGCCTGCGGGCGAAAGCGGACGCCTACCCGCACGAGTTGAGCGGTGGCCAGCAGCAACGCGTGGCCATTGCGCGTGCGCTCGCCATGCAGCCCGAAGTCATGTTGTTCGACGAGGTCACGTCCGCTCTCGATCCCGAGCTGGTGGGCGAGGTCTTGCGCGTGATGCGCACGCTTGCCGACGAAGGCATGACGATGGTCGTCGTCACACATGAAATGGGGTTTGCGCGCGAGGTGTCCGACCGGATCGTCTTTATGGCCGAGGGGCGGATCGTTGAAGAGGGCCATCCTGCCGCGTTCTTTGCGGCGCCTCAGCAAGCGCGTACCCGGGATTTTTTGCGTTCGCTGTGGGAGCGGAACAGGCAACTCGGTGGAGCAGTCAGTCTGTAGCACTCCAAACTTAAGACCAACGATTCAGGAGTTTTCCATGAAAATGGCGATGCTGATGCTTGCATCGATAGTGACAGGTCTGCTGTCTGTCTCGACAGTCTGGGCCGCCGATGAAGCAGCGATCAGCAGCGCGCGTTTCGATGGCGGCGACGGCTCTTACCGGCGCGCCGTCGAAAAGGGCATTACCCTGATCATCGCCACCGACCCGCCGTCGACGTTTCAGGACAACAAGACCAATAGCTTCGACGGTGCGGACGTGCGCATCTTCCGCGAAATCACCAAACGCCTCGGGATCACCAAGGTGGACTGGGATATCGTGCCTTTCGACGCGCTGATTCCCACCTTGCTGTCCGGGCGAGCCGATGTGATCGTCGATAACCTGCATGAGACGCAAGCGCGTTTGCGCGTCGTGGCGTTCACGAGTCCGGCCTACTGGTACGGCTCGGGCATCGCAGTCGCGCGCGGTAATCCTTTGAAGATCCACACCTGGGCCGATTTTGCAGGCCATACGGTTGGCACGCTACGCGGTGGCATCAACCACGAGTTGCTCGGCGAGCGTAAAGACCTGAAGGAAATGAAGCTCTATGCGAGCAACGAGGCGGAATTCGCTGATCTGATGGCAGGGCGCATCGACGTGGCGATGGAAGACGACATCAAGATCTCACAGTTCCTGAAGCAGCACCCCACGGTCGCAATGGAGATCGTGAACGATTATCAGCCGCGGCCGAAGGAATACGGCTATGCCCGTTACGCGCTGCGCAAGAACGATGTGGATCTGAACAACGCGATTTCGCGTGCGCTCGATGAAATCCGCGCAGACGGCACGCTGGGGGCGATCATCACGCAATTCGGCTATAGCGACCGCAATCTCTGGTACTTCCCGGTCAAGAACTGAGCGGCACGGAGGCGGCAATCTGTCGCCGCCCGCAAAAATTCGCCTATCTCGAACCTGGACGTACAATCACGCCTTCGCAAAACGTCCGGCTCGGGCTGGGCGCCGCGCGGCGTATGCCGTTCCTTGAAATGAAACCAGAAATACTCGTGACTTCTTCCTCAAATTCTTCGTCGTCCCGGTCGCGTAAATCGCTGACCATCATCCAGACGCTTGTCATCGTCGGTACAGCCGGACTGATTGGCTCCTTGCTGGTCAAACTGCTGGTGTAGGCGTGCCAGAGCATGACGTGAAAATCAAAAGGGCCGTTCCGACTCATGTCGGAACGGCCCTTTTGCTTCGACCGGGAATCAGACCGCGTTCATTCCGCGTTCATTCTCAGGCAGCCACCGCTTCCAGCTCTTCCACGGAAGCAGTGAGCAGCACCGGGATCGACTTCGACGTCGGGGTGCCGGCCCCGTCTGCGACCGACGAAAGCGGCACCAGCGGATTCGTCTCCGGATAGTACGCGCCGAGACAGCCGCGCGGGATGTCGTACTCGACCAGCAAAAAGCTGTTCGCCCGGCGCTCGATGCCGTCGTCCCACACGCTGGTAATGTCCACGCGCTGGCCGGCCACGAAGCCGAGCATCGCGAGGTCCTCCTTGTTGGCGAACAACACGCGCCGCTGGCCGTAGACGCCGCGATAGCGGTCGTCCAGACCGTAGATCGTGGTGTTGTACTGGTCGTGGGAACGGGTGGTCATCAGCGTCATCAGGCGCTCGCCGTGGCGGCTGCGGGCGCGGTGAATCGGCGTGTCTACGGAAATGGCGTGCACGAGGAACTGCGCCTTCTTGCTAGGCGTGTTCCAGATCCGCTCGCGCGAGGCGACGCCAAGGTGGAAGCCGCCCGGGTGCTTGAGGCGCTCGTTGTAGTTCTCGAAGCCGTCGAGCACCTTCTCGATGCCGTCGCGGATCAGCGCGTAGTCGTCCATTTGCGCCAGCCAGTCGACCTTGCCGCTGCCGAGCGTCGCGTCCGCCATGCGTGCCACGATCGCGATTTCCGATAGGAGATTCGGCGAAGCCGGCTTGTTCATGCCGTACGAGATATGCACCATGCTGAACGAATCTTCGACGCTCACGCCTTGCGCCACGCCGTTCTGCATGTCGATCTCGGTACGGCCGAGCGTCGGCAGGATCAGCGCGTCGCGGCCATGCACGAGGTGGCTGCGGTTCAGCTTGGTAGTGATATGCACGGTCAGATCGCAGGAACGCATGGCGTCCCACGTGCGCGGCGTATCCGGCGTCGCAATCGAGAAATTGCCGCCCAGGCCGATAAACACCTTCACCTTGCCGTCGAGCATCGCCTGAATCGAGTTCACGACGTCGAGGCCGTGCTCGCGCGGCGGTTCGAAGTCATAGACCTTGCCAAGACGGTCGAGAAACGCCTGGGTCGGACGCTCTTCAATCCCCACCGTGCGGTCGCCTTGCACATTCGAGTGACCGCGAACTGGGCATAGACCCGCACCGCGTTTTCCGATCATGCCGCGCATCATCATCAGGTTCGACAGGATCTGGATCGTCGGCACTGAATTCTTGTGCTGCGTGAGGCCCATGCCCCACGTGGAAATAACCGCTTTGCCCTTGACGTAGATGTCGGCGAGTTTGAGCACGTCTTCCATCGGCACGCCCGATTCGGCGACGATCGCGTTCCAGTTTTCCGCGCGCAGGTCGTCGGCGAAGGCCTCGAAGCCCACCGTGTGTTCGGCGAGGAAATCCACGTCCAGCACGGGTTCGCCGCCGCTCGCCAGTGCCGCGTCGTCCAGCTCGATCACGCGCTTGGCGACGCCCTTGATCAGCGCGAAGTCGCCGCCCACCTTCGGGCGAATGAACACGGAGCTGATCTGAGTGCTGCCCATGGTCAGCATTTCAACCGGGTGTTGCGGGCTGGCGAAGCGCTCGAGGCCGCGTTCCTTGAGCGGGTTGATCGAAACAATGGTCGCGCCGCGCTTGGCGCACTCGCGCAGTTCGCCGAGCATCCGTGGATGGTTGGTGGCCGGGTTCTGGCCGAAGATCAACAGCGTATCGGCGTGTTCCAGATCATCCATCATGACGGTGCCCTTGCCGACGCCCACCGTGCCCGGCAAGCCGCGACTGGTCGCTTCGTGGCACATGTTCGAGCAGTCAGGGAAGTTGTTGGTGCCGTACATGCGCACGAACAACTGGTACAGGAAGGCGGCTTCGTTGCTGGCGCGTCCTGAAGTGTAGAAGGCGGCGCGGTCGGGATCGTCGAGAGCTTTCAGATGACGCGCGATCAGTTCGAACGCTGCATCCCATTCGATCGGCACGTAGCGGTCGAGCATGGCGTCGTAGACCATCGGGTCGGTCAGGCGGCCATGCTGTTCGAGTTCGTAGTCGGACTGCGCCATCAGTTCCTCGATGGTGTGCTGCTCGAAGAACGCCGGTGTCACGCGCTTGCTGGTGGCCTCGGCGGCCACCGCCTTGACGCCGTTTTCGCAGAATTCGAAGGTGGAGGCATGTTCGCGGTCCGGCCATGCGCAGCCCGGGCAATCGAAGCCGTTTGGCTGGTTCTGCTTGAACAAGGTCTTGTAGTTGGCGCCGGAGACCCTTTCCTTGAGGAGGTTGATCGCGACGTACTTCAGGGCGCCCCAGCCCGCTGCGGGGTGGGTGTACGGTTCGATGCGCGCTTCGGATTTTTTCATGACCTTGCTGCCGGTAAACAGGCGGATTTGCCGATGAACCGAAGCCTACTGTGTTCCGAAAAGCGCGCGGAACACAGAAAATGGGAAAGGCGAGGGATACAGTTTTTTGCGATTTGGCATAAACTGCGGTCATTTCCCTTGCCACGCGCCGTGCGCCCGGTCGCCTAGCCCTTGAAGCTCTACGAAAAACTCGCCGATGAAATCGGTGCCGCCGTGCGCCGCGGCGTGTTCGCTGCCGGCGAGCGGATCCCGTCCGTACGCCAGGCGAGCCAGCAGCACGGCGTCAGCATCAAGACGGTGCTGCACGCCTACGCCTTGCTGGAAGGCCGTGGCTTGATCGAGACACGTCCGCAGTCGGGCTACTTCGTGCGTGAGCTGGCGGCCCCGCCGCAGACCGTGCGCGATCAGGCGGCGCCGTCGCCCGCGCCCGCCTCAGAAGTCGACGTGAGCCGTCTGGTGCTGTCGACCTTGCGCAGCATCCGTGCTCACGACGCCGTGCCGCTCGGCTCGCCGTACCCTGATCCCACGTTATTCCCCTGGCGGCGCATCAACCAGTACGCCAACGCGATTGCCCGGCGTCATGCGAGCTGGAACCTGATCGACGACCTGCCGCCCGGCAATCCGGAACTGATCCGCCAGATTGCACGGCGTTACGCGGAAAACGGCGTGCCGGTGGATCCGAACGAGATCATCGTCACGCTCGGCGCGACTGAGGCGATCAATCTGAGCCTGCAGGCGGTGGCGAAGCCGGGCGATACGGTGGTCGTCGAGTCGCCGACTTACTATGCGATGCTGCACGCCATCGAACGTCTCGGGATGCGCGCCATTGCGGTGACGACGCACCCAACCGACGGGATCGACGTCGAGGTGCTGGCCGGGATTATCGACAGGCAGAAAATCGCGGCGTGCATGGTGATGCCGAATTTCCAGAATCCGCTCGGTTTTCAGATGCCGGATGAACGCAAGAGGCAGCTCCTCGACCTGCTCACGGAACACGATATCCCGGTGATCGAGAACGACGTCTATCAGGAGCTTTACTTCGGCGAAGCGCGGCCGTCCACGCTCAAGCAATACGACACCAAGGGGCTGGTATTGCACTGTGCTTCGTTTTCGAAGAGCCTGACTGCGTCGTACCGGATCGGCTGGGCGATGCCAGGCCGGTACCGTGCGCAAGTGGAAAAGCTCAAATTCCTGAACACATTGACGACGCCGTCCGTGCCGCAGGTGGCCGTGGCCGACTATTTGCGGCAGGACGGCTACGATCGCCACTTGCGCCACGTGCGCAAGTTCTACCATCAACAGGCGCGTTTGATGAGCGCGATGGTGCTGCGTTTCTTTCCGTCTGGTACGCGCGTTTCCGCGCCGCAGGGCGGCTATGTGCTGTGGGTGGAAATGCCGGAACGCGTCGATTCGATGCGGCTCTACCAGGCCGCGCTTGCGCGCGGCATCACGGTCGGGCCCGGCTACATGTTTTCCACCCGCAACGATTTTCGCCACTTTATCCGGCTGAATTACAGCTATCCCTGGACCGCGCAGACGGAAGCGTCGCTCAGGACGCTGGGCGGCCTTGTGGCAGAGATGGCCTGAGGGGGCGCTGATGAACGACGAAGTTGATCCGATGCTGGTGGCAATCTTGATGCAGCTGTGGCGCGCGGAGCAGGAGACCCCCGGGCGCGACTGGTCGCTGGCGAAGCTCTCGAAGCAGGCCGGTGTGCCAATGAGTGCGCTGCGGCGTCACCTGACGGCGTTGGCCGATGGCGGCATCGCCGAGACGACCTTGACCGAGGATGGTAAGGGCACCGCGCGATTGAGCGATGCGGGGCGCAGCTTGTGCGCTGATCTGTTCCGCGATCCGGCAGAGTGAGCGAGCTGGTGCGCTGGCGGCCTGGCAGCGAGCTTTCGGGCAAGCGTGATATTCTGCAACTGGTTGTGTAGCTAACCATATGGGGGTCGTATGCGCGTTTCCGACGCCCCATGATTGAACACGACAGAAACCAGAGCTCCGCCGTTGCGGCTATTTCATCATGAAGCGAATTGCAGCCTTTACTCTTGCCACCTGGTCGGCCGCGGCCATTCTTTATTTTGGCCAGCACTCTGTGGCGCTGATTGCGCTAAGCGGAGTGGTCGTGCTGGGCGGCTTCGATCTGCTGCGTCCTTAGTACGGCAGACACTCCGCACGGGTACGGGCATTCACTTACCGCTCATTCGCCCTTCACTCGCCGCCGCGCAATTTGACGGCGATTTCATGCCACTCGCGCACCCCGTCTTGCAACTCGCTGCATAGTTGCGCGTCGACTTCGCCCAGTCGCTTCCATAGCTCGTTCAACTGCTTTTCCCGTAACTGGAATACCGCCGCAGCGGCCACTTTCCTGCTACCACGCAAGCGTTTTTCAGCATCGAGGCATTCCAGGTAGAGTCGCGCCACTTCTGGATCTGCCAGATCGACCGGGCGCAGTTCGACACTGCTCAAGCGTACGTTCATGATTCCCTCTGATATTTTTTATCGCCGCAACTGGCCAGCGAGAGGCTGGGCGAGCGGTCAATCGCGCCGTGACGAAGCGGCGTCGTTAGTGGTGCTAGGCAGTATGCAGGGTCCGCGCTTGACGTTGCAAGGGTAAATCGACCGATTCAACCATCCTTGAAGACGCAAACGTTTTACTTCGTACGGTAGCGCGCATTTCGCCATGCGTGTCGCATGGTGGCTTGCGATGTTCTCATTTTATTAAGCCGCCCGCGGTTCAAGCCGCGCGAATTGCGTCGATCACGAGTTGCGTCGCCGGCCGGATCCGCCGGTTCTTCCTGAGGATCAACCCATAGGGGGCGAGCCGGCCGCGCAGCGGTGTGGCGAGTGCGGCCATGGTCCCCAGATCGACGTAGTACTGCGCTACGGAAGTGGGCAGCACCGCCAGCATGTCGGAGTCGAGCAGGAGCGACAGCGTGGTCAGGATCGATGAAGTCTCCACCGTGCTGATGGGCGGTGCGACGCGCGACTCGCGAAAGGTCTGGTCGATGATCTGCCGCATCGGACTGGGATGTGGCTGCACGATCCAGGGGTACTTCGCCAGTTCGTTGAGCTTCGGACGAACCGTTGCGTGCGCAACCGGATGATCAGGCCGCGCAACGATCGACAGGGCCTCTTCGCCCAAGGTTTCGAAACTCAGGTCGAGCGCGGGGAAGCCATCGGGAATACGTCCGAGCATGATGTCGAGCTGGTCTTGCTGCAGCGCCTGCACGAGCACGTCACTGGTATCGATCTGCACCGAAATCTGCAGGCGCGGATGCGCAGCCTTCAGCGCAACGATGGCGTGCGTCAGCAGTTCGGGCGCTGGCGCCATCACCGCGCCGATGCGCACCTTGCCGATATCGCCGGCCTCGATTGCCGCCAGTTCGTCGCGCAACTCGTCGAGGTCTTCGAATACGACCCGCGCGTAGCGCATCACCGCTTCGCCGAAGATGGTCGGCTCCATACCGCGTGCGTGCCGCACGAACAGCGAGACGCCAATGGTGTCTTCCAGCTCTCTGAGCGCCTTGGTGGCGGCGGGCTGAGTCATTGCGAGCTCGTCGGCCGCGCGCCGTAGCGACTCCGTTTCCGAGAGTGCCACCATCAATTGCAGGTGACGCAGGCGTAGCCGTTTGCGAATGGTCGAGGCAGGCGCGATCATACGAGCGATAACTCCAGGGAATAGGCCGATTCGATTAATTCACTAGTCAGTTATCGCATAGTTTCGCACACTAGCGGAGCTGAAGCGCTACCAGAGGCGTCCCCGCAATGATTGCGTGCGGCGCACAAAACAAGACTCAGGAGACGAATCAATGAACGCGACTAGCGGCGTGGCGCTGGAGAGCGCCATCGCGAAGGCACGCACGAGACTGCTGCCTTTCCTCGTGCTGATGTACATACTGGCCTTTATCGACCGCGCCAACGTTGGCTTCGCGAAGAGCGTGTTGCAGGCCGACACCGGCCTGAGCGATGTGGCGTTCGCCTTCGGCGCCGGCATCTTCTTTGTCGGCTATGCCGTGTTCGAAGTGCCCAGCAACCTGCTGATGTACCGGCTCGGTGCGCGTGTCTGGATGAGCCGCATCATGGTCACCTGGGGGCTTGTCTCGGCGTGTACCGCGCTGGTTCACGACGCCTCGAGCTTCTACGCGTTGCGGGTCTTGCTCGGTATCGCCGAGGCAGGCTTCTTTCCCGGCATTATCCTGTTTCTGTCCAGCTGGTTTCCAGCAAACACACGCTCGCAAACCATGGGCGTGTTCTATTTCGGCTTTCCGCTCGCCATGCTGTTTGGCAGCCCCGTCTCGGGCGTGTTGCTCGATATTTCGAACCCGTTCGGCATGCACCCATGGCAGTGGCTATTTGTGGTGGAGGGCATCGCGGCTTCCGTGGTCGGCGTGATCGCGTTCTTCTATCTGACCGACCGTCCCGAGGATGCCCGCTGGCTCGACACGTCGCAACGCGATGCGTTGACTGCTGCCCTGCGCGTGGAGGACGAGCGTAAGCGCGCCCACGGTCCAGCCACGGTGCTGGCGGCACTGCGCGATCCGCGCGTGCTGTTTCTCAGCCTCATTTACTTCGCCGTCCAGATGAGCGTGTACGGCGTGGTCTTCTATCTGCCCACCCGCATCGCCGGCCTGACTGGTGGCCACGTCGGCACAAAGGTCGGGCTACTGACCGCCATCCCGTGGATCGCGGCGATTGCTGGCACCTTCATCGTTACGCGCACAGCGGACCGCCACGGTCATCATCGCAACTGGGCCGCGGCGATGCTCACGCTCGCGGCGTTCGGCATTGCGGCCTCCGCGATGACCTCATCCGTCGTGCTTGCGATTGCTGCGTTTTGCGTTGCGGCGATTGGTTTCGTCGCCGTGCAACCGCTTTTCTGGACGTTGCCGACGGGCTACCTCGGCGGCGCCGCGGCCGCCGGCGGGATCGCACTCATCAATTCAATCGGCAATCTGGGCGGCTTTGTCGCGCCGAATCTCAAGGCCTTCGCCGAGCGCCTCATGGGCGTGCCGCAGGCCGGCATGCTTTCGCTGGCGGTGGTTGGTCTGATCGGCGCCGCATTGCTGCAGTGGTTCAAGTCCACATCGCCGGAGACGGTCCGCTTGCCTGAAGAATCCACCACATCGCTTGGCAAACGGCCGAGCCACTAACCTTTCCGAGGAGCTGATGTCCATGAAAATCAAACATATCCGCACCCGCGTCTTTGAATGGAAAGGCAAGGTCGTGCCGCCGCAAGCGCATTTCTGCACCAACGCCGTCGATATTCTCTTCGAGCGTGGGGATGCAATGGGCTCGTTCCGCTTTCACGGCTGGCTGGTGGTGGAAGTGGAGACCGACGATGGCATCGTTGGTATCGGCAACTGTGCGCTGGCGCCGCGCGTGGCCAAGCAGATCATTGACGAACATCTCGCCCCGATCGCGCTTGGCGAGGACCCGTTCGATAACGAATACATCTGGCAGAAGATGTACCGCCGTACGCTGGCGTGGGGCCGCAAGGGCATTGGCATGGCGGCGATCTCGGCCATCGATATCGCGCTGTGGGACATCATGGGCAAAGCAGTCAACAAGCCGGTGTTCAAGCTGCTCGGCGGACGCACCAAAGAGAAGATCTGGTGCTACGCCTCGAAGCTCTACAACAACGATGACCGTGACGCGTTTCTTGGTGAGGCAAAGGGCTACCTCGAGCAGGGCTTCACCGCGATGAAGATGCGCTTCGGCTATGGTCCCAAAGACGGCCCGAAAGGCATGATGAAAAACATCGAACAGCTCCGCCTGTTGCGCGAACTCGCGGGCGATGAGGTCGACATCATGGTGGAGTGCTACATGGGCTGGACGCTCGAATACGCGCGCCGCATGCTGCCGCGTCTCGCCGAATTCAATCCGCGCTGGATCGAGGAACCGGTGATCGGCGACGACGTCGAGGGATACCAGGAATTGAAGAAGATGAACATCATTCCCGTCTCGGGCGGCGAGCATGAGTTCACGATCTATGGCTTTAAGGACCTGCTTGAGCGGCGCGCGGTGGACGTGATCCAGTACGACACGAATCGCGTGGGCGGCATTACCGCTGCGCGCAAGATCAACGCAATGGCCGAGGCGTGGTCCGTGCCCGTCATTCCGCATGCGGGGCAGATGCACAACTATCATCTGACAATGTCCACGACGGCGAGCCCGATGTCGGAGTTCTTTCCGGTGTTCGACGTGGAAGTGGGCAACGAGTTGTTCTACTACATTTTCGAAGGTGAGCCGCAGCCGGAAAACGGCTTTCTGCAACTATCCGACGAAACGCCTGGGCTTGGCATCACGCTAAGCGATAAGTATTTAGCTGACTTCAACATCGTCGGATAGGCGTGAAAATCGCCCTCACACCGGTAACCCTTTCGGCTTAAGTGGCCATCGAGCAGAACACTTTTCCGAGACCTGCCTTTCTCCATACGAGTCCACTGTTTTTACTCGATTTTGGCGTGAAAGTACTACCAAAGTGCGAATAGACTCGCCGTAGTCGGGTCGAACCGCGCGCATTCGTCTGAGCGAAACAATGCGTATGGCGGCTTGTGGGGAAAGGCAAACTGTATCAACGGGGATCGGGCCCGGAACCATGTGAGTTGCCGATGACAACCGTACGAGACTCAGCGGTGCCTCTTGAACGCGTGATACGCAGCGCCCCCGTGGTGCCGTCTGTCACTGCGTCGGCGCGCTCAGTCGAGGCATCGGTTGCTCAATCCATTTTCCACGAACCCTGGTGGCTCGATATCGCAACCGGCGGTAACTGGAGCACGGTGAAAGTCGTGCGCCGCAACGAGGTGCTCGGCGAATTACCTTACCATCCGACCCGCATGGGTGTGTGGCGGATTTCGCATCTTCCGCCGCTCACGCGAACGCTGGGCCCGGTCATCAAACCCATGGGCCTCGACAGCACGCACGAGCAGCATCATCGGCTGAGCATCACCTCGGAACTGATCGAGCAACTGCCGCATTTCGATAGCTTCTTTCAGTTGTTCGATCCGCGCACTGAAGATGCGCTGGCGTTCGCCTTGCGCGGATTTACCGTCTCGGCGCGCTATACGTTTCAGATCGCGCCGGATTGCACGGTGCCTGAAACCTGGGCTCATCTGCATGGCAAAACCCGCAATGTCATCCGGAGTGCAGAGCGAAATCTCACGGTCGCACCTATCGCGACACCTAGCGAATTCCTGCAGTTTTACGAAGCAAATCTGCTTGAACGTTCGCGCACGAACGCCTACGGATCGACCGTGATGCGGCAACTGGTCAACGCATTCGTCGCCCGCAAGGCGGGCCATCTGTTAGGGGCTTATGGCCCGGGCGGGCGACTGGTCGCAGCCATCGGTCTGGTGTGGGATCAACACTCGATGTATTACCTGCTTTCGTCGCGTGCCCTTGGCGCGCACGGCGGGTCGATCAGCCTGCTGATCTGGACGGCGATCCAGCACGCCCTCGAGCGCAAGCTAACGTTCGATTTCGATGGATTTTCCAGCCCCGCCACCTTCAACTTCCTGGATGGCTTCGGTGGAGTGCTGAAGCAACGGCTTGGGGTCGAGCGTCTGAGTACGATGTATTCGGTAGCGCGAATTCTCAAGCGCCGCATTGCGCCGGGCTCGGCGGCGGTGTTCGCGCCTAATCTTTGATTGTCGCGCTGCTCGTCCCGTGGCTTCGTTGCATGCGTGACACGCAACGAAGCGCGGATGCAGTGAGCCTATTCCCGTTTCTAAGCCGCTTCCTGCGTGCGACTCGCCGGGCCGATCATCGCTTCTGCCAGTTCGATGGTATTCGACGCGAACAACGCCGGCGTCCAGCGCTTCGCAGACGACAACGCGTTGGCGGAGAAGCGTTCGCGCAACTCGCTGTTGGTGCCCAGTTGCATGATCTTCGCCGCTAGCGCCGATTCGTCATCCGGCTCGACGATGAAGCCGTTGACGCCGTCCTGCACCAGTTCGTTCGCCACACCGCAAGCATGCGTGACGATGGCCGGCGTACCGGCTGCAAAGGCCTCGTTGATACAGAGACCCCACTGGTCGAATTTACTGGCGAGCACGACGAAATCCGCCAGCGCGTAGAGCCCGGGCATATGGGGGTTTGGCACCGAACTCAGGATGAGCACATGTTTGGCCAACCCGAGCCGGTCGATCTGCTCCAGCAATTGAGCTTTGCATGGACCTTGCCCTACCAGCACGAGAGAGATGCCGCGCAGGTGCAGTCCCGCGTGAAAGAATGCGCCAATCAACAGGTCGATATTCTTGCGCGCCACGAAGCGGCTGACGCATAACACGTAACGCGGCGGCAGCGTGAAGCGCGCGCGAATTTCGTCTACCGCCGAAACGGCTTCGCGGGCCATTCTGGAAAAGTACTCGACGTCGATCACATCAAAGCCTACACGCGAGCGTTCCATTGGGATACCCAACGATTCCGCGTAGGCACGGTGCTTTTCGCCGGCGACAAGGGCGGCGTCGAACCTCGACACCAGCAAACGCTTCGCACGTTCCTTGATGGTGTAACGCTTGCCGTCGTCGGCTTTCGAGTCCGACATGTAGATCAGCGAAAAGCGGCGCGTCAGCGCTTTCAGCACGCACAGCACGATCGAATAGTTGGTGTTGTAGCCCAGCGTGACGACGACGTCCGGAGCAAAGTTGCGGAAGACCGTTAGCAGCTCGGCCGCCACCCGGAAGGTGTGACCGTCGCCTTCGCTAGCGTCCTTGATTAACGTGACGCAGTTCGCGGGATGAGTATTGAAGAAGGCCGCGCGGCGATCCTGAGGGAAGCCGTACACGCCGGATTTGCCGAATATCTCGACGAGAAATACTTCGTGGCCGCGGCTGTTGGCAAGGCGGAGAAGCGCTTGATACCGGGGGACATGGTAGTCACCCAGATTGCCGACGACGAATAGGACTCGCATGGAAGGGCTAACGGATCGGGATAAGGTTGGCAGGATGCTCATGGCGCAAGCATGTCACTTGTCTCCTTGACCGTTTGGCGCGATCGGAGTGTTTTTGCGACTACGTTGCCGGTCAATCGTAATGTTCTTGTGGCCATCCTAACCTGCTGGCGGCCCTGCCCAAAGAGTTGTCCGGGGACGGCGAGGGTTTGGCGGACAAGTCAGAGTGGCGGACCCCATTTCCCGACGGGACGACTCACGAATCGCGCCCATTCACCGCTATCCCGCCCGCGCACGGGCGGCACGGGCCGAGACAGGGTGAGACCGGCTGACGCGATGGGGGATCGCTAAATGTGATCGCGATAGCCCGGGAGGGCTTCTTTGGGGCGCCAACGCGGGTTAGCATGAGGCCAGCCAGACGCCGCGCGGTCCAGCCGCACGCCATCCGCTCCTTTCCGACAAACGCCCCAACCCCGACCGCCTCGCCATGAAGACTCCGTTGATGATCCTGATCGCCGCGCTGACTATCAGCAGCGGTGCGTTTGCTGCTGATAGTGGCACGTTGCGCCTCGGCATTGACCCGAGCTACCCGCCGATGGATTCGAAGGCCCCAGACGGCAGCGTGAAGGGCTTCGACGTCGACCTCGGCAACGAAATCTGCCGGCGCATCCACGCCAGATGCGAGTGGGTGGAACTGGAGTTCTCCGGGATGATCCCTGCGCTGCAGGCGCGCAAGATCGACGCGATCATGTCGTCGATGGCGATTACTGAAAAGCGCGAGCAGCAGATCCTGTTCTCGTCGAAACTGTTTCAGTTCAAATCGCATCTCATCGCGAAGCAGGGCTCGGGGTTGAGCGACGCGCCGGCGTCGCTAGCCGGCAAGCAGATCGGCGTGCAATCGGGCACGCAGTTCGAAACGTATGCGCAAGCCCACTGGGCGCCGCATGGCGTCAGCGTGGTAGCGTATAAGAGTCAGGACGAGGTCTTCGCGGACCTGGTGAATGGCCGCCTCGACGGCGCCCTGCTGGGTACGGTGGAAGCGGATCAAGGCTTTCTGCGTACGCCGGCCGGCAAGGGCTTCGCGTTTGTCGGCGCGCCGCTGTCGATGGGCGACCATGGCACCGGCATTGGTCTGCGCAAGGACGAAACAGCCCTGCAGGCGTCGATCAATGACGCGATCGCTTCGATGTTGAGGGACGGCACGTATGCGAAGATTGCGCACAAGTACTTCGACTTCGATCCGTACGGCAGCGATTGATCACCAATCGCTGCGCTCACGCTGCTGTACAGACATAGAACAGATATAGATAACGTTGGTCCCTCCGCATTCGCTATACGCTCATGAAGAAACAATCGATCCCTCTGCTGTCACCCGCCATTGGCACTCATCGTGAACTGGTGAGCTTTCATTTTGGACCTGAGGACAGTGGCCAGAAGATCTACGTACAGTCGACCCTGCACGCGGACGAAACGCCCGCGATGCTGACGACGGTCCTGTTGAAGCGTCGTCTGCTCGAACTGGAGGCGCAGGGCGCCCTGGCTGCGGAGATCGTTGTGGTGCCGGTGGCGAACCCGGTCGGGCTCGGCCAATACGTGTTGGGCCAGTTTCTCGGACGCTTCGATCTGGCCAGCGGCAAGAACTTCAACCGCAATTTCCTGATGTTTCCGCGTCTGCTTGAACGCGCCAGGGAGTCGCTCGGAACTGACCCGGTGGCGAACATCCAGACCGTCCGGCAACTGATGAGCGCGGAGCTGAACGAGCAGAAGCCGCTGACCGAATTCGAATCGCTGCAACTGGCTCTGCAAAAGCTTTCGTTCGATGCAGATGTCGTGATCGATCTGCACTGCTCACTGGAAGCGGTGATGCATCTGTACACGAGCGAAGCGGGTTGGCCCGACTTCGAGCCGCTCTCGCGCTATCTCGGCGCACGCGCTTCGCTGCTCGCCACGGACTCGGGCGCGGCCGCATTCGACGAGATGTATAGCCTGCTGTGGTGGCAGCTGCAGCAGAAGCTGCCGGCGCACCAACCGGTTGGGACCGGCACGGTTGCGGTGACGGTGGAATGCCGCGGCCAACGCGACGTCTCGTACGCGGTGGCGCAACAGGATGCCGATGCACTGGTCGATTACCTGGTGTGGCGTAAGGCGATTCGCGGCGAGCCGAAGCCGCTGCCCGAGCTGCCCGAGCTGCTCGCGCCGGCCACGCCGCTCGCGGGAAGCGAGCAGTTCTATGCGCCGGTGAGCGGAATACTCGTGCACCGTGCGAACATTGGCGACAGCATTCGCGCAGGCGATCCGCTGTTCGACATCATCGATCCGCTGACCGACGAGACGACCACCATCAGTAGCAAGACCGATGGCGTTTTCTATATGCGCCGTGCGATCCGCTTCGTGACAGCGGGCGCGCCGCTGGGCCGCGTTACGGGAACGAAGCCGCTGCGCACCGGCGTGCTGCTGGGTGCGTGATACCAGCGGTGATGCGTGCAGCCGTACCGCTGAACGCGCTGGGCATCGACCGGCACTCGCCGCTTAACAGAAGCGACGCGTGCAAGTGCGATGCCCAGCGGCATCTCAACGGTTTCAGACCACCGTCAACGTCGGCGCGACAGCGGCCGGGTCGCTGATGCTCGGACGGCCGTTTTCGACGTGGCCGGCGAGGCGGCGGCTGTAGCTGGCGTCGTCATTGCTGCTGACGGTCAGATCGTACCAGTGGTGGCTCGACGCCAGCACCCATGCTTCCTCGATCTCCGCGCCAGCCGGCACGATCACCTGACGTGGACGCGCACCGTACGCATTGTCGATCACCGTCAGGCGGGCGATGCCATTGCCCTTGTTGGTGAGCTTCAGGTACACGTTGCCGTTTGCTACGTCGTAGTGCGTGCGGACTTCCGGCAGCGACGGCTTGCTGTTCCTGCTCTGCGTCTGAACGGCATTGCCTGCAAACTTGCGGACAAAACCATTCGGACCGAACGCTTCGAACGTGTAGACGCCGATCGTCGAGGTCAGATCGAAAGTCTCCGTCAACGACTTGCCTGCTTCGACGGTGTAGCGCCACGGGCCGTCGG
The DNA here is from genome assembly GCF_026225065.1 of Paraburkholderia sp. Taxonomy (GTDB): domain Bacteria; phylum Pseudomonadota; class Gammaproteobacteria; order Burkholderiales; family Burkholderiaceae; genus Paraburkholderia. The sequence goes on along the minus strand of NZ_JAMFSB010000050.1, from coordinate 11,487 downwards.
TGCGGTTGGTTGCGTAGACGTAGAAGTGCGCACCGTGCGCGCCGGTGTTGGCGAGATCGATCGTGAAAGTGTTCGCCTTGACATCCACCTTGCCGTTCACGTGCAGTTCATACGGCAGCGCACGGGCAAAACGGATGCCCGATTCCTGCGCGTCGAACGGACCCGGCGTGGCCGGCACGACCGGCGCCGGATTCACGGCGCACTGGTTGTTGGCCATGTTGATGTAGTTGCTGGTGTCCGGCAGCGGCGGCATCGTCGCATCCGGCGTGCGGAAGTCGAACGCCGTCGTCAGGTCGCCGCATACGGCGCGGCGCCATTCCGTGATGTTCGGCTCCGTGACGCCAAAACGCTTCTCGATGAAACGGATCACCGACGTGTGATCGAACACCTGTGAGCAGACAAAGCCGCCCTTGGTCCACGGCGAGACGATCGTCATCGGCACGCGCGGTCCGAGGCCGTACGGCAGGCCGTCGGCGGTGTAGCTGCCGCCACGCAGCGGATTCACCACGTTGTGGATTTCGCCCGCCACGCTGACCGTCGATTGACCCTGAGCCGCGGTCGTTGCCGGTTGCGGCGGCACGAGGTGATCGAAGAAGCCGTCGTTCTCGTCGTACATGATGAACAGTACGGTCTTGCTCCAGACTTCCGGGTTCGACGTCAGCGCTTCGATGATCTGCGAGGTATATTCCGCGCCATAAGCGGGCGTATAGCTCGGGTGTTCCGAATACGCTGCCGGCGGGCACAGCCACGATACTTGCGGCAGGTTGCCCGCGAGCACGTCGTTCTTCAGATCGACAATCGTGCGCACCGTCTGTGCGCGCTCGTAAAGTGCCGAGCCCGGTTGTGCGTTGATATAGTTGACGAAGTTCTGCAGGATATTGGTGCCGTAGTTGCCGTTCAGCGGATCGGCGCCGGTCAGCCCTTGCTGGTAAACCTGCCACGAAATGCCCGCAGCCTGCAGACGTTCGGGATACGTCGTCCACGAGAGCAGCGCATACTTCGGCGGCCCATCGCCGTCCACGTAGTCGTTGTTGTCGAGCAGCGGTCCGCCCATCGTGCCGCTCGGGTCGACCATACCGGTCATCAGATACGAGCGGTTCGGGTGTGTCGGGCCCGGCATCGAGCAGAAGTAGGCGTCACACATGGTGAACGCGTCGGCCAGTGCGTAGTGAAACGGAATGTCGCTACGCAGGTAGTAGCCCATAGTCATGTCAGTCTTGTACTGCGGCCACTGGTTGTACGCGCCGTTGTTGATGGCATAGTGCGTCGGGTACCAGTTGTGGTCGAGATCGCCAATACATTGTGCGCTGGTGGTCTGCGTGTTCAGGTGGAACGGCAGAACCGGTTGCGCCGCGTTCTCTTTGGACGGCTGATACCACACCGGCTGTTGGCCGCCCGGCAGCGGAATCGGGAATCGGTCGTTGTAACCACGTACGCCGCGCATGTGGCCGAAGTAGTGGTCGAACGAACGGTTCTCTTGCATGAATACCACGATGTGCTCGACATCCTCGATCGTTCCGGTGCGCGAATTGGCCGGGATCGCCAATGCATTGCGGATCGATTCAGGGAATGCGGCCAACGCGGCGGCGGCACCGGCGGATGATGCAACTGTCTGCAGGAAACGGCGACGGCTGTTTGAGGTCATTGGTTATCACCTTCTGCGGGGGGAAAGAATAGCGCGTCTCGTGCGCTGGGGGTAATCCGTTGGTTAATTGCTGTGGCCACTCGGGTCGCTGTCGCCGGGCGCATAGCGCAGCACGGGAGTAACCTGCTGGCTGTCTCCTGCGAGGCTTGCCTCCACGCTGTGCACAGCGCTGTCCGATGCGGCGGTCGCGCCAGGCGTAGCGGTGCCCGCTAGCGCGGCTGGCGCGCCCCATGCGGGAGGCGTTGCCGCCAGGTTTGTCTGAGGGGCTGACGGTGTGGCCGCAGGTGTTGCTGTATTGGTTGCGGCATTGCTTTGTCCGACGCTTGCCGAACTGCTGTCGTCCGGACCACAGGCGGTCAATAAAACGGTTGTGAGTGCAACGACTACGGCTGTGGCCGCGACCTGGAAATTTCGCATGTCTGCATCCTCGTTCGGGGTAGCGGGATGCAGTCTCCAGTGACTTCAAGAAAATATTATGAAATACGGTGTAACGTTTGCGCGATGCGAAGTTGATGGCTATTTTTTGGAATTCGGAAAGTTATTAGAAATAATGCCGAGCGCAAATCTGGCGATTTTTCCTTGCTGTTTCATTAAATCGGTAAGATCTGGACAGCAAAAAAGGTGGGTGTAAAAATGACGCGCATCGACAAAACTTTCGATTCCTTCCAGCTCGAATACGAGTGGCTCGAGGCGGACGGCTTCGGCGGCTTCGCATCGGGAACAGTCGGCACGGCGCGTACGCGCCGTTATCACGCGCTGCTGCTGACGGCGACGCATCCACCTGGAGGGCGCGTCGCGCTCGTCAATGGTGTCGAAGCGTGGCTCGAAGCAGACGGCACGCGCTATCCGCTCACCATGCAGCGTTATGTGCCAGACGTGGTGTATCCCGACGTGTCGTCCAGCCTGCTCGGTTTCGACACGCAACCGTGGCCGACGTGGCGCTTCCAGCTCGACGGGGAGGTGGTACTGATCGCCGAGGTGTTCGTTGCGAAGGCGAGCTGCGAGACGGTCTTGCGTTGGCGTCTTGCGCCGGGCAGTGCGAGCGCTGAAGCCGCGAGCCGTTATACGTTGAAGGTGCGGCCGCTTTTATCGGGCCGCGACTATCACGCACTGCATCACGAGAACGCCGCGTTCAATTTCAATGCGCAGACGGATGATGCACGGGCCGAGGTGAGCTGGCAGCCATACGGTGACCTGCCGGCGATTCACGCGTCGACCAACGGGACGTACGACCATGCGCCGGACTGGTATCGAAACTTCTGCTATGTGCGAGAGCGCGAACGCGGCCTCGATTTCAGCGAAGATCTTGCGACGCCGGGTGTGTTCACCTTCTCGCTCGCCGACGGCGCAGCACTGATGATTCTGCGCACGGGCCCGCAAGCCGATGCCACGCCGACTGTCGAACGCGCGCAGGCGCTGGCCGACGCCGAATTTGCGCGTCGCAGCGCATTCGCGTCGCCACTGCATCGCTCAGCGGACGCTTACCTTGTTGCGCGCGAGAAAGGCAGCACGCTGGTCGCGGGCTTCCCATGGTTCACCGACTGGGGCCGCGATACGTTTATCGCGATGCGTGGTTTGTTGCTGGCGTCGGGCCGTCACGAAGCGGCGGAGTCGATCTTGCTCGAGTGGGCCAGCACGATCTCCGAAGGCATGTTGCCCAATCTCTTTCCCGACTATGGCAGCACGCCGGAATACAACGCCGTCGATGCGTCGCTATGGTTTGTGGTTGCCGTGCACGACTACCTAGCCGCAGAGCAAGCCTGCGATGGCACACGCAAGCGTCTGCAGCAGGCGGTCGAGGCGATCCTAACAGGCTACAGCCGCGGCACCCGCTTCGGCATCCGCGCCGATGACGACGGCTTGCTGCGCGCCGGGGTGCCAGGTGTGCAACTGACGTGGATGGATGCGAAGGTGGGCGACTGGGTCGTGACGCCGCGCATCGGCAAGCCCGTAGAAGTTCAGGCGTTGTGGATCAACGCGTTGCGCATTGCGGCGAAGTGGAATCCACAGTGGCAGGAGCCCGCGGCGCGTGCCTCGCAAGCATTTACGCAGCGCTTCACGGATCCGGCGAGCGGCGCTTTGTTCGACAACGTCGACGCGGACCACGTGCCTGGCAAAATCGATCGCTCGATCCGGCCGAACCAGATTTTCGCGGTGGGAGGCTTGCCGTTTCCGCTGCTCGAAGGCGCGGCGGCGCGCGCAGTGGTCGAACAGGTCGAGACGCATCTGTTGACGCCGCTTGGCTTGCGCACCCTGGCGCCGTCCGATCCTGCCTATCGTGAACGCTATGCGGGCGGTCAGGTCGAGCGTGACAGCGCTTATCACCAGGGGACGGTGTGGCCGTGGCTGATCGGCCCGTTCGTCGAGGCATGGCTGCGCGTGAATCAACCGGCTGAAGGTGCGCGGGCCCAGGCGCGCACGCGCTTTCTTGCGCCGCTGATCGAGTATCTCGACCGCGACGGCCTTGATCACCTCTGCGAGGTCGCCGACGGTGATGCACCGCATCATCCGGGCGGCACGCCGTTCCAGGCCTGGTCGCTGGGGGAATTGCTGCGGGTTAAGCGGATGCTGGCGAATGGGTGAATCGCACGGTGGGCTGCGGAGCAGGCACGGGGCAAGCCCCGGATAAGCCCACGCCGCCGCACCCCTTGAGCAAAACGCGCTAGGATGTGAGTCCCACCGCCAAGCTCGAAAAGCAAGGAACCGCTCCATGCCGCCGCTGCGTGCCGCCAATCTGCTCGCAACCATCGAAGGCACCCGCCTGCACTCCAGGGAATGCGCCCGCTGGCAGCGCTGGGGTCCCTATCTGAGCGAGCGCCAGTGGGGCACCGTGCGCGAGGACTACAGTCCGAACGGCACCGCATGGGACTACTTTCCCCACGACCATGCCCGCAGCCGCGCCTATCGTTGGGGCGAGGACGGCATTGCCGGCTTCGGCGACGACAAGCTGAACTGGTGCGTCTCGCTCGCGCTCTGGAATCGCCAGGATCCGATCATCAAGGAGCGCCTGTTCGGCCTCACCAACTCGCAGGGCAATCACGGCGAGGACGTCAAGGAACTGTATTTCTACCTCGACGGCACGCCCACCCATTCTTATATGCGGATGCTGTACAAGTATCCGCATGCCGCGTATCCGTATGACGATCTGGTGCAGGAGAACGCGCGGCGCGGCGCGGACATGCCCGAATACGAAGTGCTCGATACCGGCGTGTTCGACGACAACTGCTATTTCGACGTACAGGTCGAATACGCCAAGCACACGCCCGAAGACATCGTGATGCGTGTCACGGTCGAAAACCGTGCGGACAAGTCTGCCTCGCTCGACGTGCTGCCGCAGATCTGGGCTCGCAATACGTGGTCGTGGAAAGAGACGAAAGACCGCCCCTCGCTCACTAAACAAGCGGCACGCGGCGAAACGTCTCTGCTTGGGCGCCAGCAAGGACATGATTCGTTTGTGGTGACCGCGTGGTCGAAAGACACGCCCGAACTGACCTGGCTGTTCTGCGAAAACGACACCAATGTCAAACGCCTCTTCAATATGGACGGGGCGGGTCCGTTCAAGGACGGCATCAACGAGTACCTCCTGCACGGTGATACGCAAGCGGTACGGTCCGACAGCGGCACCAAGGCGGCGGCCCACGTGCCGCTTGAGCTCGCGCCCTACGGCCGCGCGGTGATTTATATGCGCTGGCGTCCCGAGTCCGCGCCGGATGACGTGCCGCTCGATGTCGACGCGCTGTTTGCCCGCCGCCTTGCCGAAGCCGACGGGTTTTATGCGGCATTGCAGCACGAGATTCACGATCCCGACGCGCGGCTTGTGCAGCGGCAAGCGCTGGCCGGCATGCTGTGGTCGAAGCAGTACTACCAGTTCGACGTCCAGCGCTGGCTGGATGGCGACCCGGCGCAACCCACGCCTGATGCAAATCGCAAGCGCGGCCGCAACGCCGACTGGCGTCACCTGTGCAACGCGGACATCGTCTCGATGCCCGACAAGTGGGAATACCCGTGGTACGCATCATGGGATCTCGCCTTCCATGCCGCAGCCTTTGCGCTGATCGACCCGGAGTTCGCCAAGCGGCAGTTGCTGTTGCTGGTCAAGGACCGCTATCAGCATCCCAACGGTCAGTTGCCGGCCTACGAGTGGGCCCTGGGCGACGCCAACCCGCCGGTGCACGCGTGGGCCGCGTGGCGCGTCTATGAAATCGACCGGGCGCTCATGGGCAAAGGCGATCGCGATTTCCTCGAACTGGTGTTTCACAAACTGCTGCTGAATTTTTCGTGGTGGGTGAACCGCAAGGACGCCGACGGCCACAATATTTTCCAGGGCGGCTTTCTTGGGCTGGACAACATCGGCATCTTCGACCGCTCGTCGCCCCTGCCGACCGGCGGTCACATCGATCAGGCCGACGGCACCGCATGGATGGCGGCGTACGCGCTCGATCTGATGCGCATCGCACTGGAACTGGCATTTGCCAATCACGTGTTCGTCGATATCGGCGTGAAGTTCTTCGAACACTTCCTGTACATTGCCGAGGCGGTCAGTTGCGACGACGACTGCGAGACCGGCTTGTGGGACAGCGCTGACGAATTCTTCTACGACAAGCTGAGACTGCCCGACGGCACCAGCGAGCCGATGCGGGTGCGTTCGATGGTCGGCTTGATCCCGCTGTTTGCGGTGCATGTGCTCGAAGAGCGTCTGCACGCCCTGCCGGGTCTGCGTGACCGGCTGTTCTGGTTCCTCGAGCACCGTCCCGATCTTGCCAAACTGGTCTCGCGCTGGGATGAACCTGGCAAGGGCAACGCCCTGCTGCTGTCGCTGTTGCGCGGACACCGGATGAAGGCGTTGTTGCGCCGTGCCCTCGATGAATCAGAATTCCTTTCCGATCACGGCGTACGGGCACTCTCGCGGGTGCATCGCGACGAGCCGTTCGTCTTCAGACACAACGGCGACAGCTTTTGCGTCAAGTATCTGCCGGCCGAATCGGACTCGCGTGTATTTGGCGGCAATTCGAACTGGCGTGGGCCGATCTGGATGCCGGTCAACTATCTGCTGATCGAGTCGCTGTACGAGTTTCACCGCTACTACGGCGACGATTTCCGCGTGGAGTTTCCAACCGGTTCCGGCCAGAAGTTCTCGTTGCGCGAAATCGCCGACCAGCTCGCACGGCGCGCCACTACGCTATTTCTCAAGGACAGCAACGGCGAGCGCCCGGTGATGGGCGCGTATCCGCTGCTGCAAGCCGACCCGCGTTCGAGCGATCTCGTGCTGTTCCACGAATACTTTCACGGTGACAATGGCCGTGGCGTCGGCGCTTCGCACCAGACCGGCTGGAGCGGGCTCGTTGCGTTGTTACTGCAGCCGCGCGCGACGGGCGAGAGCGGCGATGTGCCGGCGCCAGCAGAGGCTGAGCCGGCCTTGGCCACCAAGTAGGCGCAGCGCAAAATGAAGGGGGAGGGCAGGGTCAGGCGTATTACAGTCACCCTGCAGGCAGACGATTCGTAACTGATTTTGAACTGTGCGGCGGCGGCCCTGGTCTTTCTTCTATTGCCACGTCTGTTCCACTGGCTTACTTCGATCAAGTGAACCCTATGTCGACTCCTTCGAACGCACCTGATTCAAGTTCCTCCTCTGCCGGCGCGCAGTCTTCCACTCCTGTCGTACCGGCAGGCAAACACCCGGCGCCGCCGTGCACCCTCGTGATCTTCGGCGCGGGCGGCGATCTCACTAAACGCCTCCTGATGCCCGCGCTGTACAACCTGACCGTCGACGGTCTGCTGGATCCGCAGATGAAGATCATCGGCGTGAACCACGGCCAGGTCGAAACCAGCGCGTGGCGCGACGATCTGTACAAGGCCCTGCAACAGTTTGCGGCCGACAAGGCCAGCACCTTCCACACCTCGAAGCTCGACGACAAGGCGTGGAGTTCGCTCGCGCAGCGCCTCGAATATATGGCGGGGGAATTCGAAAGCGACGACACGTTTTCCGCCCTGAAACAGAAGCTCGAAAACACGCCCGGCGGTAACGTCGTGTTTTACCTCGCCGTCAGTTCACGCTTCTTCAAGCCGATTGTCGAGCATCTAGGCAAGGCCGGCCTGCTCAAGGAAGGCGACGACGGCAAAGGTTTCCGCCGCATCGTGATCGAGAAGCCGTTCGGTACGGATCTTGCCTCCGCTCGCGATCTGAACGAACATATTCTGAGTAATGCGAAGGAAGAGCAGGTCTATCGTATCGACCACTTTCTCGGCAAGGATACGGTGCAGAGCATCATGGCCGTGCGCTTTGCGAATGCCTTGTTCGAGCCGATCTGGCGGCGCGAGTACATCGACTGCGTACAGATTACGGCGTCCGAGACGATCGGCGTGGAAGGGCGTGGCTCGTTCTACGAACAGACCGGCGCGTTTCGCGACATGCTGCCGAACCACCTGTTCCAGTTGCTCGGCATGGTCGCCATGGAACCGCCTAATTCCTTCGATGCCGAAGCGGTACGCGACAAGAAAGCCGATATCTTCGACGCTATCCAGCCGGTAAAACCGGATGACGTGGTATTCGGACAGTACGAGAAGGGACCGGCAGGGCCGGGTTATCGGCAGGAGCCCGACGTGGCGCCCGACAGCCAGACGGAGACGTATGCCGCGGCGCGCGTGCTCGTCGAAAACTGGCGCTGGTCCGGCGTGCCGTTCTATCTGCGCACCGGCAAGCGGCTTGCGGCGCGTCGCACGGAGATCTCGGTGCAACTGAAAACGGTGCCGTTCCGGCTGTTTCGCGACACCCCCGTCAATGCGCTGACGCCTAACGTGCTGACCTTGCGCATCGATCCCACGCACGGCACGAGTTTCGATTTCAACGTGAAGGCGCCGGGGCCAATCATGCAGATGGGCGCTGTGCAGTCGTCCTTTAACTATGGCGACTTCTTCGATGAACAGCCGAACGTCGGCTATGAAACACTGCTGTACGACTGCATGCTCGGCGACGAGACGCTGTTTCAGCGTGCCGACAGCATCGAAACGAGCTGGGCCGCAGTGGACGACGTGTTGCATCCGAAGGGCAGTCCGCTGCCGGTGCATGGCTACCCGGCGGGCAGCCAGGGTCCGGCTGAGGCGGATGCACTGCTGGCCCGCAACGGTCATGCATGGCGGCCTTTAAGCAAGGACAAGGACGCGGACGCGAAGAAGTAAGGCTAAACACCACACTACCAGGGGACCACCGTGGCGACACGTAAGACCAACGTCAAAGGTAACGTCAAGAGCAGTGCTAGCAGCACCGTTAAAACCACTGCTAAACGTGCGGCGAAGAAGCCTGCGGTGAAAGCCGCGGCCGAGCCTGCGGCCCGGACTGCAGCCAAACCCGCGGCTAAAAGCACCGTCAGGCACAGCGCGGGGTACATCCTCTCCATCGATGTGGGCGGCACCGGTCTGAAGGCTGCGATCATCGACACGCACGGCAAGATGGTCACCGAGCGTCTGCGCGTGGCGACACCGCATCCGTGCACGCCCGAGCAACTCGTCGATACGCTGGTGAAGCTGGTCGAGCCGCTGATTGCAGAGCATGCGCCTGCGCGCATCTCGATTGGCTTTCCGGGTTTCGTGCGCAACAACCGCGTGCTGACGGCACCGCATTTCGGCGACGAAGGCTGGCATGACATTCCGCTTGCCGATTCGCTAGCCAAACGGCTCGGTGGCTTGCCGGTGCGTATGATCAACGACGCCGAAGTACAGGGCTTTGCGGCGATCCAAGGTCATGGCATTGAGTTCGTGCTGACGCTTGGCACGGGAGCGGGTACGGCACTGTTTCGCGACGGCGAGCTGATGCCGCATCTGGAGCTGGCGCATCACCCGGTCAGCAAGAACCGCGCGTACGACGAATATATCGGCGACGCGGCGCGCATGCAGGCGGGCAACAAGCGCTGGAACCACCGCGTCGAGAAAGTGATCGGGATTCTGGCTTCGCTCGTGAACTACGACAAGCTGTGGATAGGTGGCGGCAACGCCGCGCGCCTGAACTTCAAGCTGCCCGCTAATGTTGCGGTCGTATCGAACGATGCGGGCATTGAAGGCGGGGCGAAGCTCTGGCATCCGCGTTCATTGCGTGACACCCGGCAGTTGCCGGAAGCGACCCAGCGTACGGGCATTTTCGAGTAATCGACGTGAGAGATGCGATTGCCGGTTGGTAATCGCATCTCCGCTTTGGCCGTTTAGCGTGCCGCGTCACCCCAACGATATTCGTGCGTCACATCGTCGAGTTGCGCTTTCAATTCGGCGTTCAGTGTGAGGTCGATCGCGCTGAGCGTGTCCGTCAATTGATCAGGATTGCTTGCGCCGATGATGGCCGATGTGATGTGCGGATTCGCGAGCACCCAGGCGAGTGACGTTTTCGTCAGCGATACGCCAGCGTCCGCTGCGATGCCCTTCAGCTTTTCGATGGTGTCGAATTCGCGCTTATGCCAATAGCGCTCCTGATACGTCGCGCCGGCTTTGCCAACCGTTTCGGTGAAGCGGCCAGCCTCCGGTTGAGCGTCGTGGCGGTGTTTGCCGGTCAGCAGGCCGCCTGCCAGCGGGTTATATGGAATCACCGCCAGGTGTTCCTCTCCGCAGAGCGGTAGCAACTCGCGTTCGATCTGCCGGAACAGCAGGTTGTAACGCGGCTGAACGGAGACGAAGCGCGTCACACGCAGCACATCCGCGCGCCCCAATGCGCGCGCTAGCCGGTAAGCCAGAAAGTTCGATACGCCCACATAGCGTGCCTTGCCCGAGCGCACGATGATGTCGAGTGCCTCCAATGTTTCGTCGAGCGGCGTTTCGTGATCGTCGGAGTGCAACTGGTACAGGTCGACATAGTCGGTGCCGAGACGTCGAAGAGACGTGTCGATGGCATCGAGCAGGTGCTTGCGCGACGCGCCTTGATCCCATGACGACGGCCCAACCTTGCCCACTGCTTTAGTGGCAAGGATGAAGCGGTCGCGTTTGCCCCTCAACCAGCGGCCGACGATTTCTTCGGTGCGTCCCGCGAGGTCTTCCCCACCGCCCAGCGGATAGACGTCCGCGGTATCGATGAAGTTGACGCCGGCTTCCGCGGCCTTGTCGAGGATGCGGTGCGAGACCGCCTCTTCGGTTTGCAAGCCGAATGTCATCGTGCCGAGACATAGACGTGAAACGCTCAGGCCAGTGCGGCCGAATTTACGGTATTGCATGGTGGACTCCGCGAGAGGAACAGGTTGCCGGTTGCGTGAAACAAAAAGCATAGCGCTTATCGACAATCTGTGTCGGCGGCGACGGCAAGCCCGGCAACCTGCGGCTGCTTGCTAAAACGTAAGGCTACAGCCGTGAGGCAAGCCGCCGCGACGCAGCCAAGCACCATGAAGACATCGCTGGTAGACAGCAGGCTCGTCAGTACAGCACCCACGCACGGCGCGATGAACTGCACGAACATCCCCGCGGATTGCAGGGCTGCACTCGCGCCCGCCACCTGATCTGCGAGACGCCGGGCGATAAACAGTCGGCACTCGACCCTGAAGCGTGCACCCATGAGACCGGTCACGAAGAACGCGAGCGCGAGCAGCCACTCGGCCGGACGCAACGGCAACCGGAAGATGCCGCCAATGGCGATGAACACGGCACACGACACGAACGCCGGCGCAAGCAGTGGTCCGAGGCCTGCCCTCTCGGCATTGCGTCCCATGGGGAGCAGACTGCCAAGCACGCCGCCTAGCGCAGCACAAGAAACCACAATGCCAAGCACCGACTTGTCGAAACCCTGGTTTCTCAGCATGAGCGGAAACTGATTGTTGACGGCCGCCGCCAGCGCGAAGTAAATGCCGGTGCACAGCAGCAGCGGCAGGATGGCG
>NZ_JAMFSB010000368.1 GCF_026225065.1 Paraburkholderia sp. | reverse complement strand
CGCAGATCGTGGCCGAGCACCGCCATCAGCATTTCGTTGGCTTCGAGCATCTGACGCGTCGTCACCAGTTGCGCGGCGAGCTGGCGTTTCTGCTGTTCGAGTTGCACGAACACATCCACCTTCGATTGCAGGATGCGCGGGTCGAACGGCTTATAGAGAAAGTCCACGGCGCCCGCTTCATAGCCGCGGAATGTGCGCGAGGCGTCCTGCGCGGTTGCTGTCAGAAAGATGATCGGCACATGCGAGGTACGTGGGCTGCCGCGCATCAGCGCGGCCAGCTCGAAGCCGTTCATGCCCGGCATGTTGACGTCGAGAATGGCCAGCGCCACTTCGTGTTTGAGCAGGAGGTCCAGTGCGGCCGTGCCGGAATCGGCCACCAGTAGGTTGATCTCCGGCCGGGTCAGCGACGCCTGAAGCGCCATGATGTTATGCGCGATGTCGTCGACGATCAGAATGTTGACAGTGGGATTCGTCATGGCATCGGGTCAGGATTCACGTTCAATAAAAGCCGGCAGCCGCGCAAGGCGACGCGCTATTGTAGAGGGAGTCAAAATTTCGTCGGCAACACCGCGCTCGATCGCGGCGCGCGGCATTTCCGGTGACGAGGCCGTATCAGGCGCCTGAACCCAGGCGGCGCCGCCCAGCGCACGCACCCTTTCGAGGCCGCGCACCCCATCTTCGTTGGCGCCTGAAAGCAGCAGCGCAAGCAGGCGCTCGCGATACACCCAGGCGGCCGATTCGAACATCACGTCGATCGACGGCCGCGAGAAACGCACGGCCGCCTCCGTGGATAACGCCACCGTTCGGTCGTCTTCAACCAGCATGTGATAGCCAGGCGGCGCCACGTAGACGCGGCCCCCGAGAATACGCTCGCCTGCGTCGGGTTCGAGCACCGGCAGCGTACTGCGATGGCTGAAGGTTTGCACGAGGTAACTGAGCGGATCGGCGGGAAGATGGACGACGACCATCACGGAAGCGGAGAAATCGCCAGGCAGCGCGGCCAGCAGCCCGTTCAGGACGTCGATGCCACCCGCCGACGCCCCGATCGCCACCATCTGGAACGCGCGCGGGCGTGCCGGGGCGGCCTGGCGTTTTACTGTAGAAGGTTGTGCGCGCATAGGAACTCGCGTCAGGGTCGGCTGAACGATGTTGGCATGGCGGCGGCGTTAGCGCTTCTGGTAGATACGCTCACGCGGACAAAACTCGTCAAACGCTTCGTGCTGGCTCGAGAAACGCAGGCTTTCCTTGCTGCCCAGGCCAAGGAAGCCGCGCCGCACGAGGGCACGTTGAAACAATCCTAGCGCGCGATCCTGCAGCGCGCGCTCAAAATAGATCATAACGTTGCGGCACGATACCAGATGTGCCTCAAGGAACACTTCGTCGGTCGACAGGCTGTGATCGGCGAACACCACCCGGTCTTTCAGCGCGCCGGCAAAGCGCGCGCCGCCGTAGGCCGCGTGATAATAGTCGGACAGCGAGCGCTTGCCGCCCGCAGCCAGGTAGTTCTGAGTGAAGCCCGCAATCCGGTCGAGCGCGTAGATGCCCGACTCGGCGCGCGCCAGCGCGTCGGGGTTGATGTCGGTGGCGTAGAACAGCGTGCGCTCAGTCAGCCCCTCTTCGTCGAACAGAATCTTCAGCGACCACAGTTCCTCGCCCGTGCTGCAGCCGGCCACCCACACCTTGACCGAGGGATAGGTCCGCAGGACCGGCATCACGTGCTGGCGCAGCGCCATGAAATAGGCTGGATCGCGAAACATATCGCTCACCTGCACCGTCAGATACTGGAACAGGCGTGCGAACTCGGCGCCGTTGCGCATGATGCGGTCCTGCAACTGCGAGAGCGTGGTGAGACCGAACTCGTCCAGCGCCTGGGTCAGCCGGCGGCGCAACGACGACATCGCGTAATGGCGAAAGTCGTGCTGGTACTTCAGATAAATCGCCTCCAGCAGCAGCTTCAGTTCGATGTCGAAATCGCTGATGCGCGGCGGCCGGACTTCAGGCGCGGGCGGGTTGCTTTTCATCGCACGGTTCTCTGCGACTAGCGTTGCCGCAGCCAGACGCGGCACAGCGCGACCAGCTTGTCGACGTCGATCGGCTTCGAGATGTAGTCGTCCGCCCCCGCTTCCAGGCAGCGCACCCGGTCGTTCGCCATCGCCTTGGCAGTCAGGGCGATGATCGGCAGGTGGGCAAAGCGCGGATTGCGGCGAATCTCCGCCATCGCGGTCAGGCCGTCCATTTCCGGCATCATGATGTCCATCAGCACCAGATCGACTTCCGCCTCCCTGTCCAGCAATTCGAGCGCTTCACGGCCGTTGCGTGCAATCTGCAACTTGGCACCAAGCGGCTCGATCACATGCGACAGCGCGAAGATATTG
>NZ_JAMFSB010000367.1 GCF_026225065.1 Paraburkholderia sp. | reverse complement strand
TTGCAACAGCCATTGTTCGCTTTCTTGTCCGTCTTCTGTTTCGTCATCGCCTTTGCCGGTCAATTTCCGCTCAGGACCAATTGTAAGCATATGCAGCCAATTGACACAACACAAGCATATGCTGATAATTGTCGCCTGTCGTATTGGAACTTCGCTGCCACTGGTCGGGAGAGCTGATATGCCGCTCGCACGCGTCGAATTGAAGAAAGGGAAAGATTCGGATGACCGAATGCTGAACGTCAAATGGGATCGCGAAGATGACTAACATCGCAGCCAGTGATGCCGCCGACCCGGCACAGCGCGGGGCAACTGGAGTGCCCGTTGCAGGCCTGACGCCGTTGTGGGTCGTGGTTGGCCTGGCGATGGGGCCGGCGGTGGCGCTCGGTCTGGCTCGCTTTGCCTATGCGCTGCTATTGCCCGCGATGCGCGCCGATCTTGGTTGGAGCTTCGCGGACGCAGGTTCGATGAACACCGCCAATGCAGCGGGCTACCTGGTGGGTGCGCTGGTGGCGGCGCCCTTGGGAAAGCGTGCAGGCGACAAGGTCGTTTTCGTCGTCAGCCTGTTGCTGACCTCGCTCGCTGTCGGCGCAGCGGGTTTGACCGCCCACTTTGCAGTGCTGCTGGCATTGCGTCTGGCGGCAGGCTTCACCGGCGCGCTTGCCTTCGTGTCTGGGGCGGCCTTGACTTCCGCAGCGGCAGTGGGTGGCTCGAAAAGCCGCGCGCCGACACTGTTGGGGCTTTATTTTTCCGGCGCAGGTGTCGGCGTGATGGCGTCCGCGCTCGCGGTGCCGCCTTTGCTTGGGGCGCTAGGCTGGCGCGGTGGCTGGCTCGTATTGGGCGCGCTTGCGCTTGTGGCCACCCTATTCGGCTCGCTCGTGGTGCGGCACGCTCCCGAACCTTCCTACGCGCCGGCGGGTGCGGCACGCGGGGGCTGGTCGCCGCGTTTCATGGCGCGCAAGCTGCTGGCCTACGGCCTGTTCGGCGCGGGTTACATCGCGTATGCGACTTTCATCATCGCCTTTCTGCGCAGTGAAGAAGGATTCACGAGTGCGGACATCACCCGCTTCTGGTCGATACTCGGTCTGGCGTCCGTGCTTGCCGCGTTCGCGTGGGGGCCGGTCCTCGGCCGGCTGAAAGGCGGTTGGGGAACGGCGGCCACGCTCGCAGGCGTGATGATTGGGGCCGCGGTGCCGCTGATATGGCGCGGAGCCGCCGGTGCGTATCTTTCGGCAATACTCTTTGGCGGCTCGTTTCTCGCCGTTCTCGCCGCTGTGACATCGTTCGCACGCCGCGCGGCCAAGCCGCATGCCTGGACAGCCGCGATTGCCGCGCTGACGATCGCTTTCGGGCTGGGTCAGTGCATCGGTCCGCTGTTGAGTGGCGCGCTCTCGGATGGGGCCAGTGGCCTGCGGGCCGGGCTCTGGCTTTCGGTAGGCATCCTTGCGGTTGCCACTTTCGTTGCGATGCTTCAACCCGAACCGGCGGAGCAGCGATAAGAGCGCAACCTAACGCACATTTGCTCCGGCGTACTTAATAAATTCCCGGACGGCATAGGCACGCTCATGTCGTCGAAACGTAAGGGCTATCTCCGAGACAACAGGTTTGCCGCCAAGCGGTCGATAGACCACGCCCGGTAAGCGCAGGCAGTCGCACAATGTCCGGGGTACGACGGCCACAAAGCTGCCAAGCGAAACGCACGCGAGTACCGCAGCCAGCGGGCCGGGTCTCGGCCCCAGTTTTGGCTGGAAGCGTCCACGCCTGCCTACCTCAAATGTGCCGAACTCCTGCTCTGGGAGCGCGAAGCACGCATCACGCAGTTGCGACGGATTGATGACCGCATGATCTGCAAGCGGCGAGTCGTCCGGAAGGGCTAGCACGAACTCGTCCTGATAGACGCTGACGGCCCGTATTTCCTCCGGAAAGTCCAACGGCGGCCGTATGTAGGCAACGTCCAGTCGGCCGTCGGCAAGCATCCCCGGAATCTGGGTCATCGGTGCTTCGATGAGCACGACATCTACCTTAGGGCGGTGCTTGCGGAAGCCTCGTATGGTCTTCTGCATGATCCCCGCAAAGGCCGCCGAGGCTATGAAGCCGATCTGGATGCGGCCCAGTTCGCCTCGTTCCGCCAGCTCTGCGAGTTCCTGACCGCGCTGAAGCGAGGCGAGGGCAGCTGTCGCTTCGGGCAAATACGCTTCCCCTGCCGCTGTCAACGCAACAGAGCGCTTGGTCCGATGGAACAGACGGACCTGGAGCAGCCGCTCCGTCTCCTGAATCTGCTTGGTAAGGGACGGAGGCGCGATGCCGAGCTCTTCGGCTGCGCGAGCGAAATGGAGGTGCCTCGCGACTGCGATGAAGCAGCGAATGTGGCGCAACTCGAGTTTCACAGTATTAATCCTTTTGTGAATATTTTCGTGTCATTAGCTTGTCAGCTGGAAAGAGGCGAGTGGCTGACATTTTCGCATGGCAACTGGCACAACAGTCAGCGCCGCTGCCGGTAAAAATTTTTGCGCTGAGCGGAATGTTTGCGCCAGCGCTGTGTTTGCTCCTAAGTACACCAGAGTGCAGCGTCCGTTTGGCGCCCCGCAAGAATCGACCGAATGATGATCGCCTGGGTATGGTTCGTCTATCGACTCACCACAATGAGGTGAACGAAATCAGCGAATCTCGTCCTACACATGCTTGGGAGAAGTTTCATGAAGTTGAGTTCGTTTGTTCTCGCGGGTTTGACCTGCGCCACGCTGGTGAGCGCCACGACGTCATTCGCGCAGGACAGCGCTGCGGCCCCGTCCGCACCGATCAGGAATGTCGTGCTGGTTCACGGGCTGTTCGCAGACGGATCGAGCTGGCAGAAAGTGATTCCGCTGCTGCAGGCGAAGGGTCTGCACGTGACCGCGGTGCAGAATCCGACCACCTCGCTCGACGCGGATGTCGACGCGGTCAAGCGAGCGCTTGCGCAACAGGACGGTCCGACCTTGCTGGTCGCGCACTCGTACGGCGGCATGGTGATCAGCCAGGCTGGCGACGATCCGAAGGTGGCCGGCCTCGTGTACATCGCGGCGCGTGCGCCGGACGCCGGCGAGGACTATCCGGCGCTGACGAAGAAATTCCCGGCCGCACCTGCGTCGGCGGGGCTGCAGTGGTCGGCGGATGGCTACGGCAAGCTGTCTGAGCAGGCATTCGTACATGACTTTGCGGGCGATCTGCCCACCGTTGAAGCAGAAACGTACTACGCGGTTCAGCAACCAATTGGCAAGGCGATCACGATGGCGAAGACGAGCGTCGCCGCGTGGCACGACAAACCCACCTGGTATGCGGTGTCGACTGAAGACCGGACGATCAACCCCGATCTGGAGCGCTTCATGGCGAACCGGATGCACGCGCATACGATCGAACTCGATTCGAGCCACGTGTCGCTGCTGTCACATCCGACTGAGGTCGCGAACCTGATCCTCGAAGCGACCGGTCAGCAGAAGTGAGACTGTCGTCAGGCCCGTCCGCGCCATGCGACGAAGGCGACACCGGCAATCGCCATCAGTCCACCAGCGATCGTCGTCAGCGCGGGGTGCTCCCCCGTCAAAAAGATCGATAGTGCGATCGCGATCGCAGGTACCAGATACAGGAAATTGGACGCCCGGGCCGCGCCGAAGTGGCCGAGGGCGATGGTCCACGTCGCGTAACCGAGCGCGGCCGGAAATACGCCGAGCATGAGGACGGCCCCTAGGGTTCCTGCCGATGCGGAAGGTGCAGCAAGCGCGCTCATGGCGCCCGGCAACCACGGCGATAGCAGCAATGCCCCGGCGAGCAGCATGTAGGCGGTGCTCGCGAGCGGACCGTAGACCGGGATCAGGCGGCGCTGTAACACGAAATAGGCTGAGGATGCCAAAGCAGCGAGCAGGATCAGGGTTGCGCCGCTGCCGGGCTCGAGGCCGCCGGGTTGGCCGCATGCAATCAGGCCGATGCCTGCAAAGCTGAACAGCGAGCCGATCCAACCCCATCGATTGAGCTTTTCGCGCAGGAAAACCGTTGCCAGAATGGCGGTAAAGATGGGCGAGGTGCTCATGATGAAGGCCGCTGCGCCGGGCGCAACGGTCAGTTCGGCCGTGTTCAGAAGCGCGTTATAGCTCGCGATGCCGAGGAAGCCGGACAGTACGAAGAGCAGCGAATCGCGTAACGACGGTCTTTTCGGTCGCCGATAAATCAGCCACCCCACGACCAGCACCGCTGCTGTCGCGAAGCGTGCGGAGGCGAGCTGCATCGGCGAGAGACCTTGCAGACCGAGCCGGATGAAGGGAAACGCGGCGGCCCACGACAGGATTGTGAAAGCTACCGCGGCAGCCGCCGGAATCGAATTCGGCGTGCCAGGCAAGCTCAGTGAAGCGGACGTATTCATGGCGTTTCCCGGTAATGGAATTCGGCTGAAATTCCCTTACCCAAATTGTCTGCGATGACGTCACGCGTGATAAGTGAGGCCGGCGGCGATAGAGAATCCGGGATTACCGGACAATGACGAAATCCATACGCCGTAACTTCTGGTAATGGGATGCTGCCCGATGTAGGTGTTTCGTCATTGAAACGACGCAGTAAACGTCGCATGCTGGCGATGTTGTCAAATGGCGCGCGCGCACGAGTCTCTTTCCTGTGCGGCCGCACATCAGAACATCGACCTATATACGGGGAACATCATGTCCATTTCCAGCATTGCCTCCGCTGGCAGTTCTGCCCAAAGCGTCAGCAGCAAGCCGGCTGCGCAGCAGACATCTGAACCGAAGCGCACACATGGCGGCGGTCACCATGGCCACAAGGTCGCGACGGACGCAGGGTTGAGCACGTCGTCCACGAGTAGTGGATCGTCGACGTCGACCGCCTTGAACAGCATCCTGGGCAGCAACATCAACACGACGGCCTGATCGCACCCCGGCCACTCAGCCAACCTGGCAGCGAGCCGGTTGGTTATAGTTCTCTCAGCGAGGCTGCTTGATAAATGCCTCGAATGCCGCCGCATGGTCAGGATGCCAACGCGACAACGCAGGGCGGTTCTCGACGATATCGCCGGCCGCCCAAAGAATGCGCCGCTCGTCGAGCGCTCGCGGCACGTCGTTGTCCGGGCAGAGGATGTAGAAGTCGCCGGCTTCCAGACGCTCCAGCATGAACTCGACGGTTTGCTCCGGCGTCCACGCGGCGGCCGGCTTCTCGTCGCGGCCATGACGTGTCAGTTCCGTGAACACAAAGCCGGGAATCAGCAGGTGAGCGCTGAGCTGGCAACCCTCGGTATTGCGCAGTTCGTGCTGCAGTGCCTCAGTGAATGCTTTCAGCCCTGCTTTTGCGACGTTGTAGGCCGGATCGCCCGGTGGCGTGGTGATACCTTGTTTCGAACCGGTGTTGATCACTAATCCTGGGCGGCCGCGTTTGATCATCTCCGGTACGAACACCCGAGTGCCGTGGATCACGCCCCACAGGTTGACGCCAAGCACGCGCTCCCAGTTTTCGGCGGGACCGAACATCTTGCTGCCCGGCTGAATGCCCGCGTTGTTCATCAGCACGTCCGCCCCGCCGAATCGTTCGACGACTGCATCGTGCAAGCGCTGCACGTCGGCGACAACGCTCACGTCGGTTTCGAGCGCGAAGACATCTTGTTTGCCGTTCGCGCTTAGCGCGGCGATTTCGTCCACTGCATGCGCGATGCGCTCCGCGCCGAGATCGGCGATGCAGACACGCAGGCCGAGTTGTGCGAAGCGTTTGGCCGCAGCAAGGCCGATGCCGGCCGCGCCGCCAGTGATCACGGCAACTGCGCCGGGAGTGAGAGCAGAATGAGTCATCGGAAACCTCGCTGGTGCTGGAATCGTGGTGCCAAACCATCGACGTCCGCGATTTTGATCGGTTCGAACAGGGGAGCTAATGATCCTAGCATGATCGATTGTTTTGCGTGGCCGTCCGGGTTGGCGCAAGGCACAGCCATTCTCGCGGGGCATCGCAGTTCGTTCACCCGGTGGGACGCAAATTTTTTTATCTACTGAATCTTCGTAAACATTCTTTCCGCGCTGTCGTGAGCTTGTAATAATTTCCCATCCGCCAGCGGCGCGAGACCGGGGCTGCAATGAAGGAGACAAGCGATGAACTGGTACGCGTCGTTTAGCAAAGCGGAGCGCACGACCTTCCATTCCGCCTTCACGGGCTGGGTGTTGGACGCCTTTGACTTCATGGTGTTCACCTTTGTCGTTACCTCGCTGATGACATTGTGGGGCGTCGGCAAGGGCGAGATCGGCTTGCTAAGCACGGTCAGTCTGCTTTGCTCCGCCGTCGGAGGATGGGTGGGCGGCATCCTTGCGGACCGGTTCGGCCGCGTCAAGGTGCTGCAGTGGATCATCGTCTGGTTCTCGGTGTTCACCTTCCTGATTGGCTGGTCACAGAACGTCGAGCAGCTGTTTGTCCTGCGTGCGTTGCAGGGATTCGGCTTCGGCGGCGAGTGGGCCGTTGGCGCCGTATTGATTGGCGAGATCGTTCGACCGGAGCATCGTGGCAAAACCGTCGGCGTGGTGCAAAGCGGCTGGGCCATCGGCTGGGGCCTTGCCGCCATTCTCTACACGGTGGCGTTCTCTGTCCTCCCCGAAGCGCTGGCATGGCGCAGCATGTTCTGGGTGGGGCTTGCTCCGGCATTACTGGTGTTTTATATCCGCAGGCATGTGGCGGAACCTGAGAGCTTTAAAAAAGCGCAGCAGATCATGCGCTCGAGCGCGAGACGCCCCTCGTTTCTGCAGATCTTTGCACCCGGCATCTTGCGCACAACGGTATGTTCGTCGCTGATGTGTTCCGGCCTGCAAGGCGGGTACTATGCGATCGCCACCTGGATTCCCACTTTTCTACGGATGGACAGGCACCTGTCGGTGATTGGCACCGGCGGCTACCTGGCTGTGCTGATTACCGGTTCGTTTATCGGCTACGCAAGCGGTGGCTATATTTCGGACCGGATTGGCCGGCGCGGCAATATGTTGCTGTTCGCGTTCCTGTCTGCGGTCATCACGATCGCCTATACGAAGGTCAACTTCAGCAATGCACAAATGCTCTACCTTGGATTCCCGCTTGGATTTTGCGCGTCGGGAATCTTCGGCGGAGTCGGCGCGCATCTCACGGAACTGTTTCCCGCCGCGCTTCGCGCGAACGGTCAGGGCTTTGCATACAATTTTGGCCGCGGTATCGGCGCTTTGTTTCCGGCTCTCGTCGGTATCCTGAGCGCGAAGACCGGACTGGGAAACGCGATTTGCATTCTCGCCGTCATCGCCAACGTGGCCGTGTTTATGACGGTGTTAGCGTTACCTGAGACGCGAGGACGACGGCTCGATGATGCCGATCATCTGATCCCCGCCCAGCAGCCGGAGTCCACCGCTGAGAAGTCTCTGCCGCACGGAACGTGAGCCATGCGGGGCAAGCTTCGTCTTTAAGCCTGTTTTGGAGCCGCGCGCGTTATGGCCGCGCGGACCGAGCAATCCAACATGCAAGGATCCCTAAATGACCGGTTCAACGGAAAATCATGATGCACCACTGTGTCCGCCACCCGCTGCTGTGCAATCGGGACCGTCCACCTTCGTCATGCCGCCCGGCGCCGTGGATACCCACGCGCACGTGATCGGAGAGCCGCCGCGTTATCCGTGGATGCCCGATCGCTCGTACACACCGCCACCAGCCCCCCCGGCGGCCTATCTGAAGATGCTCGACGACACCGGCTCGCAGTATGGCGTGCTGGTCCAGGTGAGCGTGCATGGGCAGAATAACGCGCTGCTGCTGGAAACGCTGCGGGCGAATCCGGACAGGTTGCGCGGCGTGGTGGTGCCGTCGCTCGGTCTGGGCGACGCCGCGTACCAGGACATGACCGACGCAGGTGCGGTTGGATTGCGCCTGAACGTGCTGTTCGGCGGAGGCGGCATCGGTTTCTCGCAACTGGCCGAGTACGACGCATTGGCGCGCGATTGGGGCTGGCACATTCAGTTCTTGCTGGACGCGCGGAGCTTGCCTGAACTGGCGCCGCAACTCGACAAGCTGCGCTCGCCAATCGTGATCGATCACATGGGCCACATGCCGAGCGCAGTCGGAGTGGCGTCCGAGGGTTTCAAACGTCTGCTGGCACTGGTACGCGACGGCGCGTGGGTCAAGCTTTCCGGCGCATACCGGCTGAGTACCCAGGCGCCTGCTTACGCCGACACCGCCGATTACGCGCGTGCGCTGATCGCGGCGGCGCCGCACCGTTGCGTGTGGGGCTCCGACTGGCCGCATGTCGCCTTGTGGGGCGACATGCCGACCGTCGGGCAGTTGCTCGATACGCTCGCCGTATGGGCACCGGATGAGCAGACCCGTACCGCGATTCTGACGAAGAACGCGCACCGGCTATACGGCTTTCGCTAGCCGAGCCTCACACGGTCTTGAGAATCCGCGGCCTGGCCTCGTTTGCCGTCACGGCGTCTACTGCGGGCCCCGGCGCAGTCGCGCCGTTCGCTCCACGCATGGACAGATACCGCAAACAGCAAACTCGCAGAAAGGACGCGAAATTGGTCGGCAACTCACCGCGCAGCGCGATCAGTTCGTCGTACAGTTTCACGGCGAACTGGCTGGTGGTCATGTTTTCACGTCCGGCGATCTCGTGAAGCACGTCCCAGAACAGGTTTTCCAGCCGCACCGTCGTGATGACACCGTGAATACGCAGCGAGCGCGTGCGCGACTCGTAAAGAATCGGATCAGCGTTGATGTAGATTCCACACATTGCGGGTTTGCCTCCTGAAGCGTTAGATCGAGCGCTTGCTCATCTGCCCGGTGATGTAGTCGGCCTGTCTTATCGCCAGTGTCACGATCGTCAAGGTGGGGTTTTCGGCGGCGCCGGTCGTGAACTGGCTGCCGTCGGAGATGAACAGGTTCGGCACGTCGTGGGTCTGGCCGTAGCTGTTGCAGACGCCATCCTCGGCCTGGGCACTCATGCGCGCGGTGCCGAGGTTATGCGTGGACGGGTAGGGTGGCACGCGGTACACCTTTTTCGCGCCGGCCGCTGTGTAAACCGCTGTGCCTTGCGTGAACGCGTGTTCGCGCATTGCCTCGTCGTTCGGATGGTCGTCGAAATGCACGTTGGCCACGGGTTGCCCGTATTGGTCCTTGACGTCGCCATTCAACGTGATTCGATTGGTTGCGCGTGGCATGTCCTCTCCGACAATCCACATCCCTGCGGTGTAGGCGTATTCGTCCATGGCTTGCGTGAACTTTGGACCCCATGCGCCGGGATCGAGGAACGCGGCGTAAAACGGCAGCCCTAGCGAGATGGTTTCCATATGGTACCCGCCGGCAAAGCCACGCTTCGGATCGAACACGGCTTCGTCCTCGATAATGCCGGCCATCGTGGTGCCCTTGAACATGTCGACCTTCTCGTCGAACACCGCGTACACGGAGCCCGTGGTGTGACGCATATAGTTGCGCCCCACCTGACCTGACGAATTGGCGAGTCCATCGGCAAACCGCCCCGAGTGCGAATTGAGTAGCAGGCGCGGCGTTTCAATCGAATTGCCCGCTACCGCAACAATGCGCGCTTTCTGCCGTTGCAACTGGCCGTTGCTATCGTAGTAGACCACTTCTTTCGCTTTGCCGCGAGCATCGTGCTCGATGCGAACCACGTGCGCTTGCGTGCGTAGTTCCATATGACCGGTTGCCTGAGCGCGCGGCAGTTCGGTGTACAGGGTCGACCACTTGGCGCCGGTGCGGCAGCCCTGGAAGCAGAAGCCGCGCTGAAAGCAGTGACTGCGGTCGTCGCGCACCGTGCTGTTGATCGCCATGTGCCCGGTATTGCATTCCTTGTAGCCCACCTTCGTGGCGCCGGCGGACATGACCTTGAAATTGTTGTTGCCCGGTAAGCCGGGCAAGCCGTTGGTGCGGGTCACGCCCATTTTCTTTTCGGCGCGGTCGTAGTACGGGTTGAGTTCTTCGCGCGTCAACGGCCAGTCGAGCAGATTGGCGTCCTTGATGTCGCCGTAATTCGTCTTCGCCTTGAACTCGTGAGGCTGGATGCGCAGGCTTGCCCCGGCCCAATGCGTGGTCGTGCCGCCTACGGTCTTGCAAATCCATGCAGGCAGGTTAGGAAAATCCTGGGCCACACGCCACGTTCCGGAGGTGGTGCGCTTGTCTGTCCATGACAGCATCTGGAACGCGCCCCATTCGTCGGTAAGGAAATCGCCTTGTGTGTGCAGTGCGCCGGCTTCCAGCACCACGACGTTGACGCCCTTCTGCGCGAGTTCGTTCGCGAGCGTGCCGCCGCCCGCGCCAGAACCGATAATGACGACGACGTGGTCGTCGTTGTGGGAGAACTTCACTTTATTGTTGTCCTGGTTCATCATTCGTCTCCATGCGTTTTCTATCGCGGTGTGGTTAGCTATCCGAAGGGATCGGGCCGCTGTCGGAGGCTGGCGGATTAGGCAGCCACGACAGACTGTTGAACCCCTTGTACAGATAACCGGCGTCACCTTCGGATGCCCCGTATCCAAAATGCGTGTACGCGAGCGTGTTGGCATACAGCGAAACCACTGCGGTGCTGCGTACGGTGTTGAAAAACGGCGTGCCGGCCATTGATGCAACATCGCGTGCCTGAGACGCGGTGTCCCGCTTGGCCCAGTTCGAACCGCCGAGCGCATCGAGTTGCTGGACACCGCTCGCGAGTTGTTGCTGCACCATAGGGTCTTTGCGCGCCTTTGCGTCCAGGTCCTTCACGACGAGTGCGTACACGGCGTCGTCAAGTGTTGGATGGGGATAGACCTGGCGCGTGAAAGCGAGAATCACCTCACCCTGGTGGCTGTCGAGGCCCTGCAATTCGACCGCCCAGACGCGGCTTGGCGCGAGTGCGGCGAAGATCGAGGAAAGCGCTAGCGTGCCTGTGATGACACCCGTCCCCCTCAACAACTCCCGGCGCGTAAGCGGGATTTTCAGCACGACCGAAGCCGCGTGCTCTGCGTGTTCCATATGCTCATGGGGTTCGGCACGTTGCACGTGGCCGGACGCGATGGGGATCACCCTTGTATTCATCGTTGTCTCCTTGGTGTGATTTGAACCGGGCACTACGGCGACGGGTTTTATTGGTAATGGCCGTGGCGCTCCAGGACTTCAATCTTGTAACCGTCTGGATCCTGAATAAAGAAGTAGCGGGCGAGCAGTTCGCCGCTGTCGTTGCGAAACTCGCGTACGTCGGTGGGGGACATGCCAAGTTCGACGAGACGCTGGCGCTCGGATTTGACATCGTCGACACAGACCGCGACATGGCCGTAGCCATCGCCGTGTGTATAGGGCTCGGTGCGCCCTTTGTTCCAGGTCAGTTCGATTTCCTCATCCGTTTCTGCGTTGCGCAGATAGGCGAGCGTGAACTCGGGAAAATCGAGCCGGTGCGAGACCTCGAGACCGAACGCCTGGCGGTAGAACTGCAGCGAACGTTCGAGATCCACAACACGGATCATCGTATGGATTAACTTGGCCATTACCGTATCCCCCTCCTTGTGACTCAAGTTTAGGTGGAGGGATCGGTGGGAGGGTAATGCCCGGCTAAACGGCGCTAGGGACTTGCCCTATGCTGCACGCGCGACGGATCATCAGGCCGGGCGGGTTTGACGATGCGTGAGGGGCATGTGGGGGCAGCGTCGCGAGGCAGCGTGCAGTGCAACACAGCACAGCATGCGGGGCGTATCTTCGGGCGCCGTCATCGATGGGCCTGCTGACCGGTCACGCCGCGCTTCGGGCGAAGCAACGCGTCAAGGTCGCGCAGGCCGAGCCGCGGACGAAAGTACCATTGCAATCTATGCAGGCGCGATGCCGATACAGGTCGCCTGGCATGTGAACGTGATTCTGATCTGTTCATCCTGGTCCTCTGGACAGCGTGCATTAACTACTCGCGTATCGACCGGAATGTGTCCGTGCTTTAGGTTTCGAAAGACTTCGAAAGTTAAAAGAGTGCGAAGAGTACGTGACGCGAACTGAGACGTTTGCGTTTCACGCTGTCCAAATCGCTATCGATGGAATGGAACTTGCACTCTCCGGGTTGGAAGCAGGGCTATGAAGCCGAATCGAACTCACCAGGGAGAAAGGACATGACATTCAAAGTTATCGTGCTGACCGCGAGCATTGTCTTGATGGCAATGGCCGGAGAAGCGACCGCTGCGGGATGCCTGAAAGGCGCAGCGGCTGGAGGCGTTGCGGGCCACTTTGTTGGCAACGGTCACGCAGCGGTTGGCGCGGCAGGGGGATGTGCGGTCGGCCATCATATGGCGGCGAAGAAGGCGAAGCAGGATGCGGCTAGAACACAGGACCAGCAAGCGGCTCAGCAGGGGCAATCGCAGGCTCGGTAAGCTTGCCCGGCAATAAATTCCCGCGGGTGGTTAGCTTTGCTGCTGCAGGGCTAACCTGCTTGAGGTTGTCGCGGCTACGCAGAGCCCGAGCATCGTAAACATCAGATCATTCGTTGACAGGCTTCACCTGGCGCCGAGGCTTCTCGCAGGCTGCTCGGCTTTAGGAAGGAGCGCGCCGATCATAAAGCCTCTCTCCGTTCTGCTCATGATCACACGGCCTCTATGTTTGGTGGCGGTGAAATTGACAAATGCCAGACCCAGACCGAATCCGCTTGCTTCATTGATCACGCCGGAAGGCAGCCGGACAAAGCGTTCCGCGACACGGTCGGTTTCCCTTGCCGGAATGCCCGTGCCTTCATCCTCCACACCTATAAGCAGGCCCTCACGCGTATCCGCGAGGATGCAGCGCACGGTAGCGTCACGCGGTCCGTATTTCAATGCATTGTCGAGCAGGTTGGTGACGAGGCGGGTCAATAGCAGGCTGTCGGCAAGACACACCAGTGACGTGTCTGGCGCTTCAATGGAGATGCGGCATCCTTTAGCGACAGCCTTCTCGTAGAGCTGGTCGACGGCGACGATCAGTATCTCGTTCAGGTTGACTATTTCGAATTGCCGCGATTCCGACTGTGCACGCGCCAGATTGAGGAAGCCGTCCGCCAGTTCCAGTGCATTGGTGGCATGCGTGGCAATACGTTCGAGCAGCGGCGTGAGCGTGCCATGTTCCATGCGATAGAATTCGAGCAGCGCCAGAATGGACGTTTGCGGCGAACGCATGTCGTGGGAGAGAAAATCCATTGCATCGTCGCGCTGACGCAGACTAATGTAGGAAGCCGAATGATATCGGATTCGTGCGATCAGCTCGATTGAATCGGGTAGTTTGACCAGGTAGTCGTTGGCGCCGGCAACGAATGCTGCGCTTTTGACCGTAGGCTGTTCCCGCGAGGACAGCACGATAACCGGCACATTTGCCGTGACAGGGTGAGTGCGATAGCTGCGCACGATATCCAGCCCATCTATGCCTGGCATGATGAGATCCTGAAGGATCACCGTGGGCCTTATCCGGCACGCCATGGAAAGGGCTTCGCGCCCCTCGGTGCAGACATGGAGGTGGATGCCGGTTTCGTTCTCGAGGGCGCGTCTTATCACCTCTCCAACAATCGGTTGATCGTCGACCAGTAACACGGTTGCGACAGGGACGATTGGAGTCTGAAGTGTATCCATGGTGGCGATAGGCGATCGGACGAACCCGAGCGCGGTCCAGATCGAAACGTTCGGGAAAGGAACGCGGCGATGTCCAGGCTGGTCTGGTTATATTTCGCGGCAGAGAGCCCAGTTTAAAGGCAACGAACACCAGCCGGGAGATCGGGTTCGTTAAGGATTGTTAATTGATCCCATATCGCTATGGCGCAATCCGCTGGTGTCGGAGAGAAGCGGCCTAAACGGCAGGGATAGCTGGATTTTTGAAGCGCTCGACCAGAAAGTCTACGAACGCTCGTGCGCGTGCGGACTGATTGCGTTTGCTTGGATAGTAGACAAAGAGGTCTGCCGAGGGCTGCACAAACTCTGGCAGAACAATGCGCAGTCGTCCGCTCTCCAGGTATTTCGCCAGGTCCCATTCCGAGCGGATCAAGATGCCGTGTCCGTCGAGCGCCCAACCCAGAACGATGTCGCCGTCGTTGCTTGACAGCGTGCCTTGCACTTTTACCACCTCGGTGTGTCCTTTGTGCATCAGGCGCCAGATTCCGTAGGCGTCGTCGTTCTGGCGATGGACGATGCACTGGTGATCGGAAAGGTCGGCAAGCGTCGCAGGCGTGCCGTGCTGCTCCAGATACCGTGGCGATGCGCAGAGGAATCTGCGATTCGACATGACGCGCCGCGCGTTGAGCCGCTTGTCGGGCAGCGAACCGAAGCGGATGGCAAGGTCGACACCGCTTTCTACAAGATCGATCGGCCGGTCGGTAACGTCAAGCTGCACTTCCACATGCGGATGACGTTTTGCGAACTCGGAAACAAGCGGTGCGATCGTGGTGCGGCCGAACCCCAGCGTCGCGTTTACGCGCAGCAGTCCTCGCGGCATTGACCGGCTGGACGAAACGGCATCTTCCATCTCCCGCACCTCGGCCAGAATCCGCGTCGCGTGGTGCAGGTAGGTTTCACCCTCAGCGGTCAGGCTGACGCTGCGCGTGGTGCGGTTCACCAGTCGCACGCCGAGCCGCGCCTCCAGCTGGGCGAGCCGCTTGGTCGCTGCGGGCGGCGTCAGATCGAGTTCGCGTGCGGCTGCGGTCAGATTGCCGTGTCGTGCGAGCAGGACGAAAAACTGCAGATGGGAGGCTAGGTCAGTCTTCACCGTAAGTTAATAAAGAAGTCACTTTCAGTGAATCATAACGCTACTCGCAGGGCATAACCTAGCGGCTCTTACAGCCCGTTGCATCGACGACGCGCGATGCCGCCAGGAGACCCGCATGAAAATCGTTGAAATCCGCGAAAAAACCGTCCTCATCAGCTCACCGATCCGCAACGCCTATATCGACTTCAGCAAGATGACGCTGAGTCTGGTCGCCGTAGTGACCGACGTCGTCCGTGACGGTAAGCCGGTTGTCGGGTACGGCTTCAACTCCAACGGCCGCTACGGGCAGGGGACACTGATGCGCGAGCGCTTCATTCCGCGTCTGCTCGAAGCCGCTCCGGACACGCTTATCAATGACGCTGGCGACAATCTCGACCCCCACAAAATCTGGGCCACGATGTTCTCGAACGAGAAGCCGGGCGGTCACGGCGAGCGTTCGGTCGCCATCGGCACGATCGACATGGCGGTCTGGGATGCCGTCGCGAAGATTGAAGGCAAGCCGCTCTTCCAGTTGCTGGCCGACCGCTACGGCAATGGTCAACCCGAGCGTAAGGTTTTCGTGTACGCCGCGGGCGGTTACTACTACCCGGGACAGGATCATGGAAAGCTCAAGGACGAGATGCGCAGCTATCTCGACCGGGGCTATACGGTGGTGAAAAAGAAAATTGGCGGAGCATCGCTCGACGAGGACCTGCGTCGCATCGATTCGATCCTGAGCGTGCTGGGCGACGGCCAGAAGCTTGCGGTCGATGCCAATGGCCGCTTCGATCTCGACACCGCGATTCAATATGCGAAGGCGTTGTCGCAGTACGACCTGTTCTGGTACGAGGAACCGGGTGATCCGCTTGACTTCGAACTGCAAGCGACACTGCGCAACTATTACGCCAATCCGATGGCGACCGGCGAAGACCTGTTTTCGATGCAGGACGCCCGCAACCTCATCCGCTATGGTGGCATGCGCCCGGATCGCGACTGGTTGCAGTTCGACTGCGCGTTGAGCTACGGGCTGGTCGAATACCTTCGTACGCTCGACATGCTTCGTCAGCATGGCTGGTCGCCGAGCCGCTGCATCCCGCATGGCGGTCACCAGATGTCGTTGAACATCGCGGCTGGCCTTGGGCTTGGCGGCAACGAGTCGTATCCGGATCTGTTCCAGCCGTATGGTGGGTTCCCGGATGGCGTGAAGGTCGAGAATGGCCATATCACCATGCCCGATTTGCCGGGTATCGGCTTTGAGGGCAAGGCCGATCTCTTTGCGGAGATGAAGAAGCTTTCCGCGTAAGCCGTCAGCGAAACCGCGCCGGCTCAAAGTGCCGGCGCAGCGTCCATATAAAAGCAAAGAGGACGACAGGAGACAGACATGCTGGTTTCAACGATTGGAAAGTATCTTTCCAGGCTTTATGTACAGGTCCTGATTGGCATTATCGCCGGCATTCTGGTCGGACACCTCTATCCTGAGACCGGCGATCAGCTCAAGCCGTTAGGGGACCTGTTCATCAAATTGATCCGGATGTCGCTTGCGCCCATCATCTTCGCTTCGGTGGTGGTCGGCATTGCGCGCATGAGCGATCTTCACGAGGCGGGTCGAGTCGGCGTCAAAGCGCTTCTTTACTTTGAAGTCGCATCCACCATCGCGCTCGCCATCGGTTTGCTCGTCGTGAACGTCATCAAGCCTGGCAGCGGGATGAACATCGACCCGGCGCATATCGATAGCGCGTCGATTGCAAGCTACACCCACGCGGCGCAGCAGCACGGTACGCTCGATTTCTTGATGAGTATCGTGCCGAACAGCATCGTCGGTGCGTTCGCTAACGGGGACATGCTGCCAATCATCTTCTTCTCAGTGTTATTCGCGATCGCCCTCGCTAAACTGGGGCCACGTACCGCGCCGCTGGTCGACATGCTCGATATGTTCCTGCAGGGCATGTTCGGCGTGGTTCGAATCGTCATGTATGTCGCACCGATCGGCGCTTTCGGCGGCATGGCGTTCACGATCGGCAAGTACGGGATCGGCACGCTGGCATCGTTCGGTCAACTGATGTTCTGCCTTTACCTGACTTCGACCGTCTTCGTGGTCGTCGTGCTAGGCGCCGTCATGCGGCTATGTGGGCTGTCCTTGTGGAAGTTTCTCCGTTACATCAAGGACGAAATCCTCATCACGCTCGGTACGGCTTCGACCGAAGCGGTGCTGCCTCAGATGCTCATTAAAATGGAGAAGTTGGGTTGTTCGCGGCCCGTCGTTGGAATGGTATTGCCGACGGGTTACACGTTTAATGCGGATGGCACGGCAATCTACCTGACGATGGCGACTATCTTCATTGCGCAAGCCATGAACATTCACCTGACGATCTGGGATCAGCTGTTGGTGATGAGCGTGCTTCTGCTGACCTCCAAGGGCTCCGCCGGTGTCGCGGGTGCTGGCTTCGTCGCACTCGCGGCCACGCTGTCGACCATGCACAAGGTTCCTGTGGCCGGCCTGGTGCTGTTGCTAGGCGTCGATCGTTTCCTCAACGAAGCGCGCGCCGTTACCAATCTGATCGGCAACGGTGTGGCAACCATTGTGGTGGCGCGATGGGAGGGCGCGCTCGATATGACGACGGCGCGAGCGGTACTCGATCGCGATATTGATACCGGCATTGATGCTTCGACCCCGCCCGTGAAAGATGAAAGTTTTTTTAGAAATTAAATTCTATTTTATAAATGGCTTTGATTTATAAATTTCAATTAGCCGACGCTTAAATTTCAAGCGATAAGCTTCCGTTAATTCTGTTGCGTCTTATGAGAGGATGCAGCGCTGGATGTAGTTAAATTGAGACATGAAGCGCGCGGCTTCGCGGTTCACGGGCCTGCGATATCTCCTCTCGATGCATGCGTTTTTAGTACCGTCCATTGAGTAGCCGCGTCAATAGCCATTGAATTCAGGAACGTTAAAGTTTTATGAATTTTTGCCCTCAAAAACAGGAAGGCTGATTTCCACGATTTGCGCAGTCATTGCAATTGGGCCCAACCCTATACTCCACCCGTTTTCATGGCGGTCGCCGATCGCTAGATGGGAAACACGAACTTGAATATGGGGTGAGGTTTTGATCAAGATGCGATATCTGGCCGCTGCGTCGGCCATGCTTTTGGCTGGAGCGGCACACGCGCAAAGCAGCGTCACGCTCTTCGGGCTCATCGATACCGGCGTCGTTTACCAGAACAACGCGCGCGTGTCGGAATCGAGCGCCACGTCGCCGGGGGCTAGCTCCTGGTCGATGCAAAGCGGCAACGTCTTCACGTCGCGTTGGGGTCTGCGCGGCTCGGAAGATCTTGGCGGCGGGCTTGCCGCGGTCTTCTGGCTCGAGAACGGTTTCAACGTTGACAGCGGCGCCCTGAAGAACGGTGGCGACCTGTTCGGCCGGCAAGCCTGGGTCGGTCTGCGTTCGGAACAGTACGGCACGCTCTCACTCGGTCGTCAGTACGACTTCATGGTCGACTACGTTGCACCTTTGAGCGCGACTGGTTCGGGCTTCGGCGGCAACCTTGCGTCGCACGTGTACGACAACGACAACCTGAACAACGACTTGCGTCTGAACAACTCGGTCAAGTTTAGCAGCGCTTCGTATGGCGGCTTCAAGGCAGGCGCGATGTATGCGTTCTCCGGCGAGGCGGGTGACTTCTCCAACAATAGCGCGTACAGCCTGGGTACGAGCTATACGTATGGTCCGTTCAATGTCGCGGCCGCGTACCTGCAGATCAACCGCACGGCGCAGTCCGCACTGGCGAACGCAACGGGTGCAGTCAGCACGGGCGACGGCGACCAGCTCACGACGGGTGGCAGCCAGCAGATCTACGGCGCGGGTGCCCAATACAAGTTCGGCAAATCTTCAGTTGGCGTGGTGTGGACGCATTCCGTCACCGACAACGTGACGGGCATCTGGCAAGGCGGCAGCACTTCCACGGGTGCGATCGGCGGCAGCTATATCAAGTTCGACAACTTCGAAATCAACGGCCGCTATTTCGTGATGCCGGACTTTAGCCTGGGCGTGGCGTACACGTACACGACGGGCGGCTTCGGCGGCGCGACGAAGGGCTTCACGTCGGCCACGCCGCATTGGAACCAGGTGATGGCTCAGGCCGATTACTTCCTTTCGGCTCGCACCGATGTCTACCTGGAAGGTGTCTATCAGCGCGTTGGCGGCGGCAACGGCAATGCAGCGTTTGACGCCAGCGTCTACAGTCTGGATCCGTCCTCGAATAACACGCAGGTGGTTGTTGCGGTTGGTTTGAAGCACCGCTTCTGATCTCGTAGCTAGCGGTAGGCACGGCCCTGCAGGGCGCCGCGAGGCGTGTTGCAGGGCCGTGGTTTTTGCAAACTTCCCCGCGCCGCCGATATGAGGGTACGGGTTGCGCGCTTTTGAGCGTGACTTGTTAGCGGCGACCGCTGCGCCCCCACACATACCGCACCCAACGCTGCCATCTGCTGCGCGGCATGGTATTAGCATCATGGCCGGCGCGCGCTTCACGATCGCGTTCGACGCTCTTTTGCACCTGTTCGTGGATCTGGCGCAACGACATGCCGCCAGGTCCTTTCAGTTTGTCGGGATCAGCATCAGTGTCGGGATCAGGATCGGGGAGGTCTGTCATGGGAATGACTTGTCAGGAATGGATCGCCCCGATCTTGAGCCTTCTGGACGTTCACGGCAAGCGGGCACTGCCGAGGCGCTACCCGTCTTCCGCGCGGTATGAGTCTTTTCGCGGGGGAACAACTTCAAATCCGCAGGGACTGGCACAATCGGGGCGACCTTCGATCCTTTGGGAATCCTCATGCCAGACCCCGCCCCGGCTTCACGGCGTATTGCGCCGCTGTTTGCCCTGTTTCCCTTCCTGCGTCCTTATGCCGGACGCTGGGCACTCGCGTTTCTCGCCCTGATCACCTCGGCCGGGGCGACGCTGGTGTTGCCGGTGGCGTTCCGATACCTGATTGACCGAGGCTTTGCGAGCGGTGAACGCGTGCACATCGATCGCTATTTCCTCGCGATGTTTTTCGTTTCGCTGATCCTTGCTGCCGCGACGGCGCTGCGCTTCTATCTGGTGTCATGGCTAGGGGAGCGCGTCACGGCCGACTTGCGGCGCGCAGTCTACGAGCACGTGCTGGGGATGAGCCCGCAGTTCTTTGAAACCACGCAGACCGGCGAAGTGCTATCGCGGCTTACGGCTGACACCACGTTGATCCAGGCGGTGGTCGGCACGAGCCTTTCCATGGGCTTGCGCAACTTCTTCATGCTAACCGGCGGCGTGGCCATGCTGGTGGTGACCAGTCCCGTGCTGTCGGGCTATATCATCGCCACGCTGCTCGTGGTGGTCGCGCCTATCATCATCTTCGGACGGCGCGTGCGGCGGCTCTCGCGTGCCAGCCAGGATAAGATCGCGAACACGAGCGCACTGGCGGGCGAAGTGCTCAACGCCATGCCGACTGTGCAGTCCTATACGCAGGAGCCTTTCGAGGCGAAGCGGTTTGGCGGCGCGGTGGAAGTGGCCTTTGAAACTGCGCTCACGCGTATCCGGGCGCGCGCGTGGCTGACCGCCGTGGTGATCGTGCTGGTGTTTAGCGCGATCGTCTTCGTGCTGTGGCTCGGGGCGCAGGCGGTGCTGGCCGGCCGCATGACCGCCGGCCAATTGTCCCAGTTCATTCTCTACGCGGTGTTCACCGCTGGCGCCGTGGGGGCGATCGCGGAAGTGTGGGGCGACCTGCAGCGTGCAGCTGGCGCGACTGAGCGGTTGCTGCAACTGCTGGCCGCACGCTCGCCGGTGGTGCAGGCCGAATCCACTATTACGTTGCCGGCGCGCGGGGACGGCATCCGTTTTGACAACGTGAGCTTCTCGTATCCGTCACGTCCTGGCATCGCTGCGCTCTCCGCGCTCTCGCTGCATGTGCGTGCGGGCGAGCATGTTGCGCTGGTGGGACCTTCCGGCGCCGGCAAGACCACCTTGTTCCAGTTGCTGCTGCGCTTTTACGACCCACAGGGCGGCACGATTCTGATCAACGGTGTGCCGACGGGGCAGGTGCCGCTCGATGAACTGCGCCGCGAGATTGGTGTGGTGCTGCAGGAATCTGTGATCTTTTCGGGTAGCGTGCTCGACAACGTTCGCTACGGTGCGCCCGAAGCGACGCTCGCGCAAGTGCAGCGCGCCGCGGAAATGGCCGCGGCGGCGGGCTTTATCGAAGAACTGCCGCAAGGCTACGACACGTTTCTCGGTGAACGCGGCGTGCGGCTTTCAGGTGGACAGCGGCAGCGCATCGCAATTGCTCGCGCGATCCTGAAGAATCCGCCCATCCTGTTGCTCGACGAGGCCACCAGCGCGCTCGATGCCGCCAGCGAACGGCTCGTGCAGAAAGCGCTCGACAATGCCGCGCAAAACCGCACCACGCTCGTCATTGCGCACCGGCTCGCGACCGTTCAGCAGGCCGACCGCATTGTCGTGCTGGAACATGGCCGCATCATTGCGCAGGGACGTCATGCCGAACTCCTTCTGAGCTCACCGCTTTATGCCCAGCTTGCGGCCTTGCAGTTCGGCGAGCCGCTGGCGCAGACGGCCGCGGCCGGGAGTCATCAACCGAACTTCTGATAACATCTTGCCCCTTCCAGCCAGTACGGCTGGGCTGAACACAACCTGCAACGGCGGTGACCCAGCGAGGGCGGCATGTCTCAGATCGTGGTGGAAGGGCTGGCTAAAACCTATCGCATCGCAGAACGGCAACCGGGCCTGCTCAGCATGGTCCGGCGTCGCTGGCGCGAGGTGGAGGCGCTCAAGGACGTCAGTTTCAGCCTGCAGCGCGGCGAACTGCTCGGCTTTATCGGCCCCAACGGGGCCGGCAAGTCCACCACCATCAAGATCCTCTCCGGCATCCTGCGGCCCACTTCCGGCAAGGTCGTGGTCGAAGGCCGTGTGCCGTACAACGATCGCATCGCGCATGTCGCGCGCATCGGTGCGGTGTTCGGCCAGCGCAGCCAGTTGTGGTGGGACCTGCCTGTCATCGACGGCTTCGATCTGCTGCGCGACATCTACCGCGTCGAACCTGCAGCGTACATCAGGACTCTTGACGAACTGGTCGCCATGCTGCGGCTCGAACGCATACTCGATCAACCTGTGCGGCAACTGTCGCTCGGGCAGCGGATGCGCGCCGAGCTTGCCGCGGCGCTGCTGCATGCACCGCCGATTCTCTTTCTCGATGAGCCGACCATCGGCCTCGACGCGCCGTCGAAGCTGGCGGTGCGTGAGTTCGTCAAAAAGCTCAATCGCGAGCGTGGCGTCACGGTGCTTCTGACTACGCATGATATGCACGATATCGAGGCGTTGGCTCAGCGTGTGATTGTGATTGGGCACGGCCGAGTGTTGGCCGACCAGTCGTTCGATGCGCTGCGTGCCGGTGCGCTCGCCGATCGCCGCCTGCTGGTGGATTTCGCCGGCGAGGCGCCAGATGTGTCCATCGATGGTGCGCAGTTGCTTCGACGCGAAGGCCGTTCGGTAGAACTTGCCTTCGATCCCCGCGTGATCAGCGCACCGGCTCTCATCGCACGCATTGCTGCCGAACATGCCGTGGAGGATATCCGCGTCGAGCAGCCTGCAATCGAAGAGGTGATTGCCCGCTTTTACCATTTGCATGGCGCGGCCGAGGCCTGATTCGATGAACAGCCTTCGTCCCTACGTGGCGGCCTTCGTTGCCCGCTTCAAGACCATGCTGCAATACCGGGCCGCCGCGCTTGCGGGCTTCACCACGCAGTGCTGGTGGGGCGGTCTCAAGGTGATGGTATTCGCGGCGTTTTACGGTCACTCGACGCACCCGCATGCGTCTATGACACTTGCTCAGGTCATCACGTACACGTGGGTGGGGCAAGCGTTGCTTACCCTGCAACCGTGGGGCGGCGACCCCGAGGTCGCGGCGGCGGTGCGCACGGGCGGGGTGAGCTACGACCGTCTGCGCCCTGTCGACACCTACACATGGTGGTTCATTCGCGCCACTGCATGGATGACCGCGCGTGCCGTGCCGCGCGCTGCGCTGATGTTCGCGGCCGCCGCGGTGTTGCTGCCGTGGGCCGGTCTTGATGCATGGGCGTGGCGTGCACCGGCGGATGCAACCCAGGCCGGGCTATTTGCGATCTCGCTGCTACTGATGATCCTGCTAGGCGCAGCGTTCACCATGCTGATCAATCTTTGCATCACGGCGACGCTAACCGATCGCGGCATCAACACGCTCGCGCCCGCACTTGTGATTCTGTTCTCCGGCAATCTGATCCCATTGGGTCTGTTTCCCGACGGGGTACAGCCGCTGCTGATCGCGCAACCGTTCGCAGGCATGCTCGACATACCCACGCGAATCTACATTGGTGCGCTGAGTGGCGGGGCCGCCTGGGGCGGACTTGCGTTGCAGGCGTTCTGGACACTGGTTTTTGTCATACTCGGCCGTAAAGGAATCGACAGTGTGATGGCACGTCTCGAAGTGCAAGGGGGCTGAGCCGATGAACGCCTGTTACCTGTTGCGCCGCTACTTCATGACCTCGATCCGCGCGCAGCTCCAATATCCGGCCTCTAGCCTGATGTTGGCCTGCAGCGCATTCCTGACCAGTGTCATTGAACTCGCGGCAATCTGGGCGCTGTTTAATCGCTTCGGAGAGGTACAGGGCTGGCGTTTTGGCGACATCTGCCTGTTCTTCGGCATGGTCAGCATCAGCTTTTCGATTGCGGACTTCATGAGCCGGGGTTTCGACGTGTTTGGCAATGAGTTCGTGCGAACCGGGGATTTCGACCGCGTGCTGCTGCGGCCGCGCACGGCAACGCTACAACTCATCGGATACGATTTCCGGCTGCGTGTTGTAGGGCGGTTACTGCAGGGTCTGCTCGTGTTGGGCGTTGCCACCCGAGCACTCGAGTTTCACTGGAGTGCCAGCGCGGTTGCGTTGGCGCTCTGGACTACCGCCGGTGGTGTTGCGTTGTTCTTCGGGTTGATTGTCCTGCAGGCGACGCTTGCGTTCTGGACCGTGGAGAGCCTCGAGGTGGTCAACGTCGTCACGTATGGCGGCGTGCAGGCCGCGCAATATCCCCTTGGCTTATATACCGGCTGGTTTCGCAACTTTCTGATCTTCGTTGTGCCGATTGCGTGCGTCGCCTACTTCCCCGTGCTCGCGATCTTGCACAAAGCCGACCCGCTCGGTGCACCCGGCTGGTTTTTGCCGCTGGCGCCGGCGGTCGGATTTGTGTTTCTTGCGGTAAGTTTTGCGGTATGGAGCCTGGGGGTGCGCAAGTACACGTCAACGGGGACTTGACGTTCAGGGGCACCGACTCCTGCGCCCAACGGCGCGATCAGCGTGCAGGCTAGCGACGCGGTGATTGCTTTCGGCGTCACCACCCCTACGGCGGTTACGATCAGCAACGGCGACCTGCAAGGCGGCGTGATTCAGCTGACGGACGATGGCGCGGTCGAGACGATTACGGCTTCCGGTGCGTCGGCGGTCAACGTTGTCGTGACGGCGGGCGGCCAGACGGCGACGTATTCGGAGAATGTGGACAGTCTTGAGCAGTTGACTGGAAGCTGAGCGGGAATCGGTGCGGGCCGTAGCGCGGGGTTTCGGCCTGGTAGTAGTGACCTGATTGCGCTTAGTATTAGTAGCGGTAGAACACGTCCTGCAGATCGGCGTTGCGTTGTTCGCTGCCAAGCGAGAGCATCAGCAGGAGCCGCGCTTTCTGCGGCACCTGATCGTCGACGACGAGCCAGTCGTACTCGTCGTCCGGTTGCGCGGCGTTGCGTATCACGATGCCGCTGCCGGTTCGCGAGGCTCGCACGATCTGCACGCCGCGGCGTCTTGCGCGCTGCAGCGCGCCGACCACATGCGCCGCAACATTGCCGTTGCCGGTAGCCGCATAGATCAATCCGCGTACACCGGATTGCGCGGTGGCGTCGATCACGGCGGCGTCGATGCCGCCGTGTGCATAGACAATGCCGACTTCCGGCAATTCGTCGATCGTATCGATCGACCACTGGGTGTCGACCGTATGGCGGCGCGCCGGCGTGCGGTAATAGCGCGGGCTGCCTTCGACGATATATCCGAGCGGGCCATAGGGCGAGCGGAACGATTCGAGCTTGAACGTGCTGGTCTTGACGACATCGCGCGCGCTATGAATCTCATCGTTCGAGACGACCAGCGTGCCCTTGCCATGAGAGGCCCGACTGCCAGCCACGAGAATCGCGTTATACAGATTCAACGGACCATCTGCGCTGAGCGAAGACGGTGGCCGCATCGAGCCGACCACCACCACGGGCTTCGAGCTCTTCAACGTTAGATGCAGAAAGTAAGCGGTCTCGTCGATCGTGTCGGTGCCATGCGTTACCACGATGCCGTCGATATCGTCCTGCTTGAGCAGCGTATCGATGCGCTTGCCGAGTTTCAGCAGATGCTCGGTTGAAAAGTTCTCCGAACCGATCTGCATCAGTTGCTCGGCGCTCACGCGCGCAACGGTTAGCGCTTGCGGAATGCCTGATAGCACCTCGTCGATCGACAGAACGGAGCACGCATAAGCGGACGTGTTGACCGACGATGCACCGCGTCCTGCGATGGTCCCGCCTGTACCGATCACGACGATGTGGGCCTTGTCTTTCATGACAGGCAATGTACGGGTAAAGCCGGCAATGCGATTGCACCAATCTGCAGAAAAATAGAAGAAAGGCGACAAGGAGCGTGGGTTGCAGTCACGCGTCCGCTGCTGGCACCCCCACCGAGGCGCGCAGTTTTCCGGGCGTCACACCGTAGGTTTCCTTGAACACGCGAATAAAGTGCGCGGAGTCGGCGAAGCCGCACTCGTACGCGACATCGGTGACCCGTCTGGCGGTATTGAGCAACATCCAGCGCGCGTAGCGCAGGCGCATCTGGCGATAAAACTCGTTGGGCGACGTTTTCATGGCCGTCATGAAGGCGCGCTCGAGTTGCCGTACGCTGGTGCCGCTCATTTTGGCGATCACGGCGATATTGAGCGGCGCTTCGAGGTTCTCTTCCATCAGGATGATCGCGTGCCGCACCGTCACGTCGTCAACGGAGAGATAGCCTAGCGCGCGACGCCGTTCGACGAACGAGCTGCCGCTTTGCCGGCTGACCGTCATCTGATGAATCACCTTCGATGCGCGGTCGGCGCCGCAATGCAGGCTGATCAGGCGGGTCGCGAGTTCGATGACCGAGATGCCGCCGGCGCAGGTAATGCGATTGCCGTCGATCAGGTAGTCGCTGTGCGTGATGACGCGCAGCGCGGGGAACATCTGCTGGTAATCCTCGAGATGAAAGCTGTGTACGCAGGCCACGTGGCCTTCCATCAGCCCCGCGCGTGCCAGCACGAAACTCCCTGTGCACATGCCGATTAGCGGAATTCCCGCTTGATCCGCTTGCCGAAGGTAATCCCAATAGCGTGGCTGGGCATCGTCGAGATGCGGCAGCAGGCCGCCAATCGCGACGATGTAATCGAACTGGTCCACCGCCGGAAACGCGGCCTGCGCCGTTACCCTGACGCCGCAACTCGCCTCGACCACCTCGTTCTGTTCGCCGATGATGGTCCATGAACAGCGCAAGGGCCGGCTCTGATCGCCCAGATCGGCGGCGTGCCGCAGCGCATCGCACAGCCCGGCCAGCGAGAGCAGCGGGAAGCGCGGCCAAAGAAGAAAACCCACGTTGAGCTCAGCAGAGCTCGAGCGTTTGCAACACTGTTCCGGCATGTCCACGGCGTGATCCAGACGTTCGACCAGTTCGCGGCCCGCGGGGAGATCGTCGCCGCGAATTGCATTTTCGGACTGGCGCATGGCGGTTTCCTGATCGAAGAAACAGGGCTTGAGTTGAACGATAAATTGAACACGGCCAGTATAAGGCCGGCTGCCCGCATCAATAAGGGTAATCCGCGCTGCCGCAATTCTTCTGTTTTCGGGCCGATCGGTTCAATGCCGATCTTTTCGTTCTGACTACATTCGCCCTAACCCATGAGCCATATCGCATCTGGCGAGCGTGGCTGGGGTAGGTGAACGCGCAAGGCATCGTGGTCCGTTGCAGGTGTTTGTCAGTTGCTTCGCGCAGCGCGTTCCTGATTGAACCAACACTATGGCGGGTGAGGTATGAGCATGTTCGTAGGGTTTCGTCGTATGACGACGATCGGCGTTCTGGGTGGGCTGGTCACGGCGGGCATGGGTTTGGCCCGGGCGGACGAAGTAGTCAAGATTGGCCACGTCGCACCGCTGACCGGGGCGAACGCCGAGTGGGGCAAAGATACGGAAAACGGCGCACGTCTGGCCGTGGAGGAAATCAACGCGAAAGGGCTCGTCATCGATGGCCACAAGGTGACGCTCGAACTGGACGCCCAGGATGACGCCTCGGATCCGCGTCAGGGCACCCAGGTTGCGCAAAAACTGGTCGACGATCACGTCGCCGCAGTGGTTGGCCATATGAATTCAGGCACCACGATTCCGGCTTCGAAGATCTACAGCGATGCCGGCATCGTCGAAGTATCGCCCTCGGCAACCAATCCGGTTTATACGCAACAGGGCTTTAAGACTGCGTACCGGGTGGTGGCGACGGACGCGCAACAGGGACCCGCGCTGGCGAATTACGCACAGAAGGATCTGAAGGCGAAAACCGTGGCGATTGTTGACGACGCAACCGCGTATGGTCAAGGGCTCGCCAACGAGTTCGAGAAGCAGGCGAAGGTGGACGGGCTCACCGTGTTGTCGCATGACGCGACGAACGACAAGGCGGTTGATTTCCGGTCGATTCTCACGAAGATCAAGGGCGAGCATCCGGACATCATCATGTATAGCGGCATGGACGCCACTGGCGGACCGTTTGCCAAGCAGGCGCGTGCGCTCGCTATTACTTCGCGTGTGCTGGGTGGCGATGGCCTGTGTGCCGACTCATTGGCGAAGCTGGCGGGCGACGCCGCCGACAACGTAGTGTGCTCGATTGCCGGCATGCCGCTTGAAAAGATGCCTGATGGTCCCGCGTTCGAGCAGCGTTACGAAGCACGCTTTCATCAACATGTTCAATTGAACGCACCGTTCGCCTACGACGCTGTGTACATCATCGTCGATGCGATGAAGCGCGCGAATTCGACCCAGCCCGCAAGCATTCTCGCAGCGATGCCGGCGGCGAATTTTGTCGGCGTGCTGGGGCGGACCCAGTTCGACGCGCATGGCGATCTGAAGCAAGGCGCGATCTCGCTCTATGACTACAAGAGCGGTAAGCAGACGCTGCTTACGGTGGTGAAGATGTAAGCGCAATGCGACGCTACACGCCAAGGCGCGGTAAAGTCCGGTTTCCGGTGATGTGTTTGCAACTGTTCCCCGACAGACTCGCAACCCCAGCCGCGACCGGCTCGTGATGGAGACAGAGCCCGCGGCCTACAAGGAAGCTGGCGCATATGAAAAAGCTCATCAACGATGTTTCCGCGGTAGTCCCCGAAATGCTCGACGGACTCGCCGCGCTCAACCCCGGCCTTTCGTTGCTGCAGGGCGGCACGATCATCGTGCGAGCCGATGCCGAAGTGGCTGCCCGGCGCGGCGAGGTTGCGCTGATTTCCGGTGGTGGCTCAGGCCATGAACCGGCACACGCGGGCTACGTCGGCGCGGGCATGCTCAGCGCAGCGGTGGCCGGTGAAGTGTTCACCTCGCCGTCGACGGACGCCGTGCTCGATGCAATCCGTGCCGTAGCGGGTCCCGCGGGCGTGCTGCTGATCGTCAAGAACTACACGGGCGACCGCTTCAATTTCGGCCTCGCCGCCGAGATCGCGCGCGCCGAGGGCATCAAGGTCGAGATGGTGATTGTTGCGGACGATGTCGCGTTGGCCGCAAGCGGCGAGCATGCCGGCCGGCGCGGCCTGGCTGGCACGGTGCTGGTTCACAAGATCGCGGGCGCGGCTGCCGCCGAGGGACGTCCGTTAGCAGAAGTGGCCCAGGCCGCTCGCGAGGGCGCCAGCAAGCTCGGCACCATGGGCGTGGCGCTGACGCCGTGTACGGTGCCGGCGGCAGGCAAGGCGGGTTTTACGCTGGCCGATGGTGAGATCGAGTGGGGGCTAGGAATCCACGGCGAGCCAGGTGTCGAACGCGGCGCGCTGGAGCCTGCCGATGCAATTGTCGCGCGGCTGCTTGCGAAGATCGTCGACGACCTTGCGCTGCAAGCGAACGAGCGGGTCGCGTTGCTGGTGAACAACCTCGGCGGTACGCCGCAGAGCGAGTTGAGCATTGTGGCCG
Organism: Paraburkholderia sp.; assembly: GCF_026225065.1. Classification (GTDB taxonomy): domain Bacteria; phylum Pseudomonadota; class Gammaproteobacteria; order Burkholderiales; family Burkholderiaceae; genus Paraburkholderia. Next base: position 22,472 of record NZ_JAMFSB010000367.1, on the reverse strand, counting down.
CTTCGGCGCTGCGCTACCTTGGGGAGCGGCACATCAAGGTCGAGCGCGCGTGGGCTGGCACTTTCCTGAGCGCGCTGGAAATGGCCGGTGTTTCGCTTACCTTATTACGTCTCGATGATCAGCGACTGGCGTGGCTCGACGCGCCTGCGCATACTTCGGCGTGGCCCGCTTTGAGCGGCCATGTCGCGCGGCGGTCTTTCAAAGACGCACCGATCGCGCCTCGTGAAAACAACGACGCGCGGCTCGCACGCGAATCCGCGTTGCGCCGTGTAATCGAAGCGGTTTGCGCGTGTCTGATCGATGCGGAGCCGGTCCTGACCGAGATGGATCAACGCGTGGGCGATGGCGATCTGGGCATCAGCCTCTCGCGCGGCGCGCGTGGCATCCTCCACGAAATGGACAATTACCCGGCAGAGACGGCGCCGGGCGCGGTATTGCGGGCCGCGTCCGCGACAGTCCGGCGTGTCGTGGGTGGGACCTCGGGGCCGCTCTATGCGGTCATGTTGCTGCGGGCGGGCAGCGCGCTCGATCAATCTAACGGGTTCGATGCGAAGCGTTGGGCGGACGCGTTTAGTGCGGGTGTTTCGGCGCTGATGGAACTCGGCGGCGCGCATCCTGGCGATCGCACCATGGTGGATGCACTGCAGCCTGCCGCCGAGGCGTTGCAAAGTGCGCTCGCGCGATCGGCTGATGCCGACGCAGCCTTGCTGGCCGCAGTCGATGCAGCCGAGGCGGGCACGGAACAGACGGCGTCGATGAGTCCGCGGCTAGGGCGTTCCAGTTACGTCGGCAAGCGTGCGCTCGGGTTCGCCGATCCTGGTGCGCACGCGGTAGGACTTTGGCTTGCTGCAATACGAGCAGCGTTGCAGGGTCTCTAACGCCTCAGCCGGGAATCATGTCGGGAATCTCCGCCACGAGGGCATCGATCGCGCAACGGGTCTTGAGCGGCAGATAGCGCGTCTTGGGCCACACCGCATGGATGTCCTGCGCCCGCACGCCACAGCGCTCCCTCACGACGGCGAGCTCACCTGTCTGCACGTGGCGTTTCAACAGCCAGCATGGCAAGTGCACCAGGCCGAAACCGGCAATGCCGGCGTCTGCAATTGCCTGGACGTCGTCTAGGCTCAGTTGCGGCGTGATGCGCAACTCCTGTTGATGGCCGTCGCTATCGAGCACGCGCCAAGGCGCCGATACTCCACCGCGCGAATAGGCGATTCCTGCGTGCCCGTGGAGGTCGTCGAGGTCCGCGGGCATGCCGTATTTCTTCAGATACGACGGCGCGGCGCCGATGCTCATGTGCTGCACACCGAGACGGCGAGCGGCGAGACTCATGCTGTCATGCAGGTCGCCGATGCGCACCGCGAGATCAAACCCTTCCTCGATGAGATCCACGGCCCGGTCCGTAAACGACATGTCGATCTGCAGTTGCGCATGCTTGCGTGCAAGTTCGAACAGCACGGGCGCGACGCATTGATGGCCGAAAGCAATCGGTACGCTGACACGTAAGCGGCCACGCGGGTCGGTGCGCTCACTCTCGAGATCGGCCTCTGCCGCTTCAAGTTCGGCTAGCGCCCGCACGCAGCGGTCGTAATAGGTTTGACCTACTTCGGTCAGCGTCTGGCTGCGTGTAGTGCGATGCAGAAGACGCACGCCGAGCCGGCTCTCGAGCCGCGTAATCACCTTGCCGACCGCTGAACGCGTGAGGTGCATGCGCTCGGCCGCCAGCGTGAAACTGCCCGCGTCAACCACCTGTACGAAGGTCGTCACGCCATCGAGCCTGTCCGTCATATTGGGTCCCTACAGGAATAATTCACGGGAAAAACTCTCGTCAATGGGGAAGTACGGTCCCGATATATTAATCCTGAACTCGCGCTCAGCGCGATCGGACCTTACTCAACCTCCGGCGGTATCCATGACGCACACCCGTAATCCGAGAAACGCCCTCGCACTGGCGGCGGTTTGTTTGACCTCATTGATGTTCGGCCTCGAAATTTCCAGCGTGCCGACTATTCTCCCAACGCTTCAGACTGTGCTGCATGGCGATTTCAAGTCGATGCAATGGATCATGAATGCGTACACGATTGCGTGCACAACCGTGTTGATGGCAACCGGCGCACTCGCGGATCGCTTCGGTCGAAAGCGCGTATACGCCACCACCATCGTGCTGTTCGCGATTACGTCGTTGCTTTGCGGAGTCGCGCAGAGCGTGTCGGCGCTGATCGTCAGCCGGTTTCTACAAGGAATCGGCGGGGGCGCCATGTTGATCTGCCAGGTGGCCGTGCTTTCACATCAGTTTCAGGAAGGTCGCGAACGTAGCAGGGCGTTTGCGGCCTGGGGAATCATCCTGGGCATCGGCCTTGGTTTCGGTCCCATCATTGGCGGTGTGATCGTCGCGGTATCGAACTGGCAGTGGGTTTTTCTGATCCATGTTTTCGTTTCGATCGTGGCACTGGGTCTGGTCTTCGCCGGTGTGCAGGAGTCGCGCGATCCAGAGGCGCAACGTCTGGATGTGGCGGGCGTCGTCACGCTTTCCGTAGCGTGCTTCGGCCTGGTTTACTACATCACGCAAGGCCCGGATCTGGGCTTCGCGAGCGGCGCTGCGATCAGCATCATTGCCGTAGCGGTGTTGAGTTTCATCGCATTCCTGGTGGTGGAGAGGCGTAGTCCCCGGCCCATGTTCGATTTCTCGGTGCTGCGCATCCGCAGCTTCTCGGGCGCGTTGTTCGGCTCGATGGGGATGAATTTCAGCTTCTGGCCGTTCATGATCTATTTGCCGATCTATTTTCATGGGGGCCTGGGTTACGCCAGCGTGAGCGCCGGTCTGTCGCTGCTCGCCTATACGTTGCCCACGCTGGTTGTTCCACCGCTAGCGGAGCGGCTCGTGCTTCGGTACGAGGCTCGCAGGGTGATTCCGCTTGGCATGTTCACGATCGGCCTTGGCTTCATCCTGATGAAGTTCGGCAGTAGTGCCGAGCATGCGGACTGGCTCACGATGTTGCCCGGCTGCCTGTTGTCCGGGATCGGACTGGGTTTGACGAACACACCGGTGACGAACACGGCCACCGGCGCAGTTTCTGCGGACCGCGCAGGGATGGCCTCGGGCATCGACATGAGCGCTCGGCTCATCACGCTTGCAATCAACATCGCGGTGATGGGGTTCATTCTTCTGGAGGGTGTGCTGTCGTACCTGAAGCATGCGCTTCCGTCGATTGCCGATGCGGGGCAATTGCAACTGCTTGCCGAAAAAGTGGCTGCGGGTGATACGAGTTTGCTAGACCATGGCGGGGCACTTGCGACGATCGATTCGCATGGCGCGATCGTTCATGCCGCGCTCGTGCATGGGTTTGGTCTGGTGATGCTCTATGGTGGTCTCGGCGTTTGGGCTTTAGCGCTGCTTAGCGCCTTGACGTTCGGTCCTGGTGTGCAGCCGCGCAGGGCAGCGAACTATGTCGCATAACGGGTCGCCAAAACGCTAACCTGTCGAGCAGGTCGTTGCGGCGCGGTAAGCCGGTTGATAATCGCCGCGCTTTCCGCGCCGCCTGTCTGGTTTTTCTGTTCGCTTGCGGCTTAACGTGAACAGAGGGTAGCGGCCTCTACCAGTGCGTCCTGTTGTGCGGGGTTCTGAAAGAACGCATCGAGGCTCGTGTGCTCATCGTTTGCAACCTGCTGAAGGCACAAGGTGTTGTTGGCGCGCACGCTTGAAACCGCTAGAACGGCAGCAATTGCAAACAAAGCAATCGCGACTAGCGTAATCGCGATGCCAATTGTCCAGTGCCGTTTTCCTTCTGCCTTGAGCGCGCGTCGCTGAGAAGCCTCACAGACATTCAAACGCTGTGCCGCAAGCTTTTCCATTCGGGTTCCCTCGATTTGATTAGCAAGGCAATCATCTGTGACGAAGAATGAGCACCGCAAAACAGGCGACCGAACACACGGACGACGCTAATCGAGTGCCTTTCGGACGTCGTGCATGGTGGAGACAGCGGATTCGAACAAGCCGGGCCCAATTTTCCTACGCAACGCTTTGGCAATTTCCGCGCTGGCATCGTTGATGGGTCGCTCAAGCGCCTTGCCTGAGCGGGTGGGGTACACCCCCCATTCCCTGCCGTCCGTTTCACCCTGACGCCGTTCCACTAACCCCTTGTCGTAAAGGTTGTCGATGAGACGGGTAGCGGTGGGACGAGCAATGCCCAGTAGATCTGCCACCTGACTGCTCAAACAACCGGGGGTTGCGAGCACGACACGTAGCACAAACCCTTGCGCCGGTGTGAGTCCAAAGCCGGCGTACGCAGTAGTCCATTCACGCTCGACCAGCCGGCCGAGCGCGACGGAGTTGAAGTAAAGGCAATGATCGAACATGGAGCGTATTAAAGCGCAATATGATTAGCTTGGCAACTAATAGTTTCAGGCAGAGACTACGCTCACCCAGTCTGGTTTCCTTTGAACGCGTTAACCCGAACGCTTGGCGTTGCCGTTGTAATAGTGCAAATCGCTGCTGTTGAGCAGTTGCTCCATGTAGGGACCGTGGCGCATCAAAGGCGCTGTCGCCAGGCATTCCTTCTTTCCGCGCAGCAGGTCGTCCTGCGTGAGGTCTGGATGGGCTCTCGCCGTCGGAGCGTCTTCCGCGCTCGGCCAGTGCTGGCAGAACAGGCTGAGCGGCTCGCAGGCATGCCGGAAGTGCGGATGAACTGGCTCGCGTTCCGGCATGTTGATGATCGCGCGCCGCCCGAAGCGATCGACCACTGCCGCGTACAGCATCTTCTCCAGAATGTCGCCGTCTTTCACGCGCAGCCCTGACAGCATCTCCAGGAACGCGGGCGTTGCCTTGGCAATGAAGAACTGGGTGGAGAGCGACTTTCTCTCGCGAATCCCATAGCGGATTCCAAGCGGCCTGACGGCGCTAGCGAGCCCGGCGCGCAGCCGCCTTCCAAATGAAGGCGAGCGTTTCCACTGCGGGATGCAATCGGTGCTCCAGGAGGAGGCAGCGATCAACGCATGGGGCTTTTCCGAAAGCTTCTCAAGATACCGCCTGATGACGTTCTGATCGAATATCCAGGTGTCGGCTTCGAGATGGATGACGTAATCGGCCTGAAAGCGGTTGACGGCAGCCGTGACCGAGGCGAGCAGCAGATCGGCGGCGCCGGAGGTCAGCGGCCGCGGCTCGCGCTTGACCAGAACGTCTTCGATATAACGCGTATAGCCGTCATCCGAACAGGCATGAACCACAGGCCATTTGTAGGCCCAGTTGAGCTTGATGATCTCCATGGAGATGCGCGCGCAATCGATACGATTGAACGAGGTCAGGCACACGACGACTTGCATGGTTGGAAATGACGGTCAGAAAATGAGCCGGACGGCGTGATGCATAGGGGAATCCCCATGGTCAAAATCGAAAGTGGACGTGGCCGCGCAGCCCGGTCGATTCCACCGGCATAGTGCATGAAGCGCGCCGCGTCACGCACTCAGGAGTCTTACCGAAAGTTTCAGGGCTTCGCGAGAAAGCGCGTACCGTGCGCGGTGCTCGAAGAGGGCAGAGTCGCGCCGGTGCTAGCGCTTCGGTACGCGGCACGGGCCGGCTGGCTGGGCGCGGCAAGCACCTCAAGAAATGCTTCGAAATCAAATCGCCGAAGCGGACCGCCTGGTTAGCTTCGCGCGCAGGTTCTCCAGGCTTTCAAAATCGAAATATGGTGCAAGACTCCGAAATCCGTGATTTAGCGGTTCTTGTGGCAACATTCGATCCAATCGACTTTGGCCGGATTGAAAGTATGGGGAACGACAAGGCGCATCAGGCGGATCGCACTGGTTTGATCGACAGAGGCTTGCCTGACGTGCAACCCGGCCCGCGCAGCGTAGCGTTCGTCATGTCGCCTGCCTTGGGCGACAGCCTGAACCTGCTTATCGTCGCGAACAATCTTGCTCTCGCCGGCTGGCGGGTGGACGTTTTTGGCGCCCACGCTCATGCGCTTGCCGCGTGGTTTCCGAATCTGAGCGTTGCCCCCGCGCTCGAGCCAGGCGCCGCGCGCAGCGTGCTCACCGGCTATCAACATGTCATCCAGATGCACCGCGACCGGCCGCTCGCGCAGGTGGGAGACTGGCATCCCGGCTTTATCGATTTGCACGACGTGGAGTACGCCGATAACCCGCATTGCATGGCGAAACGCTTTGCCGATTTCGCAGCAGCGCGATTCGAGCTTCAGAACGTAGTGATTTCGAATGGCATGCGGCCACCGGCCGATCTGGTGTTTCGCAAGCATGGCTCGCGCGTGGCGATTCATCCGGAGGCCAGTACGCCTGACAAACGTTGGTCGCCGGAGCGCTTCCTCGGCGTGTTTCGCCGTCTCCAGCTAACCGGGATGCAGGTGGAATTCATTCTCGCTGAGCGCGAGCGTTCGCGTTGGGAGCAACGTACTGACCCGCTGCCGCCGCTCCAGTCGTTTGCTTCCTCGGCTCATCTGGCGGAATGGCTCTACGAATCCGGCTGGTTTATCGGCAACGACTCTGGCGTCGGACATCTGGCGTCCGCGCTCGGCATTCCGACGTTGACTATTTTCCGACGGCGTGGCGTTGCGCAGCGTTGGCGTCCGGGCTTCACAGCCGGAGTTATTGTTTTGCCGTCCTGGTGGGTGCCGACGGCAAGACTAAAGGAGCGCTGGTGGCGCGAGAGCATCAGCGTTCGACGCGTGATCAAGGCCTTTAGCGGTCTGCGCTCTCGTGCGGCGAGATAGTTAGGCAAACATAAGAAGCTCAACGGGGATGTGTTGAAGATGAAGGCGACGCTTGAAAGGGCTACGTCGATTGCCGTAGCAATGCCGACGGCCATCGGCGATGCGTTGTTGATGATGGTGCTCGTCAACAACCTGATAAGGAACGGTTACCGCCTCACCGTCTTTAGCTGGGTGATAGCGGATCTGGCCGACTGGTTTCCCGGCGTCGACGTGCGTCACGAGCGGGAGGCGAGCGGAAAATTCGATCTGGTGATCCAGCTGCGCTCGACCCCAGTCGGCGCATCGCTTGCGGCTAATGGCGAAGTATGCGAAATCGTCCGCTGTGAAGCCTTTCAGGCGTTTGGCCATATGATCGACATGATCGTCGCTGCGGCGCGCGACAACTTTGGCCTCGCCGATGTCACTCGCCACAATGGCATTGCCGTGCCGAACTGGATTCGCTTTCGGGTCCACGAGCGGCGAGTGGCGATTCATCCCACCGGCAGTCACGTGGAAAAAATGTGGCCGCGCAACAAGTACCTCGCACTGGTGCGCAAGCTTGTGCAGCGCGATTTTCAGCCGACCTTTCTGGTTGCGCCTTGCGAACGGCACACCTGGCTGATGGACCACGAGGCTGCCCAACGGCTCCAGTCATTCGACAGTCTCGCGGATGTGGCGGCCTGGATTGCTGAATCCGGATGGTTTATCGGCAACGATTCCGGTCTCGGGCATCTGGCATCCGCCCTGGGGGTGCCGACTTTATCGCTGTTCATGCGACGCGGCATCGCACGGACCTGGCGCCCTAACTGGGGACAGGGGGCGATTGTGTTGCCCTACAACCTGTTCCCCGGCGGCGCACTCAAGGAGCGCTACTGGAAAACGGCGCTTACCGATGGCCGTGTGTTGCGTTCGTTCGATCGCCTACGCCTCGAAGTGGATCCACGCTGAAGGTTAGCGCGGCGTACGCTGAGGGGGATTGGTGCGCGTCTCTTGCGACGCGGCCCCGGCGGTCTCGCGTTTGGGCGCTTCAAGTTTCAGCAGTTGCTGCTCCAGGCGACCGATGCGGTTGCGCTGCTGCGGCGCGATCGAGGCCTGGCGCAGCGAATTGAGGCGGCTGCGCCAGTACGTAAGCGATGGGACCGTATTGGCGGCCGTGAGGTGTCCGAACACACATTCGAGGTGCCGAAGTTCTTGTTCCACGTCTCGGTGATTCATTGTTTTTTCGCTGTGGTTTCGGGATTGTTTTGACAACCGGATGCTCACCCGGCGGTGGCGTTTTCCTGTTCCTTGGCTAATCGAAGCGCTTCAGAGGGCGAGACGCCCATTTGCATCGATTCGATCAGCCGCGCGGTCGCGGCTTCGCGTCCGCAGGCCAGTGCCGCTATGACGATGTTCGCCTTCACAAACAGGGCGAGGAAGCGGTGCTGCTCCAGATCGCCATCAATGGTCACGGTGTCCCAGCCGCTGGCGTGCCCCAAGTATTCAAAGTTCTTGCCGTAGTGATAAGTCCAGAAGTACGGTACGCCCGTGTAAGGTTTGCGTGCGCCGTGCATGTTCCGCGCGGCGATAAATCCATGCTGCTGCGCGAGGCGCCAGTGTTCGATACGCACGGGTTCCTGATCCTCATATAACGGAAACGCCGCGATATCTCCGGCAGCGTAGAGACCAGGCGCTGCCTGCATGCCAGCGTTGACCAGCACACCGCCGTCCTTTTGCAACGGCAGTCCTTTGATGAAACCGGTTGCAGGCGAGACCCCTGTGGCAAGCAGGACCACGTCCGCAGCGATGCGCGTGCCGTTCTCGAGCACGACATCCCGCACGCGCCTATCACCGGTAAGCTCCGTCACCTTCTCGTTCAGTCGGAAGGTGACGCCATGGCTCTCGTGCAGGCGCAGAAACAGCGCGCCGAGGCCGGCGCCGAATTGACGCTCGAAGGGCACTTTTTCAGGCGACACGATGGTGACCTGAGTGCCACGCTCGCGCAGCGCTGACGCCACTTCAAGTGCGATAAAGCTGCTGCCGACGATGACGGCGTGCTGTGCCGATTTCAGCGTCTCGCACAACGCACTGGCGTCCTGCAGATTGCGCAGCAGGTGCACCGATTCTAGGTCGCAGCCCGGGATGGGGGGTGCCTTGGGCGTGCTTCCGGACGCCAGCAGCGCGGTGTCGTACGCCAGTTCGCGCCCGTCCTTGAGGCGAATCTGGCGCTTTGGAACATCGAGCTCGGCGATCGTCGCGGTGATCCGCTCGATTTGCTCGTTCTCCAGCCAGTGCTCGGGTAGCAGCGGCGGCACATCCTTGACGGCCATCTCCCCCGATGGCACGAATTTGCTCAGCGCGGTCCGGTCGTATGGCTCCTGAGATTCTTCTCCGATTAGCGTAATGCGCCCATTGAAGCCCCGCCTGCGTAGCTCGGAGCAGGCCGCCGCGCCTGCCGCGCCCGCGCCGATCACGACGAATTTCGGTGTGTCGGTGGGCGTTGTCGCGCGCGGTCTTTCCATCTTTTGCGGCGTAACCATCACTTCACCATCCCGCACTTCTGCCGGGTAACGGTCCAGCCCCATGAGTGCGGGCGGTTCGAGGACGTCTCCGCTGGTGGCGTCAAACGTTCCCTTGTGCCACGGGCAAACGATATGGCCGTTGCAAAGGGCGCCTTCTTCGAGTGGCCCGCCGGCATGGGGGCAGTCGGCACCGAAGGCTCGCACCGTGTCGCCGTCGCGTACAAGCAGGATCTTCTCGCCGTCAACCTCGACGCGTGTTGCGTGCTCTGTGGCTAGTTGCGTCAGGCTGATGACGCGCCGGGCATCTGTTGGCATGATGGCTTCCTCGAAGAACACGAATCAGGCAAGTTATGTGGGCTGCAGACGCACTGTTGCGACCCGTGCAATAGGTTGCGGCGGCGCGAGCGCCGCCGCTTCATGTAGCGCATCTCTGCGCCAGGTTACTGGCCGTTCTGCATCGTGCTGTTCGGCGCCATCTGGTTCGGGCTGGTGCTGTTGTTACCGGGGCTTGTAGCCGAGTTAGGCGATGCGCCCGAACCCGTACCCATGCCGCCGCCGGTTGCGGTCGTGCCGGGCGAACCATAGCCGCTGGTGTCGGCCGGGCTGTGCACGGTGCCCGCGCCGCTCGGCGCAACCGGCCCGCCTGCGCCAACCCCACCACCATTGCCGCTCGCTCCGCCTACACCGGCACTGCCTCCGGCTCCAGCACCTGCGCTACCCGCACCCGCACCAGAGCCGCCAGCGCTACCCGCCGCATACACACCACCAGACAGGGCCATGACGAGCGCCGAAGCAAGAATTTTCTTCGTTGTGCTGTTCATTTTCAGATCCTCCAGAAGGTAAGGTAGTCACGCAGACAGATAGCCATCTGCTCACTTTTATCGGCCGCAAGCAGCGTGCCTTACCTTGGGGCGGCATGCAGGCGCAGATTGCGACGACAGAAAGAGATGCTCAGGCGATTGATGCCTGCGCTGGGCGTGGATAACGCCTGTCTGGCGCTACGTGCTGGGGAATGGAAGATGTGCGAAACAACAATGCATGGATTGCCGGGGCAGTGTAAGAATCACTGCGCGATGCGGGCGGGGTGTTGCCAGTAGTTGGGACTGTGGTTGGACTGCGGACGCTCAATTGGGCGCGTAGCCCGCCAGTTTGACAAAACAAACGGTAAAACTGACGGGCTACGCGTTCCGCGGTGTCGCTATATGTGGGTTATATCTGCCCCATCACGACCAGAACGATCACGACGATGACGACAATGCCGATGGTGCCCGTCGGCGCATAACCCCATGAGCGGCTATGCGGCCATGCCGGAAAGGCGCCGATGAGCAGCAGGATCAGAACGATCAGAAGAATGGTTCCCAACATAACGCCTCCGGATAACTTGTGGTTGATCATGACAGGGGCGTGAGTCCCTGCGCTTGCAGGTACCTGCTGCAAGTGCCATGCCAGGGTCGAAGTATGCGGAAGCGAACCTGTTGTCAGCCGGCGGGATTGTCGTCGTCAAGTTGAACGGGCGTGCCTTCAGCAGGCGCGCCGATGATGCTGATCTGGAAGATGCGTGTGCCCGCGAGCGATTGCAGGCTCGAATCCTCGGGGATGTGCACGAGCAGCGGCAGGATCACCGAGCCGCCAATCACCGCGCGGCGGCTGTTGTCCGACGGTCGCAAGCCCCACACGTCCTGATAGACCACGGGCACCACTTGACCGTCGCGCGTGGCGTTGCCGAGATACAGCATGACGTGGCCGCCGATATAGATGAGTGTGCGCATCGGCACGCCGTGCTGGGCGAGGTAAGCGAGGCGTTGCGCCGGCGTGTCGGCGGACAGATCGGTCATGCTCCCGGCGCTCATCTGCGTCGACGAGTGACGCGGCAGCCATACACCGAATGCGGCGAAGATGCCTTGCGTTTCGGACGAGCAATCGTTGTAGAAGTCGGCATTGCCCCAACCATACGGCCGGCCGATCAGCGCCTTGATCAGCATCGCCAGATGTCGCGGCGTGGCCGTGAGGGGCGCGGTGCTCACCTGAGCATCGCTTAGTTGTGCGATGCGTGCCACGGCGTGACCGTTCGCGTCGCGGGCGGGGACCATCACGCTGCGCTGGGTTGCGCTATCGTCGGGTGCGACCGGTAGCAAGGTGCCGGCGGGTGCATCGAAACGGAAGGTGCCCTGGTTGTCGCGCACGGGCGCCGATGCCACGATGACGGCGGCGAGTCCGTTGCGTGCTGCGCTGCGCCAGATGTCGATAAACGCGTCGTTCACGAGGCCGACCTCGTCACTGCGCACCCAGCCTTGCACGTCGGGCGTCTGCACGTAGTACCAACCGCCGTCGAGACTGCTGCCCAGCACATAGAGCGGCGTGCCGGGATGGGCTGCCGAGACTTGCAGATTGTCGAACGGATAGCCTTCGCCAGCGAGGCGGTGATCGTAGAACGACGGGTCGATGGTCGGCAGTTCACGCACCAGCGCATTACCGGTTGCAATGGCGCGGCGCGCAGAGGAATAGCCAGGCGCACGTTCGAATTGGCCGACGTCCATGTTCTGCTCGATGGCGTCGATCCAGGCCTTTGTGTGAGGCCGGAAATTCTGGCCGTAGCCGAGTTCGTCGGCGGCCTTGCCGGTGTTGTCGAACTCCGCAATACGGCGGCGCTGCAGGGCGGCGATGTCCGCTCCACCATCGCGGTAGACGCGTGTGTCGACGTAAGCGCGATTCCACGGCGAAGCATCGCCTTCTGCTGTGCCGAAGTAGCGGGCGCGCAACGCTTCGAAATGAGTGCGCTGGTCCGCAGCACTCAGGAACGGCTGATCGTAGCTAGCGCTGGCTGGGTCGATCCAGTGATCGACGTTCTGGTCGTAGGCGTCCATCGGGAACACGCTGACCGGATCGACGCGCGCCTGTATAGCGGGCGTAGACGGCGGCGTGACGCACGCCGCGAGTGCGAGGCACAGCGCGACGGTGGGCAGGCACAGCCACGTGCGGGTGCGAGCCCGCCACGAAGGTGGCGGGGCAACGCGAGGCGATAGCGGAGATGCGGATTCGATGCGGGGCGCTGCGGCAGACGGCATGGTGCTCGACGGTGGGTGGCCAAGGTGCAGATGATACGACGGTCTGCCTGCCGTCCACCAGCGCGAACCGCGCAGCGCGCTAGTCAGCGAGCCGCGCGCTTAACCACTCAGCCAGTCACGCAGCGGACTACTCAGCCAACCCCGGCGAGCGGATTACTGCGCCTGAGACGAGGCGTGCGGCACCTCGGCGCCTGCGTGCTCGCCGTGCGGCGCACGGTTGGCCTCGACGATATCCTCGGCGAGGCTGGTACGCAGCGTTGCGATGGCCTGATCCGGATTCGCCGGCTTCAGTTGTTCGCGCGCGAGAGACTCATAAACGAAGTGCCGCAACATCGGGTCTTGTGTCCTGGTGAGCACATCGTGATAGACCCCGATGATTTCGCTTTCGTGTCCAGTCATTGCGTAAAGCCTGCGCAACTGTTCCAGGTCGTTGATAACGGCGAAGCCCGGACCGCGGGGCGGCGGCATGCCTTCGCCGTGAGGGGGCTGCCCGTGACCCATCAGACCGTCCATCGGAGGTGGCGGCGAGGCGTCTTGCTGCGCGGTTGCAGAGAGCGTGGCGGTGGTGAGCAGCGCGGCCAACGCCGTGCTCAGAAAGGCCTTTTTCATATTATCGATTCCATCGGATCAGCGTCGGCGCGACAGTGCGCCGACCATGTAGACACGATAGTGGAGATAGCCGTTTGCAGGGTTACGGAAGTCCGTCTGCACCTTACACAACCTTGCAGCCGGGCACTAACATTGCGCGGCGAAGTCGCGAAGAGCTCAGGAATTCGCTGCTTCGGCCGTTGCGGCAGAAACCACGCGGTTGCGGCCGGCAGCCTTCGCGGTGTAAAGCGCAGCATCGGCGCGCCGCATGAATGCTTCAAGCGAGGCGTCGCTCGCCTGGTCTGCCGTGCCGCAACCGATGCTCACGGTAACGGCCGGAATGCGTCGCTGGCCGGCGGGGTCGTGGCACACCTCGACTTCGCGCCGGATCGCCTCGGCAACGTTGAGTGCGCCGCGCTCGCCCGTATTGGGCAATACCGCCACGAACTCTTCTCCGCCGTAACGCGCGACGGAGTCGCCGGGGCGCTCCAGGTGCTGTGCGAGCGCTGCTGCAATGCGCTTTAACGCGTAGTCGCCCACTGCATGACCGTGCTGGTCGTTGTACTTCTTGAAGTGGTCCGCGTCGATGAACAGCACCGACAGCTCGCGTCCGGTCCGCTTCATGCGAAGCCATTCGGTCAGCAGCGTTTTGTCGAGTGCACGGCGGTTGTCGAGTCCGGTCAACGAATCCGTCTGCGCCAGATGCTCGAGTTGCGACTGCATCGCGGAGCGGTCGCGCAATGCGAATGCCAGCAGCCACACGACGACGATAAACGTGGTACTGACAAACAGCGCCGGCGCGCCGACGATTTCGGAGCGCCGCCGCCACTCGCCGAGTACGTCCTGTTCGGCTGGCGCGACGACCGCAATCAGCGAAGTGCCTGGGATGTGCGCGAACGTGTAGTCACGGGTCATCCCGTCGATTGGCGAAACCCCGGGATACGATCCGCTCTGGTTGTCGAGCATCAGGTGAAAGGTCGGCGAGCGAAGCGTGAAGAAGTGCGTTTCGCCTTTGATCTCGGGACTGCGTGCGACGATCGTCCCATCGGTCCGGATAATGGCGGTGATGCCGTTCGGGCTGGCTCCCAGTTTGTCGAGCAGTTGCTGAAAGTACTCGAGGTTGACGGCGATCACGGCCACGCCGCCAAACGAGCCGTCCGCGTTATCGACCCGGCGGCTAAGCGCGATCGAGCGTGCGCCGTTTCTCAGACGTGAGTGGTACGGCTTGGAGATGTACAGGCCGAGCCGCGGGTTCTGCGCCTGGAGGTAGAAGTAATCGCGATCTGCCATATTGGCGTTGGGCGGCGTAGTTCCTTCGAACTCGATCACATTGCCGTTCCGATCCAGCGCCGACACCGCGCTCACATACTCTGCCGTGATGGTCCGGTCGAACAGGACCTTGTGACGGATATCGGGGTCGAGCTTCATCACGAGCGGATCGCGCAAACCTCCAGCGACCGCCTGAAGCGAAATATCCGCAAGTTCGAGATGACGCTGGACGTCATTGCTCAATATGGATACCACGTTGCGCGAAGTCTCGCGCGCATGGTCGATTGCGTCCTCGCGTCCGTCGTACAGCGTGACCAGTGTGAGGCAACAGGCGCCCAGCGCCAGCAGCGTGCCGAGGGCACCGATAGTCAACGGGTGGCGTCCCGCGAGCACGGCACCCTGGCTGATGCGCGCCTCCAGATAAGCTTGCAGACGTCGGAGTCCGCGCATGGGCGGGGGTGCGGCTCTGTCGCTGGTTTGCATAAGATCTGATTGGCCGGCTCACGGCGAGCGCTTTTATTTTTACTGCTCGACGAGGGGGCTGAGACGCTGGTTAGCGAGAGCGTCGCGAGTATATCGGCCGAAGCTTACAGAATTTTCCGGCAGGCAGGTTTGATGAATCGTGAGGCCTTGGCCTGTCTCGAGAAGCCTCCGACGGTGCGCAATCTGTCGTGATCGGCGATCGCGCACCGCGGGTGGGGTCAAGCGTTAAAACGTCTCCCAGTTGTTCGAACCCGCCTCTGACAATGCAACGGCAGGTTGAGCGGCCGCGGCGAGCGGTTCGCGTTTGACTGCGGGACGCACGACGGGAACGCGCTTTTTGGCGGGAGCGGCCACATCACGCTGCGCACGCGGCGCGACGCCTGAATGGCTCTCGGTCACCCTGAACACGGAGACGGCCCGCTTTTGCTGCGCGGCCTGCTGTTCCAGCGACTGGGCGGCAGCCGATGCCTCTTCGACCAGTGCCGCGTTCTGTTGCGTCACTTCGTCCATCTGGCTCACGGCCTGGTTCACCTGTTCGATACCACGGCTTTGCTCATCGGACGCGGCAGAGATTTCGGCGTTGATATCGGCGACCCGCTTGATGGCTTGCTGCACCTCAGTCATCGTGCGGCCCACTTCTTGGGCCTGGGTCGAGCCGCTGTGAATCGTTGCGACCGAACTCTGGATCAGGTCCTTGATCTCCTTCGCAGCACTTGACGAACGCTGCGCGAGACTGCGCACTTCGCCCGCCACGACTGCGAAGCCGCGCCCTTGTTCACCGGCACGCGCTGCTTCCACGGCGGCGTTCAGCGCAAGAATATTGGTCTGGAACGCGATGCCTTCGATCAACGTGGTGATCTCGGCAATCTTCGACGAGCTCGCGGTGATATCGCCCATTGTCACCAGCATGCGCTCGACAACGGTGTTGCCCTTGTCCGCGATCTCCGATGCATTGCCGGCCAGCGTGGTGGCCTGGCGTGCGTTTTCGGAGTTCTGTTTGACGGTGGCAGTGAGCTGCTCCATGCTGGCAGCGGTTTCTTCCAGCGACGCGGCTTGCTCTTCGGTACGCGAAGACAGGTCCATATTGCCGGCGGCAATTTCGCTCGAAGCCACCATGATCGATTCGCTCGAACTCTTGATGCCGCGCACGATGCCGGCAAGCTGCGTGTCCATCTGCTTGAGTGCGCCGAGCAGGTGACCGAATTCGTCCTTCGAGTGAACGGTGAGCTCGTTTTCGAGTTGTCCTTCGGCGATGCGCTGCGCGACATTCAGTGCCGCTCGGAGCGGAATCATGATCGTCTTCAGCAGATACATGGATGCCGCGATGGCGACGATCAGACCGAGCACGATTGCGCCGATGGAGACCCACAGCAGCATGTGGAACGTGTCCACGCCCTGATCCGCGGTCTGCTTGACCTGGGTCGCGTTGATATCGATGTCCTGATCGATGGTATCGGACAGCGCGTTGCCCACGTCGCGCATTTTGTCGAGGGACGTATTGCTGGCGTCGAACGTACCGCCGTCGACAGCGGCGAGGACGGTGTCGACCTGCGCTTTGAAGTCGGCGGATTGTGCGGCGATCTGATCGGCGATCTTGCGTTCGTCATCAGCGGAGACCTTGCTCGGGTAGTAGTCGGTCCACGAGGCGTTGAGTTTTTTCTGCAATTCGCGAACCTGCGCGACTGCCTGTTTTTGTTCGTTCTGGTCGTGCATGCCCATCAGACGGCTCAGCATCAGGCGAATTTTCAGCGCATCGGCTTGCGTGGCAGCGAGGTCTTCGATCGGCACGGTGCTGCCCGTGTACATGGAGTTCATGTCGGAGCTCATGGTCGAGAGCCCACGAACGCCCATCAAACCGATAGCGATCATCAGGACAATGCACGCGCCGAGCGCGAGAATGATCTTGAACCTGATGGTGTTGGTCAACTTGTTCATGCGGGGATACCTGTGACGATGGTGTAATCAATCTTTACGGAGGGAATGCGTGCGCGTGTTTGTCTGGCCGGAATCCCCATCGCGCGCCGCTGGGTCGTACCCGTGTAAACGACCTGCAGGATGAGTTCTTGAGGTATGGCGCCGCAGAATTACACATCGCCTCGAAGATGACGCGACGCTAATTTCATTCTGTTTACGATCGCCTGAAAAATCGCCGACAATGCGCACAAGTGTGGTGAATGTGCGCTGGCCGAGTCAGCGTAGTAAGGGCCAGTAAGAATCGTGCAACGCGGACCGATCACGCACGGTTCTGTCCCTTAGCTGGCGCAATAACGGCAGAAGGCGCATGATTACAGCGTGTGCTCGCATGACATGTAACTATCTGCTCTGGAGGAAATAGCATGGAACGATTTGACGCCACCAATCCGTTTGGCGAATTCACCAAAATGCTGGAGCAGTTCAAACTACCTGGCTTCGACGTGCCCGCCATTATGGAAGCGCGACGCAAGGACGTCGAGGCGCTGGTCACGGCGAATCAGGCTGCGCTGCAGGGTATGCAGTCGCTCGCGCAAAAGCAGGCCGACATGCTCCGTTCAACTCTGGGCGAGTTGCAGACCCTGGCGGGTCAGTTCTCCGCTACCGGAGGCGCACCCACGCAAACGGCCGAACTGGTCCAGCAAAGCTTGCATAAGGCCCTTGCCGATATGCAACAGCTCGCGCAGGCCGCGTATCAATCGCAGGCCGAGTCGTATGCGGTGATCGCAAAGCGCGTAGAAGAGAACGTGCAGGAACTCAAGACGCTTTTGCAACCGAAGCAGTAACAGACTGGCGGCTTGCCCTCGCCTCGCGAGCAGGCAGATGCGGTCGAACAGATGCCGGTGCTGACTGGAAGTACGCAGTCATCGCCGGCATTTTCATTTGTAGGCCGGAACGCGGGAGATTACGGTTAGCTTTCCGTTGCAGGTCCACCTGAATTCACATGACACCGATGCCGGGCTCCCCAAAGAAAAATAAAGTTCGCAGAACGAAAAGTATGAGGAAAACCTGCTCCGGCGGCATTTATGTAGCGTCTATTTAATAAAACGAGATCAAGCGTCGGCGCACCATAACTTTTTTGCTGCAACTCTTGCCCGTGTGGATGCTGTTCGCTTAAAACGCGGACACTATCGAAAATCGACGCGTATGCACCGCTGGTGTTAGCACCGATTCCATAAATCAAACGCCCCTCGTAGCCACGCCGGTTTGGATTCCCCGCCAAACGATTGCGAGAGCGATTTTCCTTCACTAAAGTTTCGCTCCGCCACTCCGTAGACGCATTCACGCAACCTCTCCAGGCGTGATTGCAGCACCAGTGCCCGCCGGTCGAGAAGTGCGCCCCTAATTCGTCGTTCGCGGTCGCGATGGGGATCACGAGCGCTTTCACCTCGAAGGAATTCACTTGAAAACGATGCTTCATACAGGCATTGCTTGCGCAATGCTCGGGGCAATCTGTGCGCTTTCTTCGCCTGCACAAGCCACGTTGGGTCAGAAAGTCAGCAGCATCAGTAGCGACCAGGCGGTGATGCATGCCATATCGCATAGCAGTACTTCGCAATCCGCGTATACGGTTCATCTGATTACGCTGCCCTCCGGCACGGTGGTGCGCGAGTACGTCGCACCCAATGGCACGGTGTTCGGCGTTGCATGGGAAGGGCCGACTCTGCCGGATCTGAAGACCACGCTGGGCATGGCGTTCGACCAATACGTCGCAGCCACCGCGACGCGCCGTGCGACGCCGCTGGCCGTGTCGAACAGCGATCTCGTGGTGTTCTCGGGCGGTCATCTGCGTGCCTTCGCGGGACATGCGTACCTGCCGCAAGCGGTGCCCGCGGGCGTCGATGTCAATGTCATTCAATAACGGAGCGACCATGCGCCCTTCTGACTCGTTCCTTAAGTTGCTCGTCGTTGCAGTCTTCGCCTTGTTGCTCGCCGCGTGCGGTGGTGGAGGCGGCGGTGCGAGCACTAGCGCGTCGAGTGCGTCCACCTCGACGCAGACCGCCACCACGACGACGCCCGCCGCTCAGGTGCTGGCTGCCAACGTCGCGGCAGTGACCGTCGACTCCGGCGTGACGGGCGTGCCGAACATGCCCTTCGTCAGCGTGACGGTTTGTGCGCCCGGTTCGACACGGTGTCAAACCATCAATCACGTGCTGGTCGACACTGGCTCATGGGGTCTGCGGCTGT
This sequence comes from Paraburkholderia sp., assembly GCF_026225065.1. GTDB lineage: Bacteria > Pseudomonadota > Gammaproteobacteria > Burkholderiales > Burkholderiaceae > Paraburkholderia. The sequence continues at coordinate 3,707 of NZ_JAMFSB010000367.1, read as the reverse complement.
TCGCGTCGCAATTGCCGGCCTCGGTGGCGTTGCCGCAGGAGCAGGATGCTCTCGCCAATCCGGTGGCCGAATGCATGCAGTTCTTCGATGGCTATACGTGGGGTTCTGTGCGGATCGCCGATGTGCAGATTGGCGGTGAGAAGGCGGCTTCACTGCCGATCCAGGTGATCGATCCGAACTACAGCGCCGTGCCGTCGGACTGCAGCAGCGTCGGCGCGTCGCGCAACACGCCTACCGCGCTCGCCGCCAATGGCGTGCTCGGCATTGGCGTGTTCAAGCACGATTGCGGCTATAACTGCGTGCAGCAGGCTGTGCCCGCAACCTATTACGGTTGCCAGGGGACTACATGCACGTCGCTCGCCCTCGCGGAAGCGCTGCAGGTGGCCAATCCGATTCCTTATTTCAGCACCGACAATAACGGCGCTGTCCTCATGTTGCCCACCGCCGCCTCGAGCGGTGCGGCGTCGCTGGCCGGACAACTGGTGTTCGGGATCGGCACCGAGACCAACAACGGATTGGGCAGTGCGCAGGTGATCGGCGTCAATCCGAACAACGGCACCTTCTCGACCGTGCAAAACGGCACGACCTACACGAATAGCATCATGGATAGCGGTTCGACCGGCCTGTTCTTCCAAACCACTGGATTGCCGGTCTGCGCCAGCCCGAATAACGCGTACTACTGCCCAGCCTCGACTGAGCAGTTGAGCGCAGTGATCGAAGGCGTGAACGGCATCAACAGTGCGGTGTCGTTCGATGTAGGCAACGCCACGGCGCTAACGCAGGTTTCCAGCGGGGATGCGGTGATGCCGCTGCTGGCGGGGCCGGCGTTCGTGACCTCGGCTATTTTCGACTGGGGCCTGCCGTTCTTCTACGGCCGCAGCGTCTATGCAGCGGTCGAGCAGCAATCGACGCCGGGCGGCACCGGGCCGTATATCGCGTACTAGGCACACCAGGCCCGCCACATCTGCCGATACGCCGCCTCGACGGTGCGCGCGAAACGCGCGCCGTCCATCAGCGGCGATTGCTCCATGCGCGGCCGCAGGGTTTGCCGCAATGCGGCCAGACGCGGCCGGTCGGCGGCCAGTTCGACGGCGATGCGTACAAACGCATCGTCTGAGTACGCTGCCAGCTCGGTCAGTCCCAGATTCGCAAGTTGACTCAGCCCGCCACGTCCCACGGCAGTCTCACCGACTCGTGTCACAACCGGCACGCCCATCCACAGCGAGTCGAGGCTCGTGGTATGACCGTTGTACGGAAACGTGTCGAGGCCGAGGTCGATCTGGTGATACGTGCGCAGATAATCGGCGCGCGGCTGAAATGGCACGAAGCCGACGCGCTGCGTGTCGATGCCTTGCTGTTCCATGCGCTGTGCAAGATTGCGGTGCGCGTTGCCGGCTGGCGCCATCAGGAGCAGACGCGCGTCGGGCACTTCGCGCAGCACCGTGCTCCACATGGCAAGCGTGCGATCGGTCAGTTTGCATGGATTGTTAAGGCATCCGAAGTTAATGTGGTTCGTCGTGGCCGCGGGCAACGCGTTCACGGCCGGCTCGTTCGTCAGCGGGTCGTAACACCAGAAGGAGTCCGCGAGGCGCAGTGAGCGCTCGGTATAGTGGCTGTCGTTCGCGGCTGAGCCGTTTGAGTCGAGCGGGTCGAGATGAGGGTCGGTCAGGCGGTAGTCGATCGCCTCGATGCCAGTCGTGCCGGGATAGGCGAGCCACGCCACCTGCACTGGCGCCGGTTTGCGGGCAAACAGCAAAGGCCGGCCGTCGGCCATATGCATGGCCAGATCGACGAGGATGTCGATGCCATCCACGCGGATCTGTTGTGAGAGGCCTTCATCGTCCAGTTCACGCACATCGCGCCACACGTCGGCATAGCCGGCGAGACGTCGCGTCAGATCGTCAGGCCGCTCGACGCTCGCATAGCAGTAGATCTCGAACTGTTCATGATCGTGGTGCGAGAAAAACGGCACGGTGAAGAGCGATTGGCAGTGGTCGCGGAAATCCGCCGCCACGTAGCCGATTTTCAGACGGCGGCCGGCCGTGCGGTCGTTCGTATGCGGCGCGCGCGCGACACGCAGCGGCGCTTCATGTTGCGCGGACCAGCGGCGGCATTCTTCGAGCACTGCTTCGCCATGCTCGGCCTGGAACGTCAGCGCATACGCGAGATTGCTATGCGCGACGACGTTGCCCGGATCGCATTCCACCGCACGCCGGTAGTGGACGATGCCTTCGTCGAGCGCGCCGCAGTCTTTCAGCACATTGCCAAGGTTGTTGTGCGAAGCCGAGTGATCCGGATCAAAGCCGAGTGCGGCTGTGAAGAGCGCCTCCGCATCGGCGGTGCGGCGCAGCGTGCGCATCAGATTGCCGGCATTGTTATACGCGGCGACAAACCCCGGACGCGCGCGGATTGCCGCGTCGAACGCGTCAGCGGCGGCTTTGTATTCGCCCAGTTCCTTGCTGACGTTGCCCAGATTGTTGTAGGCGTCCGCGTGGTGCGGGTCGAGCGCGATTGCGTTGCGGTACTGCGTCTGCGCATCGCGGCGCTGGCCGAGCGCATGCAGCGCGTTGCCAAGGTTATAGGCCGCTTTGGGAAAGCGCGGCTCGACTTCGAGCGTGCGCATGAGCAGTGCCGCCGCCTCGTCGAACTGGCGACGCTCGCACAAAGCTACGCCGAGATTGAGCAGGCACGACGGCGAATCGGGCGCGACGCGCAGCGCCTCGGTGAGCAGTTGGATTGCTGCGTCGATCTGGCCGTTCGCTTGCAGCAGGGTCCCGAGGTTGGTCAAGGCATTCGCGTGATCGCGCTGAACTGCAAGGGCGCGGCGATAGGCGTCTTGTGCGCGTTCAGGCGCGCCAAGTTGACGATGGCAGTTGCCCAGATTGTTCAACGCATCGACCTGCGCGGGGTCGAGCAAGGCTGCGGACTCGTAGGCCGCAGCGGCGGCGCGCAGGTCGCCGCCCGACTGCAGCGCGTTGGCGAGCGCGAACCAGAGATCGGCGGAGGTGGCATCGAAGGCGAGGAGGGCGCGGTAGGTGTCGATGGCGTCGTCGAAGCGTCCCATCGTCGAGAGCACCTGGCCACGCGCGAAATGATAGCGGGACTCCTGCGGCGCCAGCGCAATCGCGCGGTCGAGCCAGGCGAGGGCGTCATCGTAGGCGGCGCATTGCAGGCCGAGCACGCCCAGGCGAAACATCACGTCGGCATTGGCCGGCTCGTCGGCGAGGACGGTTTCGTAGAGCGTGCGTGCGCCGCTGAGATCGCCCGCGAGGTGACGCTCTTTGGCCAACGCGAGACACTGGTCGGTCCGCATCGATGTCCTGCCTTGTTCTGAGGGGCGGTTTGGGCGGAGTCAGCCGAGGCCGACAGCCTGTGCCACTCCGCCAGAACGGGCAGGATAGCGAGCGTTTCACTACCAAGGTTTACTATTGGTAACAATATATTACGGAGCGGTTGCGGGATTTGGCGTGGGCGCGTCTTGCGGCGCTTGCTGCGATTGCTCCGGTTGCGGCGCCGATGCCGTCGCCAGCGCTGGCGCAGGCTCCAGCGTTTGGCCTGCTTGGACCTCTGGCGCCGGTATGGTCGCTTCCGCCGGGTGGGCGGCTTGTGCGGGCTCCGCCGCTTGAGCCGCTTGCGCCGCCTGCGCGGGTTCCACTGCTGCCGCCGATTGCGCCGCAATTACCCGGTGCACCAGCCGCAGCTTCTCG
>NZ_JAMFSB010000049.1 GCF_026225065.1 Paraburkholderia sp. | reverse complement strand
GACGGGATGCCGCTCTGATCCGGCGCGGCGGCCTTGCTTCCCTTTTTCATTGTGTGCTTAAGCGGCGATGACGGCGCATTCTAGCATGGCGAAAATCGCCCCTTGCTGCCGTGTTTTGCCGTTTGCGGCGGGTTTGCGGCGTTACGTCAGGCGTGGGGGCGGAGGGTGTCAGGAACGCGTCCGGCGGCGTGCCGCAAGTGCGTCGCGCGCCTGCATGGTGGTGTAGGTCAACTGAGCGGCGGCGAGCCCCAGTGTGCCGAAAGTGGGCGTCAGTCCGAACGTGGCGAACGCTTCCGGGACCGGCCGCTCGCCGGCAATCGCGGCCGCCAGCAGTTCGCCCGAGACGGTAGTGGGAGCCATTCCGTGTCCACCGAAGCCGACCGCGTACCAGACGCCGTCGGCGCCCTGGCCGATCTGCGGCATCTTGTGCCGCGCGTAGCTCATGAGGCCGCCCCATGCGTGCTCGATCCGCACATCGTGCAGTTGCGGATAGACCTTCAGCAGATCGGCACGCAACAGTCTGGCGATAGCCTCCGGCTCGCGGTTGCGCACGGAGATCCGGCCGCCCCAGAGGATGCGCGTGTCGGGCAGCGGACGGTAGTAGTCGAAGGCGAAGCGCGTGTCGTAGATTGCCGCGGCGGTATCGATCGCTTCTTTCAGACGCTCGCCTAGCGGTTCCGTCGCCATGACGTAGGTGGCGATCGGCAGCACGGCGCGTTCGACCTGTCGGTAGACATTGCGCGCGGACCCGCCGCCAGCCATTACGACTTGCCTCGCCTCGACGGCGCCGCTGGTGGTTTCGACCAGGTAGCCGCTACCTTGCCGCTGCAGCCGTAGGACCGGCGAGTGCTCGTAGATTTGCGCGCCCGCCGCGGCGACGGCAGCCGCGACGCCGAGGACATACTTCAGCGGATGGAAGTGGAACGCGTTGCGCTCCAGCAGGCCGCCGTGATAGCGGCGCGTTTTCAGTTGCGTGGCGAGCGTGGTGGCGTCGACCGGCTCCCACTCGACACCAAACGAGTCTTTCATCAGACGCCGCTGCGTCTCGAGGCGTGCCGGTTCGTCGAACCAGTTTGCGAGAATCACACCGGCGTGGGTGTCGTCGCATTCGATCCCGTAGCGCGTAATGCGCTGCCGCATCAGATCGACGGCATCGGTCGTAAGCGTGTAGAGTTCGCGAGCCCGGGAGGGTCCGAGGATTTTCAGCAGATCGGCGCAGTCGAGGCTGTAGCCGCCGAACACAAAACCGCCGTTGCGTCCGGACGCGCCGAACCCCACTTGCTGCGCTTCGAGCACGACGACTTCGCGCACGCCGCGCTCGACAAGCCCAAGCGCTGTCGACAAACCGGCGAGGCCGCCGCCGATAATGCATACGTCGGCGGCGCGTTTGCCGGACAGAGACGCCCGCTCGGGGCGAACCACGGTGGCTTCGTAAAAGCTTTGCATGAGAGGGAGGAGGCCGGCGCCTGCTTCTTATAGTTAGCAGGCGTCGGCGTAACACGTTGAAATCAGGACACCGGCAACAGCTTGCCGCTGAATACAACCGGACCGCTCGGGCCGTCCGGGTTCGGCGAGCCGCCCGGCGGTTCGATCGAGACGGCGAGGGCGGCATAGTTTTCAGGGCGTTGCTGCCCGGCCGTGACCTTGCCGTTGCCGCTGTTAGGCATGATCCCAAGCGAGACGGGGTGACCGCTGGCGGGAATGCCCCACAACTGCATCGCCCGGTCGGGCGGCAACTGGACATTGCCAAGCCGGTGCAGCGTCATGGACGAATGAGCTTCGTCCCACGCCACCAGCAGGACCGGTTGGGCGTCCTTGTTGTTGAGCACCGCCACGTGCGACACCACGGCCTCGCCTTGCTCCGCGACCGTCTGCGACGATTCGGACGGACCGGCGCCGAACGGCAGCAGCGAACGGACGGCGACCACCAGGGCAATCGCCGCGAGCGCGGTGACGCCGATCGCCCAGCCGCGCCAGAAGGCGAGGTTGTCGAACCAGTTACGCGCCGGACGGGCAACCGGCGCGGAAGGTACCGGTGGCGGCGGCTGCTGGCCAGCCGCTGCGCTGCGCGCGGAGACAAACCCGAGCCGCTGTTCGATGGCCTCCCAGACCGCCGCCGATGGCATGCGCGCCGGGACAAGTTCAGCCATCGGCTCGAGCCGCTGCTGCCATTCTTCCAGCGAGCGGCGAATCACGACGTCGTGTTCCGCATAGAACTGCAGCCGTCGCCGCGCGCCACCGCGCAGCGTGCCGACGGCATATTCGGCGGCCAGCATGTCGACCAGTTGGGGATAGCGGTGCAGATTCATTGCACACCCCCAAGGCAGCTTTTCAGTTTGGCGAGGCCGCGCCGGATCCACGACTTGACCGTGCCGAGCGGGACGGTCAGGGTCTCGGCAATCTCGCTATGGCTTTGGTCGCGCAGATACGCCAGCGCGACTGCCTGCCGCTGCGCTGGTTCGAGCTGCTGCATGCACCCGTCCAGAAGTCGTGCCTGCAGGCTCACTGCTGACAGCGCTTCCGGATCAGGATCCCCCGTGGCCACAAGATCGTCCAACGCATCACTCCATTCTGTTTCCTGCGTATTCACCCGCCGCAGGTGGTCGAGCGCACGGTTGCGGACGATTGCCGACATCCAGGTCATGGGGGCCGACAAACCGCGCCGGTAGTCGCCCGCAAACCGCCAGATATTGACGAAGCTATCCTGCAGGACCTCTTCGGCCCACTCATGCTTGCTCAATATACGGAGCGCAAGGCCAAACAGTTTCGGTGCCGCGACGTCATATAGCTCCCGCAGTGCCGCAGAATCCTCCCTGGCAATGCGTTCGAGCAGCTCAGTGAGCGTCTCCGGCGTTAGTTCGTGAGTGTTTGCGGTCATGGGAAAGTGAGTGATGGCATGCGGAGGTATGTTACTCAATTTCCGTCGAGGGTTATATCCGCATTTTCTAACGCCTTATCTGCATCCGTTTTGCCCAGAGCCACGTATAAGGGGCGTAGGCAGTCCTGCGTCAAGAGCCGTAGCCGCCGCGCTCCAACGGCCGCGCAGGGAAGGGAGGACGGGGTAGTCGTGGTGACCAGTGCTGTATTTCAGCGGGGGCAGGAGCTGGGAGCGGCGTCATGCCGGGCGCGACAGCAAGCGTCTGGCGGACAGGCAGTGAAGATGGAGCAGAGCAGGCTCATTCGGCTGAAAGGTCAGGCCGGTTGGCAGAAAATGCAACCGGCCTGACCCGAATGAGCGATTGTGGCAGCAGACGGGCGTCCCTCTGGACGCATAGCCGTGTGGGACGGCTCAGTGGGCCTGCCCAGCCGGCCCGCTTACTTACTGAGCCGAATTACTTGCCCCAGCGCAGCACCAGCGGGTCGAGGCGACGCGCGATGGTCAGCAGGCCGGCGCGGGTGGCGGGGTGCATGGGCAGCAGCGGATGACGTACCGCCTCAGAGCGGATCACGCCGCCTTCTTTCATCAGCGCCTTGCACGCCGCGAGTCCACCCTGGCGATTTTCGAAGTTGATGAGCGGCAGCCAGCGCTGATATTGAGCTGCGGCCGCTTCGGTGTCGCCGGCGGCATAGGCATCGACGATCAGCCGGATGCCGTCGGGATAGCCGCCGGCCGTCATCGCACCGGTTGCGCCCGCATCAAGATCGGCCATCAGCGTGATTGCTTCTTCGCCATCCCAAGGGCCGACGATCGAGTCGCCACCGAGTTCGATCAGTTCGCGCAGCTTCGAAGCCGCCTGCGGGACTTCAATCTTGAAGTACGACACATTGCGCAGCTCGCGCGCCATCTTTGCAAGAAACGGTGCCGAGAGAGCCGTGCCTGCAACCGGGGCGTCCTGGATCATGATCGGAATATCGATCGCGTCCGAGACCTTCTTATAGAACTCGTAGATGCCCAGTTCGCCCACGCGGATCGTCGCGCCGTGATACGGCGGCATGACCATGACCATCGCCGCACCCGCGTCCTGCGCCGCGCGGCTGCGCTGTGCGCACTGGTACGAGCTGAAATGCGTGGTCGTGACGATCACCGGCACGCGTCCCGCGACATGCTCCAGCGCTACGTTCATCAGCGTGCTGCGTTCGTCGTCGGAGAGCGTGAACTGCTCGGAGAAATTCGCGAGGATGCACAGGCCGTTGGAGCCCGCGTCGATCATGAAGTCGAGGCAGCGCTTTTGACCTTCGAGGTCGAGCTGGCCGTTGTCGTCGAAGATGGTCGGCGCGACGGGGAATACGCCGCGATAAGGTGTCGGGTGGGTTGCTTGGTTCATGGCTGGGTGTGCTTGACGGTGAGCTTTAGTGTTGACCTGATGGATGGGCTAAAACGTGCTGCCAGAGGGTGGAGAGAAGGTCTGTGTCGCTCGGCGCAAGCGTAGGTAGCCGCGCGGCTCGGGCGCCCCTGCGGGGCATCTGATTGTCTCCAGGACCGACTATACGGCGGTCCGTTCTGGCCTGTATAGTGAAATGTTTCCATCCTGTGATCGCTTTTACGACTCACCTCGGATTCATCTCGCACTCACTCGACACTCACATTTCACATGAAAGACACGCTGAACGTGCTGCTATCGCGCTTGCGCATGAAGCAGCTGCAACTGCTGATCGCACTTGACGACCATAAGTCGCTGCACAAGGCGGCCGGCACCATGGCAATGACGCAGTCGGCAGCGAGCAAGGCGCTGCAGGAACTGGAGTCGATGCTGGAAGCACCGCTCTTCGAGCGATCGAAAAACGGCATGATCGCGAACCAGTTCGGCCACTGCGTGATCCGTTACGCGCGGCTGGTAGCGACGGATCTCGCTTCGTTGTGCCAGGACATTGCGGAAATCCGCTCGGGGCGCGGTGGACGTCTCGCGATCGGCGCAATCATGGGGGCGATTCCGGAGCAGGTCGTGCCGGTGCTAAACGAGCTGCACGCGAGCCAGCCGAATCTGTCGATCGAGATTGTCGAAGACACGAGCGCGCGCATGTTGCTGCAACTCGACGAGGGGCGGCTCGATCTGGTGATCGGGCGCGCGGCGGTCAGCGCCGATCCGTCGAGATATCAGTATCAGTCGTTGGGTGACGAACCGCTTTCGCTGGTGGTGGGATACGCGCATCCGCCCATCTCGCGCAAGAAACTGACGCTGCGCGACCTGGCCGGACACCGCTGGGTGACGTACCCGAGCCATATGCCGCTGCATGCGCTGCTCGAGCGCGAAATGGATCTGGCCGGCATGAGCATGCCGGTAAGCCCAATCTCGACCGCGTCCACGTTCGTCACAGTCGCGTTGCTTCAGGAAGCGGCGGATCTGGTGTCGGTTTTACCCACCGGAATTGCCGAACTGTTCGCGAAGCACAAGATGCTGCGCATCCTGCCAGTCAAGCTCAAGTCGCAGTCGCAAACCTTCGGGATTGTGTTGCGCAAGGGAGGGGTGCTGTCGCCGCCGGCGGAGCAATTTGTCCGATTGCTGCGCGCGCGAAAACCATGAATATCGCACTTCGCAAGCCGCTGCGCTACGCTTCGCCAAAATGGTGTTGTTGGCGCGAGACTGTGGGGTAATTTCGGACCATTTGTGCGCTCCCGATCCGCGCTACACTGAGCCGGATGCAGGCAAGTTTCGCAGATAAACGCCTGCTAGGGGGATGCCGCCATGAATCGGCCGCTTGTTCGGTTACCGCTTCGCATAACCGCCGCTCCGTCGGTGTGGAAGTGGATCAAATGGTCGCTGGTCGCCGCCGTTCTGGTGGCGCTAGCAATTCTGGCGAAGCTTTGCCAGATCGAAATCGAAACCTCCCGCCTGCAGGCGCGCTACCTGTCCGAGCTGACACGCGACGTCGATTTCACGCTCGCGAACGGTGCGAGCCCTAATATCCGTTTTCCCGCTAACGGTCCGTATGACGAACGACTCGGCTACGCGTTGCTGCCTTCGTTTCAGCAACGTCTGACCGCACACGGCTTCGTCGTGGCCTCCCAGGCACGCGACTCCGAGCGCATGTTGTCGCTCGCGGATAACGGTCTGTTCCTGCCGTATCAGGAGAAAGATCAGGCGGGCCTGCAACTGTTCGACGGCACCGGCGCGCCGCTTTTCGACACCAACTATCCGCGCAGGATCTATAGCGGTTTCGCCGCGGTCCCGCCGCTCGTCGTTAACTCGCTGCTGTTTATCGAGGACCGCGAACTGTTGGACCCCAATCAGCCGAACCGCAATCCGGCCATTGATTGGGGCCGGTTCGGCCATGCGCTGCTTGACCAGGGCGCGCGTTTTTTCAACCACCATCAGGCGCAGCCGGGCGGCAGCACGCTCGCCACCCAGATCGAAAAATTCCGCCACTCGCCGGACGGGCGCACGGCGACGCCGCCGGAGAAATTGCGCCAGATCGCCTCCGCTTCGGTGCGCGCGTATCTTGACGGACCGCAGACCATGCCGGCGCGGCGCGAAATCGTCGTGCAGTACCTGAATACGGTGCCGTTGTCGGCGCAAGCGGGTGCCGGCGAAATCAACGGTATCGGCGATGGTCTGGCTGCGTGGTACGGACGCGATTTCTCCGAAGTGAATGCGCTCCTCAACGCGCCGACGTCGGCCGACAATCTCACCGAGCAGGCGCTGGCGTTCCGCCAGGTGCTCTCGCTGATGATTGCGCAACGCGCGCCGTCGTTCTTTCTGCACCACGGCTACGCTGAACTCGGGCGCATGACGGACAGCTATTTACGGCTGCTCGCGGCGGGCGGTGTCATTTCCACGTCATTGCGTGATGCGGCGCTCAACGCGCAGATCGCACTCAGCCCGAAGCAAACACCGCAAGCGGACGCGTCGTTTATCAGCCGCAAGGCGGTTACGTCGATGCGCGCCCATTTGCTGGCGGCGCTTGGCGTGCGCAGCTTTTATGAACTCGACCGGCTCGACTTGCAGGCCACCGGCACACTCAACAACGCGGTTCAGCAGGCTGTGAGCGACCGGCTCGCGAGCGCGGCCACCAAGGACGGCGCGCAGGCCGCCGGGCTGTATGGATTCGAAATGCTTCGGCCCGGCGACGATCCGTCGAAGATCACCTACAGCCTGACGCTCTACGAACGCCACAACGGCTCGAACCTCGTACGGGTGCAAACGGATAGCGTCAACGAACCGTTCGATATCAATTCGGGCGCGCGCCTGAATCTTGGCTCGACCGCGAAGCTGCGCACCGTCATCACGTATCTGCAGATCGTCTCCGACCTGCACGCCCGATATTCTTCGATGAGCGCGGCCGATCTCAAGAAGGTTCAGCCGGATCCACAGGATGCACTGACGAAATGGTCGCTGGACTATCTGGCGCAAACCCAGGACCGCTCGCTGCAGGCGATGCTCGACGCGGCCGTGCAGCGCAAATATTCAGCCAATGCAGGCGAAACGTTCTACACCGGCGGCGGCGCGCAAACTTTCACCAATTTCGAATCGAGCGACAACGGCCAGATTCTGACTATCCAGCGGGCGTTCCAGCACTCGGTGAACCTGGTGTTCGTGCGGCTGATGCGCGACATCGTGCGCTACGAAATGATCCAGACGTCAGGGCCGTCGACGGCATGGCTCGACGATCCGGCCGCGCGCCAGCTTTATCTGAAGAGCTTCGCCGATCAGGAAAGCCGCGTCTATATGAAGCGCTTTTACGCCAAGTACCACGGCAAGACGCCTGACGACGCGCTCGGTGTGATGCTGCACAGCGTGCACAAGTCGCCGCCGCGGATTGCCACCGTGCTGCGCAGTGTCGCGCCCAACGGATCGCAGAGCTGGTTCGATGCGCAAATGCGTGCTCAGCTAAAAGGCACGCCGGCGCAGTGGCTTGGCGACGACGATCTGGCAAAGCTCTATGCGAAATACAGTATGGACAGCTTTAACCTGAACGACCGAGGCTATATTTCGCGCGTGCATCCGCTGGAACTGTGGCTGGTGAACTATCTGCGCGAACATCCGGACGCCACGCTCGATCAGGTTCAGCAGGCTAGCGCCGACGTGCGGACGTCGACGTATTCATGGCTCTTCAAGACGCGCTATCACGCGACTCAGGACCGCCGCATCAAGCGCATGATCGAGTTGCGCGCTTACGATGCGATCGGCAAGTCGTGGCAGGCGCTCGGCTATCCGTTCTCCAATCTGACGCCTTCGTATGCGGCGGCGATCGGCGCATCGGGTGACCGGCCGGCGGCGCTGGCGGAGCTGATCGGCGTGATCGCCGGCGGCGGCAACAAGGTGCCGACCGAGAACATCACGCAACTCGATTTCGCCAAAGGCACGCCGTACGAAACGCATTTTGTGCGCGCAAGCGTGGCGCCGCAGACGCAGTTGTCGCCGCAGATCGTCAATGTCGTGCATGGGATGTTGAGCGATGTGGTGCAGGGCGGCACGGCCAAGCGCCTCGCGGACGGCATGACGTTCCCCGATGGCAAGACCTTGCCGGTGTTCGGAAAAACCGGTACGGGCGATCAGCGGTTCGAGGTGTGGGCGAAGGGCGGCAGGTTGATCGAGTCGCGCAAGGTCAATCGGAGTGCGACTTTCGTGTTCATTATGGGCGACCGGTTCTACGGCACGCTGACTGCCTACGTTCACGAGCCGTATGCGTCGCGGTATGACTTCACGAGTGCGATGTCGGTGCAACTGCTGAAGTCGCTTGCGCCTGCGTTGCAGCCGTTGATGGATGAACCGAAGGCGCCTGCTGCGCCGACGGCGGGTGCGGATGCGGCGAAGCGGAGCTGAGTGGGGGAGAAAGGCGAGGGCGGCCTCGGCGAGGCCGACCTTTCGTTCGTTTTGGCCTTGAACTTCTGTCTAACGTGTCGACCGCATGCCCAGCGCTTAGCACCTGGCTCTTAATATCCGGCTTCCGTCGCCGGCTTGAGAAACAGCTCATGGACCGGCGCAAAATGCGCGTAGAGCGGCAGGATCGCGCCGCCCATCGCACGCGCGTCCGCGCCGATGGTGCCTTCCAGCAGTTGCGGCCGCACCATGCCCTCCCAGACGAAACCATCCAGCACGCGCTCAGTGCGGCGAATAATTTCGCGCACCAGTTGACGGTCCAGCTCGCCGTCGATCACCACAGCCTCGAGATCGAGCAGCGCGGTCGCGTTGATCAGCGCTCCGGCAATCGCGGGACAAGCCGTATCGAGCCATTGTTCGGTCACACGCCACCATTCCGGTGACAAGGCCCGATGATCGTGTGCGGCAGCGGCCGGCGCCCCGGCATCGCTCAACAGTTGTTCGAGCACGAAGCCGGAGGCCGCGTGAAGCAACTGACGCGTCGGTTGCTTCGCGCCGCCCTGGCCATCATTGCGGCCCGCGCCTGCAACTGGAATCGAGCCAACGGCCCCAGCGTTATCGTGCGGACCGCTGTGGAGCCGCCCGTCGATCACCATACCGCCGCCAATGAACGTGCCGACAAACAGATAGAGAAAGTTGTGGATGCCGCGCCCCTGGCCCATCACCAGTTCGGCGGCGCAGGCTGCAGTGGTGTCCTTGGCGAATTCGACGGGCAAGCCGGTCATGGCAGCGATACGCGCGCGGATGTCGATGTCGTGCCACGCATCGAGCGCGTCCGGCGGCGCGCCCAGAAAATCACGCCATCCACCGAGCCATAATGGCGCGGCCACGCCTACCCCCACCACTTGCCTCGTCCGCTCGCCGAGCGTCTCGTTGAGCCGCGCGAGCTTGACTTCGAGCGCCGGAAACAGCACACGCGGATCGGGGTATGCGTACTCGAGCACGTCGCGGCTGCAGACGTGCCCCACGAAGTCCATCGCCAGCACATCCAGACTGCGACGCCCGACCTTGATGCCGATCGTGTACGCGCCTTCGGGGCGCAACGCAATCGGCACCGACGGCTGTCCGATGCGACCGCGCACGCGCGGCTGCCGCGCCAGCAGACCGTCGTCGATCAGACGGTCGACGATCATCGAAACCGTCTGCATCGACAGGCGCGTCAAGCGGCCCACGTCGGCTTTCGCGAGCGGGCCATGCAGGCGGATCGCCTGCAGCACGATCCGCTCGTTGAATTGCCGCATGCCGACCTGATTCGAGCCGACTGTGCGCTTGAGTGGCGAGCGGGCGCCGGTGGTATCCATCGTGACCGCCGGTCAGCAGGGTGCGTGCTTCATGCGATCGCCTTGACGTCCGCTTCCTTCGCACCGGTCATGATCGCCACCGCGTCGGACATATGAATATCCTTCTTATTGACGAGCGCCGCGCGCCGACCGAGCCGCTGGATGTGGATACGATCGGCAATCTCGAACACGTGTGGCATGTTGTGGCTGATCAGGATCACCGGCAGACCGCGGTCGCGCACGCGCCGGATCAGTTCGAGCACCATGTTGCCTTCCTTGACGCCGAGTGCCGCCGTCGGCTCGTCGAGAATCACCACGTGCCGGGCAAACGCCGCGCTACGCGCTACCGCGACGCCCTGGCGTTGACCGCCCGAAAGCGTCTCTACGGCCTGGCGCATTGAACGGATACCGATCTGCAGGCCCTTCATATGTGCAGTGGCTTCTTCAAGCATGCGGCGCTTATCGATCATCTTGAAGATCGAGCCGCGCCAGCCGGGTTTCACCAGCTCGCGTGCGAGGAACAGGTTTTCCGCGATGCTCATGGCGGGCGCCACCGCGAGATCCTGGTACACGGTTTCGATGCCCTGGGCGCGTGCATCGAGCGGACTGCGAAATTTTACCGGCTTGCCGTCGAGCAGAATCTCGCCTTCGTCGGGCACGGTCGCGCCGGAGAGCGCCTTGATCAGCGACGACTTGCCTGCGCCGTTATCGCCGATCACGGCCATGATTTCGCCGGGCATTACTTCGAAGTCGCAGCCGTCCAGGGCTGTGACCTGGCCATAACGCTTGACGAGTCCACGCGCCTGAAGGACCGGCGTCGCGTGAGAAGCAGTTTGGGGGGTAGACATGACAGGCTCCTGGTGGATCATCGAGCGCCGCGATGGGACAGCTTGTCGGCGGCGACGGCGAGAATCACCAGCATGCCGGTGATCAACACCTGATAGACCGACGACACGCCGATCAAGGTCAGGCCATTGCGGAACACGCCGACAATCAGCGCGCCGAGCAGGGTGCCGACAATCGAGCCGCGTCCGCCAAAGAGACTTGTGCCGCCGAGTACGACCGCGGTGATGCTGTCGAGGTTTTCGGTTTGCCCCGCTTGCGGATCGCCCACACCGGTCCGCGAAACCGACAACAGCGCGGCAACGCCGTAGATCGCACCGGCCAGTGTGTAGACGGTGAGCAGGATGCGTTGCGACGACAGGCCCATCAATCGAGCTGCTTCAGCGTTGTTGCCGAGTGCGTAAAGATGCCGGCCGGGCACGGTATCGCGCAACACGAACCAGGTGCCGAGGTACATCAGCAGCGTCAGCACGGTGCCGTAGGTGACCTGGGCCGGACCGATGCTGAAGGTGTTGCCGAGGAACATCATCGCGTCAGGCAGGTTCGAGACGCTCTCCGCATTCGAGTAGATCTGCGTGAGCGCAAAGGCGATGTTCAGGGTGCCGAGCGTGACGATGAACGCAGGCAGTTTGATGCGCGTAATCAGGACCCCGTTGAGCGCACCGAACAACGCGCTGGCGCCGATACCGCAGATGATCGCGAGGATTGGCGGCACACCGAGGTTGACGGCGAACTTGGTCATGATGATCGAGCCGAACGCCATCACCATGCCGCAGGAAAGATCGATGCCGGCGGTCAGCACGATCAGCGTCTGGCCGATCGCGATGACGGCGACCACCATGGTCTGCTGAAGAATCAGCGAGAGGTTCTGGAACGACAGAAAGCGGTTGCTCTGCGAGATAAAGAAAATGCAGGCCAGCACAAGCGCGACGAGCGGACCGATTTCGGCGAGTGAAGGCAGCCGCTCGGAGAGAGAGCGGTGGCCGCCAGCCGGGGCAGAAGGGGTCGACATGATGTGTTTCCTCGATGCTAGAGCCGTGGCGCGGCGGCCACGCGGCAAATCCGTGGGAGACCCATGGGTGGGTCTCCCGGTTGCTTAGGAAGGCTGATTGCCCGCCTTATTGACCCCAGCAGTTGGCCAGACCAAACTTGGTGTCCTTGCTGTCGACGCCGTTCATTGCCTTGTCGGTGATCAGCGTGACGCCCGTATCGTGATAGCCCGAGACCTTCTTGCCGGTCTTGGCATATTCGGCGCCTGCATCCACGCCGAGCGAGGCCATCTTCAACGGATACTGCTGCGACGTCGCAGCGATGGCGCCGGCCTTGACGTTGCGCACGCCTTCACAGCCACCGTCGATCGAGACGATCATCACGTCCTTCTCCTTGCCTGCCGCCTTGAGCGCGCGATACGCACCGGCTGCGGCCGGTTCGTTGATCGTGTAGACCACGTTGATGTCCGGCGACTTCTGCAGGCAGTTTTCCATCGCCGTTTGTCCCTTCGATTGATCGCCGCGCGTGTCCTGGCTGCAGACGATGGACGGATCGCCTTCCTTGACGCCGAAGCCCTGCAGGAAGCCGTTATGGCGCAGAACGCCCACCGACACGCCCGGCGCCAGATCGAGCGTGGCGATCTTGGCCGGCTTGCTGCCCAGCGCCGACTTGGCGTATTGGCCGATCAGGACGCCGGCCTTGAAGTTGTCGGTGGCGAAGAGGGCATCGGTCGCGTCTTGCGGTTCAGTCGGTGTATCGAGCGCAATCACCATCAAGCCCGCGTCGCGCGCTTTCTTGATGCTCGGCACGATGGCCTTGGTATCGCTCGGGGTGATCAGAATCGCCTTGGCGCCCGCGGTGATCATGTTTTCGATAGCGGTGACCTGGCTGGCATTGTCGCCGTCGAACTTGCCGGCAGCGGTCAGCAACTTGGCGCCGTCCTTCTGCGCGGCGGCTTCCGCGCCTTGACGCATCTTCACGAAGAACGGGTTGGTGTCGGTTTTGGTGATCAGGCCGACGATGGGCTGGTCAGCGACTGCCAGCGTAGCGCTCGCGCACCATACGGCGGATGCGGCGACGCACAGGGTGGCGAGACGCCGGGCGACGGGTTGCCTACGGGTTTTCTGATTCATGGGGACGCTCCTCCGGATAATTGACAACGACGTTTTTGGACTGCGGTCGATTCAATAGCTGATGGGCGCTGGTGCGCCTCTTGTGGCCGCGCGGGCTGCGATGGATGACGCAGGTCGGTTGGCCGGTTTCGACTAAATCACTTTGGTTTATTTAGTACAGCAGGACGCCGAGGCAGAGTCAAGGAGGGGAATTTGTGCGGCGCGGTCGAACGAGGTGGCCTGAATCACCCGGTGTGGCTTGGCTGATATAGGTCTGACCAGATTGATGCGATGCGGAAACGGCGTCGCCGGATTGGGGTAAATCTGGAGACCAAATGACGCCGCACGGGGGATTCGATTGTTATTCGGATGTAAGAAAGCACTAGCCGAGGGGGAGATCTAACGGAATTGTTTTCTCTTGTTGCGCTGCGGCATGATCGGTCTATAATAGGGTTATTACCTAGGTAGTTAACCTAGATCTCTTAAGCGTAGCCTGAACTGGAGCTTGCCATGAGCCACATCACCACGACTTCTACCCCCGCCGCTAGCAGCTTGTTTGCCCGCATCGCCGCCGTCGCGCGTCATGCCCTGCAACTGCATCTGCAAACCTGCGCCATCATCGCCGAAGCGCATCGCCGCCCGAACTAAGCGTCGGCGCCTGGCGCGAGAGCGCAGTTGCTTCGCGCAGTCGCTGTCTATAGCGACGAGTAAGTACCCAGCAGCACACCATCGGAATGATGGGCGGCTTTCGACGCCCCCGTCTGTTCCGCAAGCTCCGCCTTCATGGCCGGGCTGACACGCACCATCTGCAATCTGCATACATTGCCCATTAGCGGGGAACCTGGCGTTCCTTCGCTTTGGCGCATGCCATCCGCCCTCAGGATCGCGCCGTCACCATCACCAGTCCCAACCTCGAACGAACACGCACCGCGTAGTGGCCCGCTTCACAGCCGCCGACTCGCTCGGGCATAAATATCATGTTGTGATATATTCCGCTTTTCACTCCGCGGTGAATCTTCAATGAAACCACCGGCTCGCAGCTTGACCAAGGCGGATTTCGAGCAGCTATCCGAATTTCGCTATCAGATGCGGCGCTTTGAGCGCTTCTCCGAGCAGGCAGCGCAAAGCGAAGGCATCACGCCGCTGCAATACCTGTTGCTGCTGCATATCAAAGGCTATCCGGAGCGCGACTGGGCGAGCGTCGGCGAACTTGCCGAACGGTTGCAGGCGCAACACCACGGGGTGGTCGCACTGGTGTCGCGGTGCGAGGCGCTGGAACTGGTACGGCGCAAGATCAGCGAGACCGACCGGCGTCAGGTGGAGGTTCATTTGCTGGAGGCGGGCGAACAGGTGCTGTCCCGTCTCGCGGCAATCCACCGGACTGAGCTGAAGTCGCTTAAAGGCACCTTCAACGTTCCTGAGATCGATTGGTGAGCAAGCATGACCCATCACACCCATAAAGACACCCATGGCGGTACCCATAAGCGCGACTTTTCATCCAACGCACGGCTTCCCGGCATCTCCGCACTCGCAGCGGGCATCGGCCTGCTGAGCACGCTCGCGGCATTCGTCCTGCTGGGCTTGATCCATCTGTTCACGAACCTGTTTTTCTTCGGCGCTTTCTCCTTTGCCGACCGGTCGCCCTCGCACAACACGCTGGGCGGTTGGGTCATCCTGATTCCGGTGGCGGGAGGTCTGGTCGTGGGCCTGATGGCGCGCTACGGATCGGAAAAAATCCGTGGTCACGGTATTCCGGAGGCCATCGAAGCCATCCTCTTTGGCAAGAGCCGTATGTCGCCCAAGGTGGCGATTCTCAAGCCGCTTTCGTCGGGCATCGTGATTGGCAGCGGTGGGCCGTTCGGCGCCGAAGGCCCGATCATCATGACCGGCGGCGCGCTCGGTTCATTGATCGCACAGTGCGTCAAGGTGACTGCCGCCGAGCGCAAAACCTTGCTCGTCGCCGGTGCGGCGGCCGGCATGACGGCCGTGTTCGGCACGCCCGTGGCAGCCGTGCTGCTCGCGGTGGAGTTGCTGTTGTTCGAATGGCGGCCGCGCAGTTTTCTGCCGGTTGCATTGGCGTGTGCGGTTGCCGGTTTTGCGCGGACGCTGTTCTTCGGCACAGGTCCGTTGTTTCCACTCGAAACGGCACCTGCCGATGCGATGTCGCTTTTGTCCTGCGTGATTGCGGGCTTGCTGAGCGGGGCCTTGGCCGCGGGCCTGTCGGCGGCGCTCTACAAAACCGAAGACCTGTTCGGCAAGCTGCCGATTCACTGGATGTGGTGGCCCGCGCTCGGTGGTCTGGTTGTCGGTATTGGCGGATTTCTCGAGCCGCGTGCGCTTGGTGTGGGCTACGACGTCATTGGAGACTTGCTACACCAGCACATCGTGTTGCAGATCGCGCTCGCCATTCTAGTGGTGAAGGCTGTGATCTGGGTCGTCGCGTTAGGCTCCGGCACGTCGGGTGGGGTGTTGGCGCCTTTGCTCATGCTGGGCGCGGGGCTCGGCACCGTGCTCGGTCACGTGCTGCCCGGCGGCGAACCGGCGCTGTGGCCGCTCGTCTGCATGGCAGCGACCCTTGGCGCGACGCTTGGTGCACCGCTGACGGCGATCGTCTTTGCCTTCGGACTCACGCACGACAGCAATGCGCTGTTGCCATTGCTCGCTGCTACGTTGGTGGCGTACGGTTTCGCTACGGTGGTCATGCGGCGGTCCATCATGACCGAGAAGATCGCTCGTCGGGGGTATCACATTTACCGCGAGTATGGCGTGGACCCGCTCGAGCGCCACTACGTCGACGAGGTCATGTCGAAGGCAGTCGAGACCATCGACGGCAACCTCCGCCTGCGTCATGCGCTGAATGGATTCTTTGGTGTTACGCAGACGCACCGTGCGTACCCGGTTGTGATCGACGGCGTAGTGGCTGGCATTGTGGATCGCCACGCACTCGAACGTTTCTGCGACAACGGAGCTGCCGACGGCAGCGACGTATTGGATATGCGCATTGCCGATCTCTTGCGCGGCAGTGCGCCCGTTGTGGCGTTGACCGATGAAACCTGCCGGTTGGTCGCGACCCGGCTTGCGGTGCACGGGCTCGAGCGTCTGCCGGTCGTCGCCGATCGCGAAAGCATGCGGCTGATCGGGATCGTCTCGCGCAGCGATCTGGTGAAGCCTTCGCTTGCTCACTTTGAAGAAGAGCACAAGCGTGAGCGCTTTCGTCGAGTGACGTTTAGCCGGGGTCCGCGACGTTTTCCGCCGGTGCGTCGGGCGGGGTGAAGAAAGCGGAGTGAACTGAGTGGAATGGGGTGAGCGGCTGGCTACGGATAGCCGCCGCGTGACTAAAGGTCGAGCACCACGGTCGACTCTTCTCCAGATCCTGTTCTCGCGGGTATCGCCGAGCAGATCAACGCATGCCCCGGTGCAACCTCTCCCTCGATTGGCACTGGGTAAGTAACCTCACCAGACAGCAAGCGCGTCGAGCATGTCCCGCATACGCCGGATCTGCAGTTGGATTGCGCCGGCACGTCGTTGGCTTCGGCGAGGTCGAGTAGCGATCCCGTTTCCTTCGACCACATAGCATCGCGACGAGTCCGCATGAATACGACTTTCGACACCTGCGCGGGGTCCGCAGCCGGCACAGCGAGGCAATGCCGGAAGATGGAGTGCGCTCCATGGGACGCGTGGATATCGAGTTCCTCAAACGCGTGCTGCCGTTCGGTG
>NZ_JAMFSB010000366.1 GCF_026225065.1 Paraburkholderia sp. | reverse complement strand
GCAGTTCAGAGCAGCGGCGTTTCGTCAAAACGTGATGCGGCGCGCGATGCTTCGCCTAGACGGCGCCGGACAACACAGAAACACCGATTGTCACGACGCCCAGCACCAGATTGACGACCACCAGGCGCCGCACCGTTCCGACTGCGCGCGCGCCATCCGGCCAGTTCTGCGCCTGCACGGCGCGGCGGATACGCGGAAACACGGCGAAGCGGATGTGCCCGAAGATCAGCATCATCACGATGCCGAGACCCGCCATGGCATGCAGTTGCCACGACGCATGCGCGCCGCCGAACTGCGTCAGCATGAATCCGCCCGACAGCAAGATGATGATCACCGAAGCGGCGACCCAGTTGAAGAAACGCCCGAACACCGATTCCCACAGTGGCAAGCGCAGTTGAGGCGAGAGATCAGCGAGAGCCGGACGCAGGCAAAAATGCGCGAAGACCATACCGCCGACCCACACGGCCACACCCAGCAAATGCAAAAAGAGCGCGAGCTCGACGGCTTTGGTCATGTTGTTTTCCTCTCTCTCGATGATGGGCGTACCGCTTTTCGGCGGACAGGCTGGAGCCTTGAACGACGCTGTCCACAGCCTTGTCCGACGCGGCTAATGACCGCATTCGACCGCACGCTGTGCGTGCAGTTCCGCAGTTCATCGTTTTCGCCATCGTTTTATTTGTTGTGCCGACGCGCCGTGTAGCGTGCCGATCCCCGATTTTTTGCTACCTGCTACTCGCGGCGTGCGTAGCCTGTGGTCGAAGGCTGCGCACGCGGTTACTGCGACTTCACCTCGTCAAGCCCGCAGCGCCGGCCGCATGCCCAACAGCTTCAGCTTGCTGTCCGGCGCGCGGCCCTTGCGGGCGCGTTTGCCGATGTGCGGTGCGAGCGCCGCGCCGCTCAGCGTTTCTTCATACGCTTTGCCGCCACGGCCCGTGCCGAGCAGCACGACCCCGGCCTTGCCGATTGCCAGCGCCTGCGTGAGCGTCTCCTTCTCGTCGAGCGCCATCAGCGTGACACCGCGGCCACCGCCCGAAAGCGTCTTCATCTCGTCGAGGCCAAAGGCCAGCAAACGGCCGCCGCCCGACAAACAGGCGATATGAGTCGCATCCGGCAGCATAGGCATCGGCACGAGCGGCGTCGCGCCTTCGTCGATGGTCATGAAGGACTTGCCGGCCTTCACGCGGCTCACCATGTCGCCGACCTTGGCGATAAAACCGAAGCCGTTGCTCGATGCCAGCAACAACGCCTGATCTGCCGGCGCCGCGTAGTAGTGCATAAGATGGCTGCCCGACTCGAGTTCGATCAGCGAGGTGACCGGCACGCCATCACCACGGCCGCCCGGCAGCAGCGCCACCGCGACCGAATAGACGCGCCCGTTGCTACCCCATGCGATCAACGTATCGGGCGTGCGGCACTGGAACGCGGCATAGAGCGCGTCGCCGGCCTTGAAGGTGAAGCTAGCCGGATCGAGCCCGTGGCCCTTCAGTGCCCGTACCCAGCCCCGCTGCGACATCACCACCGTCACCGGCTCATCGACCACGCGGGCTTCGAAGATCGCGCGCTTTTCCTGCTGGATCAGCGTGCGGCGCTCGTCGCCGTATTGCTTCGCGTCGCCTTCGATTTCCTTGATGAGCAGGCGCTTCATCGCCGATTCGCTGCCGAGCAGTTCTTCGAGCTTGGCCTTTTCGTCGCGCAGTTCGGACAGTTCCTTCTCGATCTTGATCTTTTCCAGTCGCGCCAACTGACGCAGACGGATTTCAAGGATGTCTTCAGCTTGCCGGTCGGACAGCCCGAATGCCTTGATCAGCGCCGGCTTCGGTTCGTCCGACTCACGAATGATGCGGATGACTTCGTCGATATTCAAAAAGACGATCATCCGGCCTTCGAGGATGTGAATCCGATCGTCGACCTTGCTCAGACGGTAGCGCGTGCGGCGCGTAACGGTAGCAAAGCGGAAGCCGATCCATTCCTGCAGGATTTCGGATATGCCCTTCTGGCGCGGTCGGCCGTCCGCGCCGACCATCACCAGATTCAGCGAGGCGTTGGATTCGAGGCTCGTATGCGCGAGCAGGATATTGACGAATTCGGTCTGGTCGATGCGGCTCGACTTCGGCTCGAATACGAGACGCACGGGCGCGTCCTTGCCCGATTCGTCGCGCACCGCGTCAAGCAGCGCGAGCATGGTCTGCTTGGTCTGCAACTGCTCGGGCGTCAGCGTCTTCTTGCCGAGCTTGATCTTCGGATTGGTCTGCTCTTCGATTTCTTCGAGCACTTTCTGCGTAGCCGTATTCGGCGGCAGTTCGGTGATCACGAGTTGCCACTGGCCGCGTGCGAGTTCTTCGATTTTCCAGCGCGCGCGCACCTTCAGACTGCCGCGCCCCGCCTCATACGCCGCCGAGATTTCGGCTTCGCTCGAAATGAGCTGGCCACCGCCAGGGAAGTCCGGCCCAGGGATGAGCTGCATCAATTCCGCGTGCGAGAGCTTCGGATTGCGGATCATCGCGACCGCCGCGGCGGCCACTTCGCGCAGGTTGTGCGACGGGATTTCCGTGGCCAGACCCACCGCAATCCCCGAGGCGCCATTGAGCAGCACGAACGGCAGACGTCCGGGCAAGAGGCGCGGCTCGTCGAATTCGCCGTCGTAGTTCTTCATGAAATCGACCGTGCCCTGGTGGATTTCATCAAGCAGCAGCTTGGCGATTGGCGTGAGGCGCGCTTCCGTATAGCGCATCGCCGCTGCGCCGTCGCCATCGCGCGAGCCGAAGTTGCCCTGGCCGTCAATCAACGGATAGCGCATCGAGAAGTCTTGCGCGAGACGCACCAATGCGTCGTACGCCGACTGGTCGCCGTGCGGGTGATACTTGCCGAGCACGTCGCCTACCACGCGCGCCGATTTGACCGGCTTCGCGTTGTCGGAGAGGCCCATCTCGTTCATCGAGAACAGGATGCGCCGCTGCACAGGCTTCTGGCCGTCGCAAACATCGGGCAGCGCACGGCCCTTGACGACGCTCACGGCGTAATCGAGGTACGCGCGTTCGGCATAGTTGCCGAGCGTCAGAGAGTCGCCGGGCGCCGGCGCCACCGTGAAAAGATCAGGCGTGTTGTCGTCCATCTAGATTCCGTATCCGTATGTAGCGTGAAGTTTCGCTGCGCGAGCAAGCCTGCGTCAGGCGCTCAGCTCAGATATCCGCTTCGACTTCGTTACCCTTTTCTTCGAGCCAGCTGCGCCGCGACGCTGCTTCACCTTTGCCCATCAGCATGGTCATACGCGCGACGGTGGCGTCGTAGTCGAGTTCGCCGAGCGCAACCGGCGACAGACGCCGCGTGTCCGGGTTCATCGTGGTGTCCCACAACTGCTCGGCGCTCATTTCGCCGAGGCCTTTAAAGCGGCTGATGGACCATTGGGTCTCGCGCACGCCGTCCTTGCGCAGCTTGTCGAGAATCGCTTCGAGCTCGCCGTCGTCCAGCGCGTACAGCTTCTGCGCGGGCTTCTTGCCGCGGGCGGGTGCATCCACACGGAACAGCGGCGGACGCGCCACGCACACGTGACCACGTTCGATCAGTTGCGGGAAGTGCTTGAAGAACAGCGTCAGCAGCAATACCTGGATGTGCGAGCCGTCCACGTCCGCGTCCGACAGGATGCAGATCTTGCCGTAGCGCAGATTGGACAGATCGATGTGGTCGTCAGGGCTGTGCGGATCGACGCCGATCGCCACCGAAATGTCGTGCACTTCGTTGTTGGCAAAGAGCCGGTCGCGCTCGGTTTCCCACGTGTTCAGCACCTTGCCGCGCAGCGGCAGGATGGCCTGATATTCCTTGTCGCGGCCCATCTTGGCCGAACCGCCGGCCGAATCGCCTTCGACCAGGAACAGTTCGTTGCGCGAGATATCGGTGGATTCGCAGTCAGTCAGTTTGCCCGGCAGCACGGCCACGCCCGAGCTTTTGCGTTTCTCGACCTTCTGGCCGGCACGCGTGCGAGCCTGCGCCTGCTTGATGACGAGATCCGCGAGCTTCTTGCCGTGCTCGACGTGCTGGTTCAGCCACAACTCAAGCGCCGGTCGCGCGAACGACGACACCAGCTTCACTGCGTCACGGCTATTCAGACGCTCCTTGATCTGCCCTTGGAACTGCGGATCGAGCACCTTCGCCGACAGCACAAACGAGACGCGCGCAAACACGTCTTCCGCGAGCAGCTTGACGCCCTTCGGCTGCAGATTGTGCAGCTCGACGAAACTCTTGACCGCCTGAAACAGACCGTCGCGCAGACCCGATTCGTGCGTGCCGCCTGCGGGCGTCGGAATCAGGTTGACGTAGGACTCGCGCGTGAGCGTGCCTTCTTCACTCCAGGCCACCACCCACGCCGCGCCCTCGCCTTCCGCAAAGGTTTCTTCGTTCGAACGTGAACTCTCGGCATAACGTTCGCCTTCGAAGAGCGGAATCAGCAGATCGCTGCCGTTCATGCCTTCGAGCAGATAGCCGCGCAGACCGTCTTCGTACTTCCAGGTCTGGCGCTCGCCGGTTTTCTCGTTGACGAGCGTGACTTCGACGCCCGGCAACAGCACCGCTTTCGAGCGCAAGAGACGCTGCAGTTCGCCGAACGGCAGGTTTGGCGAATCGAAGTACTTCGGATTGGCCCACGCGGTGACGCGTGTGCCGGATTTCTTCTCGCCTCTCGCAGCCGGACGTATTTGCAGCTGTTTGGCCACATCGCCGTTGGCAAAGCCCAGTTCGGCGACCTTGCCGTCGCGCCAGACGGTGACGTCAAGGCGCGTGGACAGCGCGTTGGTGACCGAGACGCCCACGCCGTGCAGACCGCCTGAGAACGTGTAGGCGCCGCCCGCGGCCTTGTCGAACTTGCCGCCTGCGTGCAGGCGCGTGAATACGATTTCGACAACCGGCACGCCCTCTTCGGGGTGCATGCCGAACGGGATACCGCGGCCGTCGTCGTCGACGGACACCGACTGGTCCGCGTGCAGCGTGACCGTGATCAGCCGGCCGTAGCCGCCGAGGGCTTCGTCCGACGCGTTGTCGATGACTTCCTGAATGATGTGCAGCGGATTTTCGGTGCGGGTGTACATGCCGGGTCGTTGCTTGACCGGCTCCAGGCCCTTCAACACCTTGATCGACGCTTCGCTATACGCGGCGTTTGGCTTTTTCGTAGACATGGTTGACTCGGGTCCGTCGGTTCATCGTTGTCCACAGGTCCTGTGGACAGGTCCGTGGACAATGCGTTGAGTTTTCAAAAAAAGCGAAACGAAACAACGGGGTGGGTGGGCTGCCCGCGCAGCGGGCAAACTGTTTTATCGCCGGACTCTCCCGGAGGAAGCCTGTTCGCGGGGTATTTTACTGATTTCGATACGGGGAGCAATTTGCCGGATGGTTGATCAGCCGTTTGGGTGGGGACACGCCCGCCGCTCACTTCCGCCGGCTCTCCAGCTCCTCCCACCGCTCCATCGCCGCCAGCAGCTCATCGTCGATCGCCGCATAGCGCGCCGTCAGCCGCGTGCCTTCTGCCGCATCTCTCGTGAAGATCGAGCCGTCTTCGAGCTGCGCGGCAATCGTCTTCTGCTCGGCCTCCAGCCCTGCGATCTGCGCCGGCAACGCCTCCAGCTCACGCTGCTCCTTAAACGACAGTTTCGCGGCACGCTGCTGGGTGTTGCGGCTCGCGGCCGCCCCGCCGTCCTTCGACGCTTCCTTGGCGACTTCTTTTTGCGCTTCCTGCGCCATCTGCTGCGAGCGGTCGCGCTGGATCTGCCAGTCGGTAAAGCCGCCGACGTACTCGCGCCACTTGCCGGCCCCTTCTGAGGCGATCACCGAAGTCGCGACGTTATCCAGAAACGCGCGATCGTGGCTGACCAGCAGCACGGTGCCGTCGTATTCCGTGAGCAGTTCTTCGAGCAGTTCCAAGGTGGGGATATCGAGGTCGTTGGTCGGTTCGTCGAGCACCAGCACGTTAGCCGGCCGCGCGAACAGACGCGCCAGCAGCAGACGGTTGCGCTCGCCGCCTGACAGCGACTTGACCGGCGACCGCGCCCGTTCCGGCGCGAAGAGGAAGTCGCCGAGATAGCTCATCACGTGCTTTTTCTGGCCGTTGACCTCAACCCACTCGCTACCCGGACTGATGGTGTCCGAGAGACTCTTGTCCAGATCGAGTTGGGCGCGCATCTGGTCGAAATAGGCAACTTGCAGATTGGTGCCCACACGCACCGTGCCTTCGTCCGCCGGCAACTCGCCGAGGATCAGCTTCAGCAGCGTGGTTTTGCCAGCGCCGTTCGGGCCGACGAAGCCGATCTTGTCGCCGCGCATGACCGTGGCCGTGAAGTTGTCCACGACCGTGCGCGAACCGTAGCGCTTGGTCACATCGGTCAGTTCGGCGACAATCTTGCCGGACTTCTCGCCCTGCCCCACGTCCAGCTTGACGTTTCCCAGCACGTTGCGGCGTTCGGCGCGCTCCGTACGCATCTGCTCGAGCCGCGCAATCCGGCCGACGCTACGCGTGCGGCGCGCTTCGACACCCTTGCGGATCCATACTTCTTCCTGGGCGAGCAGCTTGTCGAACTTGGCCGATTCCACTTGCTCGACTTCAAGCTGCTGCGCCTTCCGGGTCTGGTAGGCGGTGAAATTGCCCGGATACGACAGCAGACGGCCGCGATCCAGTTCGACGATGCGCGTAGCGACCCGGTCGAGAAACGCGCGATCGTGGGTAATGAACAGCAGGCCGGCGCGCAACGAAACCAGCAGGTCTTCGAGCCAGCGAATGCCTTCGAAGTCGAGGTGGTTGGTCGGTTCGTCCAGCAGCAGTACGTCCGGCTGCACAACCAGCGCCCGCGCCAGCGCCACGCGCTTTTGCATGCCGCCCGACAGCGAGCCGACCCGCGCCTCTCCGTTCAGACCGATCTGCTGCAGCGTGGTGGACACGCGCGTGCTCCAGTTCCAGGCGTCGGCATGGTCTAGCGCCGATTGCAGCGTGTTCATGCGCGACATGAGCGAGTCGTGCTCCTGGCCTTCGGGCTCGTCGGCGAGCCCGTTGGCGACCGCGTCGTATTCATCCAGCAGCGCACGGGCGTGGGTGAGGCCGGCGGCGACCGCGTCGAACACCGTGTCGTCCGTATCGAACTCCGGCTCCTGCGGCACGTAGACCGAAGTCAGGCCCTGCTGACGCGTGACGAGGCCGTCATCCGGCTTGGAGAGATCTGCGACGATCTTCAGCAGCGACGACTTGCCCGCCCCGTTGCGACCGATCAGCCCGACGCGTTCGCCCGCTTCGAGAGAGAAATCCGCGTGATCGAGCAACGCGACGTGACCGAACGCCAGTTGCGCCCCGGTAATGGTGTAAAGCGACATGGAGATTTGGCAGAAGACAGCAATGAGCAGGAACCGCTCATTGTACCGGTCGCGCGGGCGGATGCCTGGATGCCGGAAGACATAGGCGTTCTTACCGCACCGCGGCGGCGGTTCAACGGCGACAAATCAGCGCTTTGTCAAATTCCGGTAATATTGCGCGTCGCCGCGCGCCCCCAAAAGGGGCAGAGTGCGCGGATCATTGCATTGAACTGAAGAAAGAGTACGTCGTGAGCGAAGTCATTGTTGAGTACAAAAGCTGGGTCTGCCTGATTTGCGGCTGGATCTACAACGAAGAAGAAGGTCTGCCGGAGGATGGTATCGCCGCGGGCACGCGCTTCGCCGATATCCCCGAAGATTGGCGCTGCCCGCTGTGCGATGTGGGTAAGGCGGAGTTTGCGGTTGTGGAGTTTTGAGGTGGTTATATTGCTGTAGGTGCACGGCTTGAACGCTGATGCGCGCGGCAACATGGACGGCCCGGCCGGGTTGGCGCCCGTCGGGCTGTTGTGTTTTTGGGGTGATGGATCGGATGAATGCCGCCGCCATCCGCAGGCGCAGATGGCTTTGCTATACTCTGGCCCCTGCGGCGCAATTCATCCAGACGCGTGCCGGCGGGTCATGCGATGCCTGACAGCGCCCGCTACGCCGACGTTAGAATTGAACGTGTTTCCGCGCTACGGCGGGTCGACTTAGGAACGTAGCGGTTTAGCGGAACAGATACGCTAGCGGTCCTCTCCCCGTAGTTCAATGGATAGAACAAGTGCCTCCTAAGCGCTAGATACAGGTTCGATTCCTGTCGGGGGGACCAAAGTCGGTCCTGCAGTACCTCTCCCAGATCCCGAAGACGTTCCATCGCTCGCCCGGCACAAGGCCGCGTGCTTTCGCCGTCACACCACATCACCCCCAATCTTTCACCCCCTTCGCCCACCCCAGCCCGCGCCCTTCCCCATGCTAAGTTCCGCCCCGACCTCAACCAGGTCTAGTTGAAACAGGCAGACGGACGGGCATACAGATGGAGCAGTTTTTCATGAGACGCGGCAGCGCCGTCACGTACTTACTGGCGCGTCGTCGCGCGTGGTTCGCCACGATCGCGGACGCACCCAGCGGCAACATCGAAATGGAATCAAGCGAAATCGAACGAATCGAGCGTCTGATACTCGATGTCCGCGCAGGCCGGGTCCGTGCCTTCGAGTTGACCCGGCCAAAACGTGGCCCGGCCAAAACGCGTTGCGGTCTTTGTCACAGATTAGCGGGCAACGAGGTTCGCCTTAAGCCACTCCGCTATCTCACCCAAAGTCTGCACACTCTGCGGAAAGCGGACGACCTGGCTCGGCGACACCGGAAAGTTATGCCCCATATCGGGCGCATGCAGATGCGTCACCGCCACACCCGCTGCCTTCAGTTTCTCCGCATACGCGATACCCTCATCCCGCAGCACATCGTATTGCGCTGTCGTCACCAGCGTCGGGGGCAGCACCGGGACATCACGCAATTGCAGCGGCGCCACGCTCGTATCATCCGCCGAAACACCCGGCGCATACAGTTCCCAGAACCAGCGCATCGTATTCGCCTCGAGCCCGTAGCCAGTCGCATTCTCCGGGTAGGACGGATGATCCGCACTCGGGTGATCCGTGGCGGGATACAGCAATAGCTGGGCACGCAGCGCATGCGCCCTCGATTCACCGCAAAGCCGATTGGCAGTCACCGCCGCCAGATTCGCCCCGGCGCTGTCCCCGCCCAAAGCCAGCCGCGACGCATCCCCGCCCCACTCATGCGCATGTGCAGCCACCCAGTCAAACGCCGCAAGCGTGTCCTCCAACGCCGCCGGATAGGGATGCTCCGGAGCAAGCCGATACTCCACCGAGACGATGATCACCCCTGCCGCCTCGCTCAACAACCGGCAAAACGGATCGACCGTCGCCACGGCTCCAATGACCCATCCGCCGCCATGCGTGTAGACCAGCACAGGTCGCGGCAGCGATTCCCCAGGCGGCAAATAGATGCGCGCATTTAAACCGCTAGCGATCTCCACGTCACGTGTCTCGACACCGTTCGGCAAACCGGCAATCGACACCCGGCTCTCCAGCGCACGCATCATGAGGCCGCGTGCCATACGCACCCGCTCTTCATTCGTTGCACCGACAGGCGGCGCGACCGCGACCGCGGCCTGCTCGTCCACAAAACGACGTACTGCTGCATCAAACGGCTTGCGCTCGTTCATAACGGATTCCTGGGATGTAGGGCCACGCAGGCCTCGTTGGAGTCTCGGAAAAATACTGCAAATTCCGCCTGGCTGCCACGAACCACGCAACACCCGCAAATCGCCTCGACCAAAACGATCAGGCCCGCATCTCCTACGAGATGCGGGCCTGATTCTTAACAGCTCGCGTCTAACCAGACGCACGCCCTACCTGCGACAGCGCAGGCAACGCTCAATTAACGAGCGTTAGACACCGGCGGCGAGTACGGGCTAACGGTCGTGTCGCCACGGGTTCCTGCCTGCGTCGAACCGCCGGCATTCGAACCATAACCGGTCGTGTTGCCGTTTTGTGCGGCGACGCGTGCTTCAGCGGCCTGAATGTCTTGCGGATAGTTATTGTCGTCCGCGGTGGACGGGTTGTAACCCGCCTTTTCCAGTTGGACCAGTTGGGCACGAACCTCTGCGCGGGTCAGCGGCTGGTTCGTCTGGGCAAACGACACGACCGGGGCAGCGAGGACGGCAGCAATAGCGATAGCTTTGATGAGCAATTTCATGGTGATACCTCCGAAGATTGTTTTGTGCGGCGCTACAAACAACGTTATTTGCAGCCGGTAATGACAGTCTAGAAGGCTCAACACCTAGGGTAAATACCTAAATCTCGAATTCACTGTTGTGGCGAATAGCACAATCGGCGGGACGCGTTCGCTCAAGTCATAGAGCATGAATTGATGCGATAAATCCGCGCTGTTCGTCCGATTGACCAGCTTGGCGCGGCGGTAATCTTCAATCCATGGATTCCCATGATTGATCGGATTCCTAGCTAATTCACGCAGGCAGACGAAAAGTACGCGCATCGCGATTTTCTGGATTCATCAGACGGATTGCACGTATCAGATACAAGCACACACAGCCCGGCCAATCACAGGATCTACGAGGAAAATATGAACCCGTTTATCGACGAAGGCATCGCCCACATCGCTCGCGTGATGAGGCCGGCGTTGTACGGAGAGCTCGGCGGATCGTATCTGCCATCCGCCTACTGGCGTCAGCGGCTGTATCAGATCCTGGACACTACACACCTGTCGAATGCGCAGCTTCGCACCGTCGATGGCCTGCTGCTCGAACTCGACGAATTCGATCTGTGCACCAAAGTCCCCGCTGCCCGACAAGCACAAGTTGAACTCGCCTCATAAGGCTGCAACGCTACAAAGGCTTCGTCACTGCAGCCACTTGCGGACATCCTGCTCCCACGGAGGCTGTCCGCATCCGGAAGGATTCTCCGGCCCCAGCACCGTAATGTAGCCGCGCGTTTTCATACACGCTTCGTACGCCCGCACTTTCACACAGCGGCCTCCCGCGGCACTTTGGGAAACGGCCTTGCAGGCGGCGATGGAATGGTCCATCGGACCGAAATCCATATCATCGGCGTTTGTCACGTTAGGTGCGTCGGCGCCGGTAGCTGAAAACTCAACCGGACCGCTTTGGGCGCACCCCACCAGCGACAACGCCGCCGCCAACGTGCTAACCAGCAGAAGTGAACTGCATGATTTCATCGTCCCCTCTCCGATTGAGTCAACCGCGCTCATGATACGCCGGGCATTGAGACGGACGTAGAGAGCTTGGCCGACCTCCCGCGTCTCATACCGGCCCGCTTCTTTTCGGCGATAATCGCGGCCATCCCAGCCCGTCAGTACCTATGAGCAAGCCAGCAAATCCGCAACGCCAGATCGACGCACTGCTCCAGCAGGCCGTAGCCCTGCAGCAAAACGCGGCCTACGCCGAGGCGGAAGAGCTCTACCGTGAAATTCTCACGCTGAGGCCCAAGCACTTCGATGCCATCCAGTTGCTCGGCGCACTCACGCTCCAGTCGGGCCGCACCGAGGAAGGGATCGATCTGCTCAAGAAAGCGGTTGCGATCAACAGCATGCAGGCGCCGATTCATTCCAATCTCGCCTTTGCGTATAACGCGTTGCGCCGGTTCAAGGAGGGCTTGGCCAGCGCAAATCGCTCTCTTGCGCTGCAAAGCAATTTCGTCGATGCACTGAACAATCGCGGCAACGCATTGGCAGGTCTCGACGCGCCCGTCGAAGCGTTGGCGAGCTTTGAACGGGCGCTGAAATTGCGGCCGGAATTCGCGCAGGCATGGAGCAATCGTGCCTGCGTTCTGCGCGATCTCGGACGTCCGGCGGACGCGTTGACAAGTTGCGATCAGGCCATCGCGTTGCAGCCCGATTACGCTGACGCGTGGAGTAATCGCGCGAATGCATTGAGCGATCTGAATCGCCCACAAGATGCGCAATCGAGTTACCAGAAGGCGATCGAATTCACGCCCGCGTTCGCCGACGCCTGGAACAATCTTGGCCTCACGCTCGTCGACCTGAATCAGCATGAGCAGGCGCTGCAGAGCTACGAGCGCGCGCTGAGCTTGAACCCCGAGTTTGCCGAAGCCCACTGGAACAAATCGCTGTGCCTGTTGCAAATGGGACGGTTCGAGGAAGGTTGGCAACAATACGAATGGCGCTGGAAGCGCAACCGCATCAAGGCGAGCCAACGCGGCTTCGAACAGCCGCTATGGCTGGGCGACTTCCCGATCGATGGCAAGACCATCCTCCTGCATGCGGAACAGGGGCTAGGCGATACGCTGCAATTCTGTCGCTATGCGGCGCTGGTGTCCGCGTTGGGCGCGAAGGTCGTGCTCGAAGTCCCCGCTGAACTGATCCGGTTAGTCACGAATCTGGATGGCGTGGCGCAATTGATCGAGCAGGGTCAACCGCTGCCACCTTTCGATTGTCACTGTCCGTTGCTCAGTCTGCCGCTCGCGTTCAGGACGGACCTGACGAATATGCCAGGGCAAGTGCCCTACCTGTTCGCAGACGTGCACGCCTCGCAACGCTGGGCCGAACGGCTCGGGCACGATGCGCACGCCAACCGCGAGTTAAAAGTGGGCCTGGTCTGGGCAGGCGGAAACCGCCCCCACGTGGCAGAACTGAGAAAGAACGACGCACGACGCTCAATCACGCTCGAAGCGCTGCGGCCGATCCTCGATGTCCCCCATGTGCGCTTCTACAGTTTGCAAAAGGGGCCGGCCGCGCAGCAGCTCGCGCAATTGCCGGAACTCGGCCAACGGATCATCGACCACACGGACGAACTCGCCGACTTCGCCGACACCGCCGCCCTGGTTGCCAACCTGGACCTGGTCATCTCGGTCGATACGGCAGTGGCCCACCTTGCCGGCGCGCTCGGCAAACCCGTCTGGATTCTTAACCGTTTCGACACCTGCTGGCGCTGGATGCTCGAGCGTCAGGACAGCCCGTGGTATTCGGGCGCCCAGCTATTTCGCCAGCCAGCGCTGGGCGATTGGGAAAGCGCGATCCAGTCGGCGCGCGCGGCCCTTGCGACGCGTGCCGAGGCCGGAACGACATCGCACTAATCACGCCTCAATTCCGCTTCGGAATCTCCAGTCCACGCGCCACTGCCGGGCGCGCGACAAACGCGTCGAGTACCCGCTTGACGTTGGGGAAATCCGCAATCCCCACCAGCTCCGCGGCCTCGTAGAAGCCGATCAGATTGCGCACCCACGGGAAGGTCGCGATATCGGCGATCGTGTAGGTGTCGCCCATCAGCCATGCACGATCGGTCAGCCGCGTCTCCAGCACGCCGAGCAGGCGCTTCGCTTCCGCCACGTAACGATCGCGAGGGCGCTTGTCCTCGTACTCCTTGCCGGCGAATTTGTGGAAGAAACCCAGTTGACCGAACATCGGACCGATGCCGCCCATCTGGAACATCACCCATTGAATCGTCTCGTAGCGGCCGGCGGCGTCCTGCGGGATGAAATGGCCGGTCTTGTCGGCCAGGTAAATCAGGATCGCGCCGGACTCGAACAGCGGTAGCGGCTTGCCGTCGGGGCCGTTCGGATCGATGATGGCCGGAATCTTGTTGTTGGGATTGAGCGAGAGGAATTCCGGCGACATCTGATCGTTCGTGTCGAAGCGCACCAGATGCGGTTCATAGGCGAGGCCGGTCTCCTCAAGCATGATCGACACCTTGACGCCATTAGGCGTCGGCAGCGAATAGAGCTGCAAGCGCTCGGGATGCTGGGCCGGCCACTTGGCGGTGATGGGAAAAGCGGAAAGATCGGTCATAGAAACCTTGTCGGTCTGGATGGGCTGGAGCGGTGCCGATGATCTCTGTGCGGAGACAAAACGCGCTCGGGGAACAAGGCGTCCAATATAAACGCTCCCGCAAAACTTTTCCGGGTTCGCGCAACGCGGGGCCATCCACAATTCGTGGCGACGTATGAGCACGCAAGGACGAGGGAGTCGAGCCAAGCGCCAATCGGCGACAAGAGACCCAGCCGGGATGCGAGTTAAGAAGTAATGCTAATTAACCGGCTTGGCTTCTGCACAAGGACCGTTGCAGCTCGTCAGAAAAAAGAAAAAAGGCGCCGAAGCGCCTTTTCCGTCAAACCGGATCACCTGACTTACGGCGCATTCCGCTTGGCGTTGTCCTTGGCTTGTTCCTTGCCGTCGCCGTAGGCCTTGCGGATTTCGCCCGCGCCTTGCTGGAGATCGCCCTTCAGTTCCTGGGTTTTGTTGCCCGTGGCTTTGCCGACGGCCTCGTTGACCTTGCCCTTGACCTGTTCGCCCACACCCTTCACTTGGTCTTTGTTCATGTTCGACTCCATGCGATTGCAGTGCCGACGCGATCTTGCGCCAGTACTTCTATGTCCGCAACAGCCGTGCCCGGCCCCGCGCCACCCCGTGAGGCCGCCCGGAAAATTTTTACGCGCAGCCCTAAAGTCGCCATTTGCCCTGCCGATAACGAGGCATGGACCCTATTCCGACCGCGCCGAACAACGCCTTGCTGGCGACGTTTATCGATCAGGACATTGCGCACATCCGTCGCGTGATGGAGCCCTCGCTACTCGGCGATCTGGCCGGCCCGATCCTGCCGCCTGCCTACTGGCGCGGGCGTCTGCACAAGTTGCTCGACATTGGGCATCTGAGCCACGCGCAATTGTGCGCGGTCGACAGCCTCCTGTTGACACTCAACCAGTTCGATCCCGCCGACAGCCTTCCCGCATGGAAAACGCTGCCGCTCGGCGCGCACGAAAAACGCCCGGCGCTGACCCAGCGCATTCGCTGACCGTCCCCGCCTCTGGACTGGACGCGCCTCTCCTCGTTTCCCGCTTTTACCGGCAAACCACCCGGTAAAAAAAAGCCGCGGACTCGGAGCCGCGGCTGAACACACGGTAACGCGGAGATCAGCGTCACTAGGGAGAAGCCTAACAACCCTAAATCATGCTCGCAATAACACTCCCTAACGCGGCACGCATACGGACAGCTTTCTTGTCTGACATGTCTGCAAGCTGGCAGCGTCAAGCCCTGTCCCCAACCACGTCGCCGTACCTCCTCGCGTGCCAATACGGCGACCAATGCCCAGCCCAGGCGATATTTTTGCCTCAGCGTTCAGCGACAACGCCTCGTTTCAGCCATCTTTGCTCGTCCAAGAAGGGAAAAACCGGAAAAAGGGACAACTCCAGGTCATAATGTCCGCAAAAATCCCCAGCAAGGACTGCTAGTGACCCAGGCCCCACCGCTCGAGCTGCTAAAACAGGCGCGCACACGCTTCACCCAACGAGAAATCGCTGCTCACGTCGGCAAGGACATCAAGACCGTACGCCGCTGGGAAAAAGGCGACACGCCCTGCCCGTCCATGCTCGAGCCCGCGCTGCGCGATCTGTTGCAGGGCGGCGCGGCGCTCAAGCATGGTGCGGCAAACGGGGCAGCTAACTTCCGCTTCATCGATCTGTTCGCCGGCATCGGCGGCATCCGCATGGGCTTCGAGGCGCACGGCGGCGCGTGCGTCTTCACAAGCGAGTGGAACGATTTCTCGAAGAAGACCTACCTGGAAAACTACGGCGCGGATCATTCGTTTATCGGCGATATCGTGTCGTTTCCCGCCAACGACGTGCCGGCGCACGACGTCCTGCTCGGCGGCTTTCCCTGCCAACCGTTCTCGATCGCAGGCGTCAGCAAGAAGAACGCGATGGGCCGCCCGCACGGGTTCGAGTGCTCCACCCAGGGGACGCTGTTCTTCGATGTCGCCCGCATCATCGCGGCCAAGCAGCCTGCGGCGTTTCTGCTGGAGAACGTGAAGAATCTGCTCTCCCACGACAAGGGCCGCACCTTCGAAGTCATCCTGCGGACCTTGCGCGACGAACTGGGCTACGAGGTGCACTACAAGGTCGTCGACGGCCAGCATTTCACGCCGCAACACCGCGAGCGGATCATCATCGTCGGCTTTCGCGGCAAGACTGCGTTCTCGTGGGACGACCTGCGCCTGCCGAGCGTCGGCCCGCGGCTCAGCTCAATCCTGCACCGTACCGACGGCAACGAGCCGGTGCTGCCGTGGGATCACGACCGCTTCTTCGATCACGCGAAACAACGCGTGCAGCCGAAGTACACGCTCACGTCGAATCTGTGGACCTATCTGCAGAACTACGCGGAAAAGCACCGCGCGGCAGGCAACGGCTTCGGTTTCGGCATGGCCTACCCTGATAGCGTGACGCGCACCCTGTCGGCCCGTTATCACAAGGACGGCTCGGAAATCTTGGTCTCGCAAGGCAAGCGACTGCGTCCGCGCCGCCTCACGCCGCGCGAATGTGCCCGGCTCATGGGATTTCCCGACACGTTCCGGATTCCCGTCAGCGACACCCAGGCCTACCGCCAGTTCGGCAATAGCGTCGTGATGCCGGTGATGCAGGAAGTCGCGCGCATCATGCTGCCGCATGTGCAGGCGCGCCCGCGCGCAAACTGATGGTCGACATCGTCGACGCCGCCACCCGCAGCCGGATGATGTCCGGCATTCGCGGACGCAACACCAAGCCGGAGCTGCTGATCCGCAGCCTGCTGCATCGGCGGGGGTTCCGTTTTCGGCTGGACGCCCGTGATTTGCCAGGCCGCCCCGACATCGTCCTGCCGCGCTACCGCGCCATCGTTTTCGTGCACGGCTGCTTCTGGCACGGCCACGACTGCCCGCTCTTCAAATGGCCACAGACGCGCCCAGACTTCTGGCGCGAAAAAATCGGCCGCAACCGCGCCAACGACGAGAAGTCGCGCGCCGCCCTGCTCGCCGCCGGATGGCGTGTCGGCGTAGTGTGGGAATGCGCATTGCGTGGAGCCAATCGGGACCTCGAAGGTGTGCTGCAACGGCTGGTCGACTGGCTGCATAGCGACGCCTCCGAGCTCGACGAGCGCGGCTGAGGCCCCGGCTCTGTTTGCACGCTCAATTTGCAAGTCCGCTGCAAATAAGCCGCCCGAAAACTGCAAATCATTCTCAGTGAAACCCTGCCCGGAAGCCGGCGGGAGGCGAGCGTAACCCGCCCCGCCTCGACCAGGCGCACAAGCCGCCGGTGATACACTCGATTGGCTCACCCGGGTTTGTCCGCGAGTCTGTCAGCACGATGCGCAGTACGCGTTTTTTGCGGCAGCTCGCCCCATCTGGGAACCACCTGAAGGAGGCATATGATGGCTGATTTCCGTCTCTGGTCCGACGACTTTCCCACCAACGGCTTCATGCAGAAAGCACAGGAATACCACGACAAGGCGTTCGGTGTGGATGGCGAAAACATCTCACCGTCATTGCAGTGGGAAGCACCGCCGGAAGACACGCAAAGTTTCGCTCTCACCGTCCACGATCCCGACGCGCCGACCGGCAGCGGTTTCTGGCACTGGGTCGTGGTCAATATTCCCGCCGACGTCCGCTCGCTGCCGCGTAACGCTGGCAAGGTCGACGGCAGCCTGCTGCCGCAAGGCGCGCTGCAGGTTCGCAACGACTACGGCACGGTCGGCTTCGGCGGCGCTGCGCCGCCGCGCGGCGACAAGGCGCACCGCTACATTTTCCGCTTGCACGCGCTGAGGGTTGCGCACCTGCCGATCAATGCGGAGACGACCACTGCGGTCGCCCGTTTCATGGCTCATCTGAACGAACTCGATTCGACGACGCATACCGGTCTGTACGAACTGAAATAGCCACGCGCACAGTGGCGCCGCGGTGTGCTTCAGGGCCACTGCGGCGTCACCATGAAAACACTACGAAAACACAGCGAAGACCGGGCAATGAGGCAGTGAGGCGCGGCACAGGATGCGCGCCGTGCGCTTTCACCCGGACTCGCGCATAACTCCTGAGACGATGCACGCACAAGCTTCCGGCAAAGACGGTTCCAGTCCCGCAGGCGCCCGCGCCGACGCCCATTCCCCCTCGCCCGACCATGAACTCGGCCTGCCGCTGCCGCAGCGATACTGGGCCATCGTCGTCGTGGCGCTCGGCATTACCCTGGCCGTACTCGACAGCGCGATCGCCAACGTAGCGCTGCCCACCATAGCGCGCGACCTGCATGCGAGCGCGGCGGCGTCGATCTGGGTCGTCAACGCATATCAGCTTGCGATTACGATCTCGCTGCTGCCGCTGGCGTCGTTAGGCGACCGCATCGGCTACCGGCGCGTTTATCTGGGCGGCCTGATCCTGTTCACCGTCGCCTCGCTCGGCTGCTCGCTGTCCACTTCGCTGGCGACGCTCGCCGCCGCGCGGGTGATTCAGGGCTTCGGCGCGGCGGGCATCATGAGCGTCAACACCGCCCTTGTGCGCACCATTTATCCACCGACCCAACTCGGGCGCGGCGTCGCCATCAACGCGATGGTGGTCGCAGTCGCGTCCGCAGTCGGTCCGACGGTGGCCTCCGGCGTGCTCGCGATCGCGCCGTGGCCATGGCTCTTTGCCATCAATGTGCCGATTGGTCTTGTGGCCATCGCCACCGGCTTCAAGGCGTTGCCGGTTAGCCCCGGCCATAGGGCGCCGTACGATTATCTGAGCGCGGTGATGAACGCGTTCGTATTCGGCCTGCTGATCTTCGCGGTCGACGGACTCGGACACGGCGAGGCCTGGGGCTATATCGCACTAGAAGCGATCGGCGCCGCGGTGATCGGCTATTTCCTCGTGCACCGGCAGCTGACGCAACCCGCGCCGCTACTGCCCGTGGACCTGCTGCGCATTCCTGTGTTTGCGCTGTCGGTCGGCACCTCGGTTTGTTCGTTCGCGGCGCAAATGCTGGCGTTCCTTTCGTTACCGTTCATGATGCAGGACAACCTCGGCTTGTCGCAGGTCCAGACTGGCTTGCTGATGACGCCCTGGCCGCTCGTCATCATCGTCGCCGCGCCGCTCTCGGGGGTGCTGTCGGATCGTATGTCGGCGGGCTTGCTGGGGGGTATCGGACTCGTTGCCATGACTGTGGGTTTGCTGCTGCTCGCGACGCTCGGCACGCATCCGGATACGCTGCAGATCGCCTGGCGCATGGCGGTGTGCGGCGCGGGCTTCGGCATCTTCCAGTCGCCGAACAATCGCACCATGCTGGCGTCGGCGCCGCGCTCGCGTAGCGGTGGCGCGAGCGGCATGCTGAGCACCGCTCGACTGACCGGACAGACGCTTGGCGCCGCGCTGGTGGCGGTGATCTTTGGCACCGTGCCACAGCACGGGCCGACAGTCGCGCTGTACGTGGCAGCGGGTTTTGCGGCGATGGCGGCGGTGGTGAGCACGCTGCGCGTGATGCAGCGGGCGACGCCGGCCGCTGCTTAGGCTCGCGCATTTTCGCAGACGCTGATAGCCAGTGCCGCACAGCGGGTTCTTGAATCCGCAGCACGCATAACGCGAACCTCAAGGCTCGCATTACCTTCAGCACGTCCACAACGCACGAGCAAAAAACGGCGGCCCGTTGGCCGCCGGTTGGATGCTTTCATGGAGTGGAGTGGAGCGCGGGCGGCGGGACTGAACCCCGATTCACCGCCTGATCGATTCGACGTGACAGCGAGTTGCGAGGACCCGCCGACACCTGAGATGTCATCACCACGACTAAGCGCCGTACTGCGCGCTTAATCGCTTCAACGCTTCAGGTTGCTGTCACGTCTGCGAGCTTTACCGCTTTGGCCGTCACCGAAGACGCCGTCGCAACATTGCGCAAGTCGGCGAGGAACGTATCACGCCATACCGACAGATTGTTCTCGCGCAGCGGCCCCATCATGTCCGTGTGACGGGCCTGGCGTTCGGCGAGCGGCATCGACAGCGCGCGCTCGAGTGCCTCGGCCATCTGCGACAGATCAAACGGATTCACCACCAGTGCACCAGGCAGTTGCTCGGCTGCGCCGGCAAACTGCGACAGCACCAGCACGCCCGGATCCGCCGGATCCTGAGATGCCACGTACTCCTTGGCAACCAGATTCATCCCGTCGCGCAGCGGCGTCACATAACCCACTTGCGATTGCCGGAACAAGGCCATCAGCAGATTGCGTTCGTACTTGCGGTTCAAATACTGAATCGGCGTCCAGTCGAGTTGCGCGAAGCGGCCGTTGATGCGGCCGGCTTCCCCCTCGAGCGTCTGACGAATGCGCTGATAGGTCTGCACATCGGAGCGCGTCGGCGGTGCAATCTGCACCAACGAGACGCGCCCGTGCCAACCAGGCGCCGTGAGCAGCAACCGCTCGAAGGCCTGGAAGCGCTCGACCAGTCCCTTCGAATAATCGAGGCGGTCCACACTCATGATCAGCTTGCGACCGCGCATGCCATCGCGCAGGCTGCGCACCGGCTTGCGGTCGGTGAACTGTTCCGCGGCCTTGGCGATTGCATCGGGATAGATCCCGATCGGATAGGCCGCGACTTTCAGAAAACGGTTATAGGCGTGCACCATGCCGTCTTCGCTCGACGTGCCGTGCTGCCCGCGCTCGATATAGTCGACAAACGACTGCCGGTCCGCTTCGGTCTGGAAGCCGACCACGTCGTAGCTGCACATGGCCTTCACGAGTTCTTCGTGCGGCGGCACGCTACGCAATACTTCCGGCACCGGAAACGGGATATGCAGGAAGAAGCCAATTGGGTTTTTCACGCCGAGTTCGCGCAGGCACTTCGCAAACGGCAGCAAGTGATAGTCATGTACCCAGATGATGTCATCGGGCTTGACCATCTCCTTCAACTGCTTCGCGAGCGTCTGGTTCACGCGCAGATAACCGGCGTACTCCTGACGATCGAAGCGCGACAGGTCGTTGCGGTAGTGGAAAGTCGGCCATAGCGTCGCATTCGAAAAGCCACGGTAGTACTGATCGTAGTCGCGCTTGGTGAGGCCCACCGTCGCGTAAGTCACGTTGCCCTGCTTTTCGATTACCGGCGCCGATGGTTCTGCCACCGTCTCGCCGCTCCAGCCGAACCATACGCCGCCTGTTTCCTTGAGGGCGTCCAGTACACCGATTGCAAGACCACCTGCTGCGGGGCGGCCTTCCTGCGTCGGCGCGACACGATTCGATACCACAATCAATCTGCTCATTGGTGCTCCACCTCATTCAGTTGTTCGTTGCATGCGGGGATGTGCCGTCATGGTGCATGCAAGTCGCGTGCCGTATCTCTAAACTCGCGGAATAAAAGTGTGTGCAAATGTGACAGGCGAGCAGAAACCCGCCGTCTGCAGGCATCGCGCGAAAATTTTTTGCTGCGTATGAAGAAACGGCGAGATCAGTCAGGCGTCCTGCTCGGAGCCGAGGTCGCGCTGGTATTCGAGGCCTTCCGGGCGCACCCCACCCTGGTTGTGCTCACCGTCCGGTGGCGCGTCGGGGGCAATGCGGTTCTGCCCCGCTGGATCGGCCCCTGGCGCGTCCGCGCCTGCAGCCGGGCCGCTCGACGGCGAAGTCCCTGCTCCGCCGCCTGGGCGCGAATCGCGCTTCGAATGGCGCGCGGAGCGCCGCAATGCCGGGTGTCTCATGATCGATGCCTCCTGGGGAAGCCCACCGCCCTCGTTGACGGCATCAACATAGTCTAGGGCTCACGACAGTAAATTGCCGGTAAAACCGTCGCCGGCTTTGTAACAAGTACATCAACGAACGAAACGTGCTGGGGCGGCCACGAAATGATGAATGGGCGAAGTGGCCACCACCTGCGAAGCCGAGTCAGAATGCCATTTACGAGAACGCGCCGCGAGAAATATGCGGCGTCTCATTCGGCTGCGGAGGCGGGTCGCCGATAGGCGGAGCAGTGGGTTCGACCGGTTCGCGGGTCGGATCCGGCACCGTATCGGGTTCGTGGGGGTTGGGCGGGTCAGTCGGCTCGGGGCGATGCGCCTCGAGCACGGGAGCGCGGGTAGGCAACGGCATAGAGGTCCCTCGTGTGCGTTTGGAACAATCGCAGCAAGGCCTATGCCGGGGCGCAAGCGCCCCGGTGCAACGACGTCAGGCGTCGGCGCCGCCCAGGGCGCGCGATTCGTCTGAAGCGTCGCCGTCCTCGCGGCTGGCATCATTGCCGTACTCGACCAGCCGGTTGTACAG
This sequence comes from Paraburkholderia sp., assembly GCF_026225065.1. Classification (GTDB taxonomy): domain Bacteria; phylum Pseudomonadota; class Gammaproteobacteria; order Burkholderiales; family Burkholderiaceae; genus Paraburkholderia. The sequence continues at coordinate 6,054 of NZ_JAMFSB010000366.1, read as the reverse complement.
CGTCTTCAGACTGATGCCGAGGATTTCCGCCGCGCGCGTTTTCACGCCACCGCACTGCTCGAGGGTAGCGAGAATCAACTGACGATCCGCTTCGGCAAGCGAGGTGCCGAATGGAATCGTGATCGCCGTGCCGGCGGCCGGTTTGGACAGCGTGATCTGCAACGGCACGGTAGCCGTGCTATCGGAATCCGTGCCGGACATGATGTGTGCGCGCTGCACGTAGTTCTTCAGTTCGCGCACATTGCCGGGCCACGGATAAGACATCAGCATTTCCTTGACCGCGGGCGGGAAATGCTTGCGCGTGCTGTGACGCTCGTTGAGGTCGTCGAGGAACGCCTGCGCCAGCAAATCGACATCCTTGCCACGTTCGCGCAACGGCGGCAGGCTGATCGGGAACACGTTCAGGCGGTGATACAGATCCAGACGCAGCTTGCCTTCGAGCACTGCCTGCTCCGGATCGCGATTGGTCGCCGCAATCAGGCGCACATCGGTTTCGATTTCCTTCGTGGTGCCGACCCGCATGAACATGCCCGTTTCGAGCACGCGCAGCAACTTCACCTGCAGTTCGATCGGCATTTCGGTGATTTCGTCGAGGAACAGCGTGCCGCCGTTAGCCCGTTCGAAATAGCCCTTGTGCTGCCGGTCCGCGCCGGTGAACGAACCACGTTCATGGCCGAACATTTCCGATTCGATCAGGTTCGGCGAAATGGCGCCACAGTTCACCGCGAGAAACGCGTGCTTCCGACGCAAGCTCAACTGGTGCAAGGTCTGCGCGGCCACTTCCTTGCCAGTGCCCGATTCGCCGACCAGCATCACCGATGCAGCAGTAGGTGCGACCCGGCCAATCTGGTCGTAGACCTCCTGCATGGCCGGCGAATTGCCGAGCATCAGCCCAAAACGGCCCATACGGCGCAACTCGCCGCGCAACGTGCCGATTTCCGCCTTGAGATCCCCGGGGCGCGGCAGGCGCGACAGAATCGCCTTCACGCGCTGCATGTTGATCGGCTTCACCAGGTAATCGGTTGCGCCCATTTTGAGCGCGTTGACGGCCGATTCCACCGTGGCATGACCGGTAATCACAATGACTTCGACGCCAGAGCGTGGGTCGAGGTCTTCAAACAGGTCCACCCCGCTGCCGTCCGGCAGCTTGAGGTCGGTAAACACGACATCCGGCATCTGCCGGACCAGCTGGATACGCGCTTCGCGCAGATCGCCTGCAGTGGCAGTAGTGAGGCCGTCTTCGCCAATGATGGCAGCAAGCGCCTCGCGGGTACCGGCATCGTCATCAACAATCAATACGTGTGGCATCGCGTCTCGAAAGCCCGAAGGGTCTGGTTGTGGATGGCATGCGTGAAGGCATGGAAAAACGGCTGGGCGCTGATACGTCCCCGCAAACAGAGGGCGGCGACGTGAGGACACACTAACTTCCGACGTGTCTCCCCGATCTCCTGCAAAAAAAACCGCACCTAGCACGAATTCGCAACAATATACGTGTTACGTGGTGCCAAATAGCCCTATTGTTGTATGAATCTCTATTATAAAACTTTATTGCGGCAAATTGTCAGGTTTGCCTTACACCCCAATTACCCCAATTGCCGCCCTTTTGAGAACAGCCGGACCGCTCCAACAGGGCGCTTACCGTTCAGCTGTGCGGAAAAGGCCATGCTTCGCCGAGTCCGTTTGGATGGCTCGCGCCGTTTGTACCGGTCGCGGAGGCCGCACCGGCCGGACCCGCTGCCGCTGGAGCAGTCTGCGCAACGCTGACGACCGCCCCACCCTCGTCCTCCCAGCGACTCAGGTCCCGGTTCAGATGCGCCTGCGAGGCGCGGTGTTTTTGTGCCCAGCGCCACGCCAGCAAACCGCCGACAGCCACCAATGCGCCGAAAATGCCGATCCTGGGCCGTGCCATGTTCAACCTCCATATGTAAGCGGGTAATCAATGGATTCATTCAGTCTGGCCGCCTAGCGCGTCGCCAGTACGCCGAGCAGAAATCCCACACTGGCAGAAATTCCAAGGGCGCGCCACGGGTTGTGCCGCACATAACGCTCGGTATTCACCGTGGCAACCCGGTAGCGCCGCTGCGCCGCGCCTTGCGCGTCGCCGATCGCCGCTTGCAGTGTCTCGACGTGCGCTCCGAGGCGCTCGCGCAATGCCTCGACGCCCTCACCCGGCACGTTGGCGGCGAGCCGCAGTATTTCCTCCGAGTCGGTCAGCAGCACCCGCAAGTCGTCAACGACCTTCTGCCGCCCGAGTTCAAGCTGTTGTGTAGTGTGAGTCATGAGTCGCTCCTATCTTTATGTCAGCGCGCGTTTGGCGTGGCAAAGCAGCCGGAAACGCGCCGCATGTTCCAAAAGTGATAGGGTTGCAAACGGCATACCCGATAATCTAGTCGATCAACAGCAGCGTAGCGAGTTCCGCATCGGCAACCACGACAATCGTGCCGATTCGATATCCGGCCGGCGGTCAATATTGCCGGCTGACTATGCGCGACGACCCGCGTGTCGACAGGCCGTCGCAAACGCGACCTCGTAAGCGCGCCGTCGCAATATCGACACTTCACACGCCGAGCATGCTCTTTGGACGACAACACACGGCACATTTTTTTAGTGGCTTGTTTCGATCTGCATTCGTCGTCGACATGCTCATTGCCGTGACAAGCCACCGATGGTTAAATCAATTTTTATGAGATAGTGATCCATTGCATGAATGCACAGGCTCACCCTCTTCACAGGCCTGCGCGGCACTATCGAACACATTTGCACAGGACAACCTGGTTATGGCGTCAATCGATCTGGACTCCCCCACACTTGCCTCCGGCGGCGACGCAGCGGCGGGGGGGAAGTCTCGCGTGATGGAGGGCGTCGCGGGCTTGAAGTCGTACGGTCTGCTGTACGGCTCATCGCCCGTCATGCTGGATTTATACGAACAAATCGAACGCGTGGCCTCCACCGACGCAACCGCGCTGATCATCGGCGAATCCGGCACCGGCAAGGAGCTGATCGCCCGCACGATTCACGATCACAGCGGGCGCAAGGACGCGCCCTTCATCGCCGTCAACTGCGGCGCGATCCCCGATGAACTGATCGAAGCCGAACTGTTCGGCCACGAAAAAGGCAGCTTCACAGGCGCGGTACAGGGCCGCGTCGGCTACTTCGAACACGCCAACGGCGGTACGCTGTTTCTCGACGAAATCACTGAGATGGCGCCGGTGCGTCAAGTGAAGCTGTTGCGCGCGCTGGAGACCGGCACGTTCTTTCGGGTCGGCGGCAACGAACTGATCCAGGGCGACGTGCGAGTGATCGCGGCCACCAACCGTGACCCAGCGATCGCCGTGAAAGAAAACGGTCTGCGCGAAGACCTGATGTATCGGCTCGCGGTGTTTCCGCTGCGCGCGCCACCGCTGCGCGAGCGCGAAGGGGATCGCGAACTGCTGGCGCAGCATTTCCTCGCCGCGTTGAACACACAGGAAAGCACCAGCAAGAGCTTCAGCAAACGTTCGATTGAAACGCTGCGCACCTGGTCGTGGCCAGGCAATGTGCGCGAGTTGAAAAACGCCATCTACCGGGCCTTCATTCTCGCCGAGAAATCCGTCGAACTGCCTCACCCGCATCTCGCCTCGCGAGTGAAAAAGGCGGTCACCCAGGGCGATGCAATGAGTGTCTGGATCGGCACGCCGCTGGCAGATGCGCAAAAGCAGATCATTCTCGGCACGCTGAAGTACTGCGGCGGCGATAAACGGCGCGCGGCAAAGGCACTCGGCGTGAGCCTGAAGACGCTCTACAACCGGCTTAGCACCTACGGCACCGACGACGCGATCGAGGAAAAAGAAAGCGAGTCCTGACGTCTGCCTGTCTCCGCTGCGCGCGAAAAGCCAAGCCAGAAAAGGCGGCGCGGCGCATCATCTTTTGCAATTGCTTGCATTTTCCCTATCCCATTTGCAAATGGCATCCTGCAAAATGCTGCAGCGTCGCGCGCGGCGCGTGGTCAGCTCGACGCGTCGTTACAAAGCGGCGCGCATGGCAGAGGCAGGAACACAGGCAGGGAAATGCAAACATCAAACAGTAGTGCGCGCAGGACTTACCGGACCTCGCGCGCGAGTCTCACATCGTTCACGGCGCTGGCCGTCGCGGTTCTGATCTCAGCCAATCTGAGCGGCTGCAGTTCGCTCTACTCGGAGACCGCCACCGCAGGCGCGGGTATCGGCGGCGCCGCAATCGCCTCGTCGGTCACCCGCAACGCCGCGGTCGCCACCGGTATCGGCCTCGGCGCCGTGGCCGCGGCGCAGGCTGGCGTGCAGTACACGGAACGCGTCGCCCACCGCAATACGCAAGACGGTATCGCCAAGGTGGCCGGACCACTCGATGTCGGCGCCATCGCACCGTGGAGCGTCACGCATAGCGTGCCGATCGAAGACGACACGCACGGCCGTGTCACCGTGAGCCGCACCATCAGTGCGGGCACGCTCGACTGCAAGGAAATCGTCTTCTCGGTCGATGTGGACGCGACCAAAGATAAGCCTGCCAGCAGCGCGTTCTACGTCGCCTCGATCTGCCGCGACGGCACGGCGTGGAAGTGGGCTTCCGCAGAACCCGCCACCGAACGCTGGGGCGCGCTGCAATGAAATCGCGTCTGACAATGCCCACGCGCGTGCGGTTGGTGCTGGCCGCTGCGTTGTGCGTCGGCGCGAGTGTGCTGACGAGCGGCTGCTCGTCGGTGGGTGCGGCCGCCGGGGTCGCTTCGGGCCTTGTCACCGCCAATCCCGCCATCGGCATCGGCGTCGGCATTGCAGTGCAAGCAGCAACCGACGAAGCCGTGGCCCGCTACATGCGCAACATGCACAGCGACCAGCAGAACGAGATGGCGCAGCTCGCAGGCAACATGGCGGTGGGCGAGACCAAACCGTGGAGCGTCAAGCACAAGATGCCGATCGAGAACGGTCACGGCGAAGTGCGCGTGACGCGTGCGTTCACGTCGGCACTCGCCATCTGCAAGGACTTTGTCTTCTCGGTCGCGGACAGCAACAAGCCGGACGCGCACGAAAGCTGGTACACCGCCAGCACCTGTCTGCAGGACCAAGGCTGGAAGTGGGCTTCGGCCGAACCGGCTGTGGACCGCTGGGGCAATCTCCAATAAAGCAAAAGGGGCGGCAAGGTCTAACCTTGCCGCCCCTTTGCTATTCACTTCGAACCTGACGTATCAGGACTCCACGTCCTCGAGACTGAAAATTTCCGTCTGGTCGTTGTACGAGAAGATCTCGCCATAGCGGCCCCAGTTGATGACCGCGTCGAGCGTTTCTTCCGCCGCGCTGTCCGACAGAAAATCTTCCAGTTCCTGTTCGAAGCGCACACGCGGGGCACGATGTCCCGGGCGCTCGTTGAGCACCTTCTTGATTCGCGCAGCGAGCGGCACGTGACGCAGCAGATGCTCGGCGAACATCATCTTCCGCTCCTGAGTGCCGAACTCGGAGAACACGCGTGCCGGAGGCGTCAGGAAAATATCCCCTTCGCGCACGTCGGCAAAGCCCAGATGCTGCAACACTTCGGCGACCGGGAACAGATCGTCCACCTCGAGATGCAGCGAACGGGCAATTTCCGGCATGTCCGCGCGGCCATGGTACGGTGCCGCAGCCAGCATTTCGATCAGACCGGCCATCAGGTTGGTCGACACATGCGGCAGCCAGCTTCCCAGTTCCAGGCCCTTCTTCGTCGACTCGTCGGTCTGACGCGCGGTCATCTTCGCGTAGATCTCGTCCACCAGTTTGCGGAACACCGGATCGAGACGATTGCGCGGGTGATTGAACGGCACCTTGATCTCGGCGATCACGCGGCCCGGATTCGACGACAGCACCAGAATGCGGTCGCACATGAACACCGCTTCTTCGATGTTGTGCGTGACGATCAGCACCGACTTGATCGGCATACGACCCTGAGTCCACAGATCCAGCAGGTCGGTACGCAGCGTTTCGGCGGTCAGCACGTCGAGCGCGGAGAACGGCTCGTCCATCAGCAGCAGCGTCGGGTCCACGACCAGCGCCCGGGCGAAACCCACGCGCT
>NZ_JAMFSB010000365.1 GCF_026225065.1 Paraburkholderia sp. | reverse complement strand
CATCCGGCAACCACGATGCGAGCGCAGTCGCGGTGCGCCTGAACATCTCGGGACTCTTCTCCCCGTCGATCAATAGCACGGGGCAGCGAACCTGCGCCGCATCTTCGGGCGTATAGGGCGGCAGCGGATCGCGGAACTGACGCGCCAGCGTGTGGGCGTTGTCGATCGCCATCGTGCGGAATGCCAGCGTGCTTTTTGCCCAGAAGCCAGGACGGCTCACCGAATCGACGAACAGTTGCAGGCCCGCATCCACATTGCCTTCTTCGATCAACTGGGCGGCCCGCGCCCGCAATGCATTGACCGTTTCCGGCAGGCTGACAACCGGCCGCCCTGCAATCTGCAGCGGCCCGCCCGGGTCGGCGAGCGTCACCGTGCGCACATGCTGCGCATGACGCCGTGCAAAATGAAACACCACGCAGCCGCCGCGCGAATGCCCCACGACATGTGCCGGCCCAGCGCCAAAGCGTTCGATGAATTCGGCCAGCTCGTCCGCATGATTGCTCCAGCTGAACGGCATGTCGGCCGGCGTATCCGTGACCGGCCAGTAATGGGTGAGGCTCACCGCCACGCAGCGGTAATGCTTCGCCAGTCCGTCGAGTTGCGGCTGCCAGTAGCGGGAATCGCAAAGCGAGCCGTGCACGAACAGCAGCAGTTCGCCCTCGCCTGCTTCGACGTAGGGCATGTGCAAGCCGTTGGAGAGCTCGATATCGCCCGTCACGCGTTATTCGTAGACGAGTTCGTCCAGCAGGCCGGCTTCCGCCGCCGTCCCCGCACCGCGCACCGCGCACGTGAGCGGTTCATCGGCGATGCGCACGCCGAGTCCGAGTTCAGCGGTCAGACGCCGTCCCAGGTTGGCGAGCAGCGCGCCGCCACCGGTCAGTACGATGCCCGAGTCGGCAATATCGGTCACCAGTTCGGCCGGCGCGCATTCGAGCGCCGCTTTCACAGCGCCGATCACCTGGCGTAGCGGCCCTTCGATGGCATCGGCGATATCGTGGTTGTTCAGTTCGACCGTGCGCGGCAGGCCATCGTCGACGCTGCGGCCAGTGGCGTTCATGCGCTCCATCGGCACGTCGCGCATGGCCGAGCCGATGGTCTTTTTCACGTGCTCCGCGGTCTGCTCGCCGAGCAGCACCCCATACAAGCTGCGCACATAGTTGACGATCGCCACGTCGAACTGGTCGCCGCCGACGCGAACCGAGCCGTTATAGGCCATGCCGCCAAGCGCGATCACCCCGACTTCCGTCGTGCCGCCGCCGATATCGACCACCATCGAGCCGGTTGCCGACGATACCGGCAAGCCCGCACCGACTGCCGAAGCCAGCGACTCGCCGATCAGGCTCACTTTCCAGGCCCCCGCCGCGACGGCGGCTTCCTTGATGGCGCGGCGCTCGACCTGGGTTGCCCCGGCCGGCACGCAGATCGTGAATGCAGCGCGGCGGCCGAACAGCGGTCTGGGCCGGGCCATCTCCACGAACTGGCGAATCATGTGTTCCGCAGCGGAAAAATTGGCGATCACGCCGTGGCGCATCGGCCGCACCGTCTCGAGATTGTTGGGCGCGCGGCCGAGCAGTTGTCTGGCCTGGGCGCCCACTGCTGCCACCCGCTTCTGGCCTGCCTGGGGCTGCCTCTGGAAGCACACCACCGACGGCTGATTGAGCACGATGCCACCGTCGTCGGTGTAGATCAGGGTATTGGCCGTGCCGAGGTCGACCGCCACGGTGTGACGGAACAGTCCCCTGAAAAGTGGATGATGCGGCTTCGGTCTGGCCATATGAAGGCTCTGCGTTTGTCGTTATCGCCCTTGCGGGTGCTGCGATGAATCCCCGTTGTACCGCACCAAGCCCACCCGACACCCCCGCGGGTGCAGCAAGATCTTTATGCAGCGCGCGTGATTTTCGCGCTATTGAACCATTAACGGCAAGTAGAACAAATTCTTTAGGCTTACTTTATTTCCCAATTCTTTCGGACCTTATTTCGGCCTGTTTCAAGGGGCCTTTGCCCCCAGTGCCCGGACGAGCGCATCGCGTCCCAGCACCAATCCTTCGCCCGAAATCGTATGACCAATACCCGGCAACGCAAATGCGCCGACTGCATAGCCCGCGTCGCTGAACGCATGGGCCGCGCGTTCGAGTTCGGCGACGGGAATGACCGCATCTTCGACGCCGTGCACCAGCGTCAGCGGTGTGCGCGCCTGCGTGGTGATCCGGGAAGCAAGGCGTCCTGAATACGCCACGACGGCAGCGGGCGCGTCGTCGCTCGTCGCCGCGTGATGCAGCGCCATCATCGAGCCTTGCGAGAACCCCACCAGCGCAAGCTTTTCGAAAGAAAGCTGCCAATGTTGCAACTCGTTTTCGAGCATGCGCCGCAGCGGCGGGTAAGCATCCGCAACGCGGCCAATGCGATTCGCCTCGTTCACGTCGCGCAGGCTGAACCATTGCCGGCCAGCAAAACCGCCGTCGAAGCGTTCGCTGCCGTCGAGCGAGGTAAAGGCGACATCGGGAAATGTCTCGCTCCAGCGGTCGGCGAGCGGAAGCAGGTCTTGCGCGTTGCTGCCGACGCCATGCAGCAGGACCACCAGCGCGCGAGCCGGCGCATCGGCCGGCGGGATGGCAGGCGCGAGGCGCCAGCCATGTTCGAATTCTTCCCAAGCCATTTCAGACTCCCTTTGCTTTCTGTCTTTTGTCTTTTGTTTCGATGCGCATGAGCGACCCGACGCCCTTTGCGCGGCACCGGCGGATCACAGCCGCGAGCATACGCTTTCGTGCATCTTTTTGCCGCCCTTGGCGAGCCTTGCCCTGCGTGCCCCGTGCACGTGGATAACCCTATTTGGCGAATGCAGGTATTCTTTTGACAGCCATTGGGCCAGCGGTGAGCCACCGCCGTCCAGCAAGCCAGCATCTCGCACCCGCATCGCTTACGACACCGCTCCGGAGAATCGATTGAGCCAGCCCACCCCTGCGCCCGCATCGGCCCCGCGGCCGCCTCCGCCTCCACCCCCGCTTAAAGGCGGCCAGCTCGTCCTCGCGACAATCGCCGTTGCGCTCGCCACCTTCATGAACGTGCTCGATACGTCGATCGCGAATGTCGCCATTCCGACCATTTCGGGTAACCTGGGCGTGTCGGTCGACGAAGGCACGTGGGTCATTACCGTGTTCGCCGCCGCCAACGCGGTGTCGATTCCGCTGACCGGCTGGCTCACGCAGCGCATCGGTCAGATCAAACTGTTCGTCGGCGCAATTCTGATGTTCGTAGTGTCGTCGTGGCTGTGCGGCATCGCACCCACGCTGCCCATCCTGCTGCTCGCGCGGGTCTTGCAGGGCGCCGTGGCCGGCCCGCTGATTCCGCTTTCGCAGGCCATTCTGCTGGGCTCGTATCCGAAGGAGAAGTCGTCGACGGCGCTCGCGTTGTGGGCCATGACCGCCACGGTCGGCCCGATTGCCGGACCGGCGCTCGGCGGCTGGATCACGGACAGCTATAGCTGGTCGTGGATCTTCTACATCAATATCCCCGTGGGGATTTTCGCGGCCGGGGTCACGTGGATGATCTACCGCACCCGCGAAACGCCCACCCGCAAGCCGCCTATCGACGTGGTGGGTCTCGGCCTGCTGATCACCTGGGTCGCTTCGCTGCAGGTGATGCTCGACAAGGGCAAAGACCTCGACTGGTTCTCGTCGCCGGTGATCGTCATTCTCGGCATCACGGCGCTGATCAGCTTTGCGTTCTTCCTGGTATGGGAGCTCACCGAAGACAATCCGATCGTCGATCTGCGTCTGTTCACGCAGCGCAACTTTTTGGGCGGCACGATTGCGATCTCGGTGGCCTATGGCGTGTTCTTCGGCAACCTCGTGCTGCTGCCGCAATGGATGCAGGAATACCTGAATTACCGGTCAGTGGATGCTGGCCTTGTGACCGCGCCGCTCGGCATATTCGCGGTGCTTCTCGCGCCGGTAATGGGCCGTTTGCTGCCGCGCTCGGACGCGCGCATTATCGCGACGCTCGCCTTTATCGGCTTTGCGATCGTGTTTTACATGCGTTCCAAATACGTGATTGAAATCGACACGTGGCATCTGGTGCTGCCGACGCTGCTGCAAGGCATCCCGATGGCGCTGTTCTTCGTCCCGTTGACGGCGATCATTCTGTCCGGGCAACCGCCTCAGAAGATTCCAGCGGCAGCGGGTCTGTCAAATTTTGCGCGGGTGTTTTGCGGCGCGGTGGGCACGTCGATCGCTGGCAACGAGTGGAATAATCGCACCGTGCTCCACCATGCCAGGTTGACGGAGCAGGCCAGCATCAATAATCCGCTGTTCAACCAGCAGATCGATTCGACCCAGTCGCTGCTGCATCTGAATACGCAGTCGTCGAATGCACTGTTCGATTTCAATGTGAATACCCAGGCGGCGATGATGGGGCTGAACGACATCTTCTTTATCTCGGCGATCATTTTTATTTTGATCATTCCGCTGATCTGGATTACGCGGCCTGCCAAAGGTGGCGGTGGGCCGGATGCGGCTGGGGCGCACTGAGCGCGAGCGCTGGGTCCGTTGAGCGCGTTGGGTGTGTTGAGCGTGGACAGGCAGTGGGATGGTGGCCGATTTACTATTTGCAATGGCTTGCCAGTAAAATCCCGGCTTCCACGCTCGCCCTCGCTTATGAACTACCAAGGCATCCTCGAACAGATCCGCCACGATCTGCAGCCCTATCTGGGTACCGGTCGCGTTGCCGACTATATTCCCGAGCTGGCCAGGGTCCCAGCCAACAGCTTCGGCATGGCCATTGTCACGAACACCGGTGAGGTCTTCAGGACCGGCGAGGCCGACACCCGCTTTTCCATCCAGAGTATTTCCAAGCTATTCGCCTGCACGATGGCCTTTCGGCTGCTCGGCGATGCCCTGTGGCAACGCGTCGGGCGCGAGCCGTCAGGAACGCCATTCAATTCGTTGGTGCAACTCGAAGCCGAGCAAGGCAAGCCGCGCAATCCGTTTATCAACGCTGGCGCGCTGGTGGTCACCGACGTGCTGTGCCGACGGTTCGTGCAAGCGGAGACCGCATTGGTGGAGTTCATGCGACGGCTGACCGGCGAGGTGACGATCGACTACGATTTGCGTGTCGCGCAATCGGAGTTGCAAAACGCCGATCGGAACCAGGCGATGGCGCATTTCATGGCCAGCTTCGGCAATATGGAAATGCCGGTGCACTCGGTGGTGGATGCGTATTGCCGGCAATGCGCGATCTCGATGAGTTGCGTCGAGCTGGCGAAGGCGGCGTTGTTTCTGAGTAATGGCGGTGTGGTGCCGGCGACCGGCGAGCGGATCCTTGACAGCAGTTCGGCTAAACGCTTGTCGGCGCTGATGTTGACGTGCGGTACCTATGATGCGGCGGGGGATTTTGTCTATCGCGTCGGATTGCCGGCCAAGAGCGGTGTGGGTGGTGGAATTGTCGCGGTGCTGCCGGGGGAAATGGCGGTTTGCGTCTGGTCGCCGGGGCTGGATAGCAATGGGAATTCGCTGGCGGGGGT
>NZ_JAMFSB010000364.1 GCF_026225065.1 Paraburkholderia sp. | reverse complement strand
TCCAGATTCGCCCCTGCGCACGGACCTTCGATGCAATGTCCGTCCTCGAAGCGAAACAGCGCGCTATGGTGCGCGCACATCAGCACCTGCTCGCGATAGCACAAGACTTCGCCAGGCTCGAAGTCGAGCGGCACCGAAAAATGCGGGCAGCGGTTGGCATAGGCCCAGACCTGCTCGCCACGCCGCACGATCACAATAGGCACGCGCTCATCTGTTCCATCCACAACCCGCGCGCCGCCGTCCGGCACATCGGCGAAAAGACAGAGCCGCGTCCCGTCCATCGCCTACACTCTCCGCTCGGGATTGCCGAGGCTCCAGTCCCACGGCCGCACTTCAACGCGATCGAACAGCCCCGCCTGCATGTACGGATCGTTGCTCACAAACGCCATCACATCGTCGATGCCTTCCGCTTCGACAACCAGCAACGTGCCGTTCATCGCGTCGCATTGTGGCGCGAGCGTCGGACCGCCGAGACGCACGAGCACGCCGTGTGCGGCGCTGCGCAGCCAGCTTCGATGATTCGGGCGCACGCGTTCGCGCACGTCGCGCATGCCAGGTTTATCGGTGGCAAATACGGCGAAGAAACGTCGCATGTCTTCCTCCATGAATTGGTCTTTCGTGCTCAGGCCGGCGCCGCACCTTGCCACGCGCGCTGCAGCAGCGCACGAATCGCATCGCGTTCGATGGGGCGTGGATTCGCGTAGGGATTCTTGCACGCGAGATCCGCCGCTTCGTCGAGCCCTTCTTCCGGCATGCCGATCTGCGCAAGCGCCGCCGGAATACCGAGCGCGCGGTTGAGTTCGAACAGCAGCGAACCCGCATCGGCCGCATCGTTGCCGCCGAGCGCACGTGCCACGCGCGCCAGCGCGTCGGGTGCCGCGGTATGGTTATAGTGCGCGGTATGCGGCAGCATCGCTGCGTGTGTTTGCGCGTGCGGCAGATTAAACGTGCCGCCGAGCGTGTGACACAGTTTGTGATGCAGCGCCATGCCCACCGATCCGAGGCACGTTCCCGCGAGCCACGCACCGTACAGCGCGCGGCTGCGCATCGTCTTGTCATCAGGTATACGAACGATAACGGGCAGCGCTTCGCCCAGCGCACGGATCGCTTCTTCCGCCATCAGACTGACGACCGGGTTCGCGTCTTCGGCATAGAGCGCTTCCACCGCGTGCGCCATCGCGTTGATGCCCGACGCGGCCGATACCGCCACCGGCAACGATAACGTCAGCGACGGATCGTAGATCACCGTGCGCGGCAACACACGCGCGTCGCGGCCCGTACGCTTGAGACGGCCTTCGGTGAGTCCGTAGATCGGCGTCATCTCGGAACCGGCGTAAGTCGTGGGCACTGCAACGATCGGCAGTGACGATTCGAGCGCGATCGCCTTGCCAAGCCCGATCGTCGAGCCGCCGCCGACGGCCACGCAGCAGTCGGCGTCGAGCGCTTGCGCTGCATCGCGTGCGGCGCGCGCCACTTCGACTGGCACGTGCATCACGGCCTGCGCATGTACGCCCACGGCGCGTGCGCCGAGTACGCGCGCGACCTCGTCGGCTAACGGAAGCTGGTCGGGCGTCGCGAGAATCAGCGCGCGGCGGGAACCTAGACGCTCCACTTCCGCGGGCAGCGTCGCGAGCGCGCCCCATTCGAATACCACGCGCGAAGGCATGCCCTGATAGACGAAGCGCTCCATGCGAACCTCAGCGCTGGAAATGCGGCGGCACATTGCCATCGACATTGACCCACACCGAACGCGCTTCCGTGTAGTCGTGCATCGCCTCGAAGCCCATCTCGCGGCCATAGCCCGATTTCCCTACGCCGCCGAACGGACTTCCCGGATTGACGCGCTTGTAGCAGTTGATCCAGCACATGCCCGCTTGAATCTGTCCAGCGACGCGATGTGCGCGCGACAGATCGCGCGTCCACAGTCCGCTTCCTAGGCCGTAGTCAGTACCATTGGCGATCGCCAACGCTTCTTCATCGGTGCGGAAACGCAGCACCGTCACGAAAGGCCCGAACACTTCTTCCTGCGCGATGCGATCGTTCGGCGTCGCGGCTTCGACGACGGTCGGCCGCACGTAATAGCCGTTCGCGAGCGCAGCATCGCGCGGTGCGGCGCCACCGGCCAGCACGCGGCCACCCTGTTCACGTGCGACATCGACATAGGCGAGCACGCGTTCGAGATGCTGCTTCGATGTGAGCGGCCCCATTTCGGTCTCGGGATCGAGCGGATTGCCAACGCGAATCGTCGACGCCAGCGCGCCGAAGCGCTCGAGGAACGCATCGGCGATACGCTCGTGCAGGATCAGTCGCGAGCCGGCAATGCACGCCTGCCCCTGGTTGTGGAAGATCGCCCACGCGGCACCATTGACGGCTGCGTCGAGATTCGCATCGTCGAACACGATGTTGGCGCCCTTCCCGCCCAGTTCGAGTTGCACGCGCTTGAGATTGCCCTGCGATGCCTCGACGATACGCCGCCCTGTCGCCGTCGAACCGGTGAACGCGATCTTGCCGACGCCTTCATGTTCGGCGAGCCGCTGTCCGGCCGTGTGACCGTAGCCCGCCACGATATTGACCACACCCGCCGGAAAACCGACCTCCGCCATCAGCTCGACGATGCGCAGCGTCGAAAGCGGCGTGATTTCCGAGGGCTTGAGCACGACCGTGTTACCGGCGGCCAGCGCCGGGCCCATCTTCCAGCTGGTGAACATCAGCGGGAAATTCCACGGCACGATCTGCCCCACGACGCCGATCGGCGCGCGCTGCACGTAGTTGAGAAAGCCGGATTCGACGGGGATCACGGAGCCTTGCAGCTTGTCGGCCATACCTCCGAAGTAACGGAAGCACGCAGCCGTACGCGGCACGTCGAGCGCACGCGAATCGCGGATCGGATGGCCGGTATCGAGCGATTCGAGTTGCGCGAGTTCTTCGGCGTTGGCTTCGATCGCGTCGGCGAGACGCAGCAGCAGGCGGCCGCGATCCGCGGCCGCCATCGCGGACCACTTCGGGAACGCGCGCGCGGCGGCGTCTACGGTGAGATCGACATCGGCGGCAGTGGCAGCGGCGATTTTCGTGATCAGCGAGCCGTCATGCGGATTGAGCACATCGATCGTCCCGCCTTCGACGGCATCTGTGAACCGGCCGTCGATGAACAGTTTGGTTTGCATAGTAGTCCTTCAGGGAATGCAGGCGCGGTGAATTGAGTAACCGGTCACTCAGAAGTCGACCGGATAGGGCTTCAGTTCGCCGCTCTCATAGCGTTTCGGCAGGCCGGGCGTCGCGTTCTCCCAGACGAGCAGCATCGAGCGTTTGGTCGAGTAGCCTTGATGGCGGATGTCGGCGGGCATCGCGCAGATGTCGCCCGCGCGCATCGTGATCCGCGCGCGCGGCGCGCCCGTGTTCTTGTCGCCGATGTCCCAGACGATCTCGTCGGAGAGCTGCAGGAACCACTCGACGCGATCGTTGCCATGAAAAACCGGCAGGATGTATTCCTCGGTGGTCGGACAGAACAGACTTTGCCCGCACACTGACGTGACCGACGGATTCCACGTGACGTCCGAGCGCGAAAGATACTTGAACAGATTGAACGCGTGTAACTGCCCTTCGAAGCCGGGTTCGACATGCACCTCCGGCTCGTCCTGCACGACGTCGGCGAAGGCGCGGTTCACGGGCAGCTCGTCGCGCAGCGGCGAGTCGCCTTCGAGGCCCGGCATGCGGCGCGTCGCGACCCGTGTGCGTTCGATCGCTGCATCGTTGTCGCCGTGCTTGCGGCCAAATGCCGTGCCGGTTTCTTCCGGCGCCGCGAACGGATCGAAGCCTTCGTTGGTCCAGTCGTGCAGGATCGCCTTGAAGGTCGCCATGATCGTCGGCGTTTCGAAGGTCTCGATGTAGTCGACGCCCGCTTCCTTCATGATGCCGTTGAACGAGCCGGCGTACACATCGACCTTGCCGTAATGATTGCGCGTGCCGAACACGTGGTCGAAATTGACCCAGCCGTAGAAGAAGCCCCACGCGACGTCGCGCATCATCGCGCGCAGGAAAGCGTCGGCGGGAACGTTATGGGTGCGGGTCTGACCTTTGGCCGGCCAGTTGATCTTGACGAAGTACTCGTCGCGCATGAATTCGAATTCGCCGAGCGTGAAGCGGCGATAGCCGGTCACGGTGTCGGGTTCGCTCGCGCGCACGGTGTCGGCGGCAAAGCCGGCTGGAAGGTCGTTGGTCGTGAGGGTTGCCATGGCTTGTCTCCTGAATGGGCGGTGTTCGGTTCGGCGATGCGTCTCAATGCAGGCAGATGTCGGCCCACTTTTGCACCGAGAGCTCGCCGATCATCGTTTGCACGAGGGCGACGCCGCTTTTCTCGGCGCTGAAGCGATACGCGCAGCGGGCCGGCAGTAGCGCCTGGTGGCCACGGCGCAGCACCACGTGGCCCATCGGACGGCCGGTGGGGTTGGCGCCAGCGTGAACGGTGCCGATCCCGCTCTTCGGCGGCGCGGCAAGCTGGATAAAGTCGATGCGGACTTCGCCGTCCATCAGGATCACGAATTCGTCGTGCGCGCAGGCGAACCAGGCAGACTGTCCTTCCGCGCGCAGCGTCTCGATCACGTAATCGAGATTCTTGCCGACCACGACCTTTTCGTAGGGCGCAGACTGGGCAGCGGCTTCGAAGACGTTGGAGAACACGTAGTGGCGCGCGTCGCCGCTCGTGATTTCGATCTCGCCCTTGCGGTAGCCGTCGAGCGAGGCAAAAACGGTGTGGAATGACGACTCGGTCATCGCTGTCTCCTGTGATGAAAAGTGTTTGTCGTTGGATTGAACTTTAGGAGCACAGCGGGCCGGCAACAACCGGCGATCGGGCGACTACGGCATTTGCACTTTGCAAATAATCGCCGCGCTAGCTCACCCAGCCGCGCTCGATCAGCGGCCGATCCCATGCGGGCTCTGGGCCGAGATATTCGGCGAGAAACTCGACGAGCGCTTTCACCTTCAGCGCCTGTCGTTGCGTTGCGGGATAAACGGCTGCGAAGCTCAGCGCCGACAGCGTGTACTCCGTCAGGATCGGCACGAGCGAGCCGTCCAGCAGCGCGGCGCTCGCCACGAGTGTCGGCAGACATACGACGCCGCCGCCCGTGAGCGCGTAGTCGCGCAGCAGGTGCACGGAGTTCGACCGGATCATGCCGGGCAATTCCATTTCGACGACTTCGTCGCCGCGCGTCATTGTCCATCGATTACGCGAGGGATAGCCCGAATAGAGCGCCGTGGTGTGCTGCAGCAAATCGCGTGGATGTTGCGGCGCGCCATGCTCGCTGACATACGCGGGGGTCGCGCAGAACAGCCGGCGCACCGCGAAGAGCCGCCGCTCGATCAGCGATTCGGAAATGGGCGGGAATATCTGGAACGCGACGTCGAAGCCTTCTTCGATGGGATCGACCACCCGGTCGTTGACGATCACGTCGAGCTGAATGCCGGGATAGCGGCGGTTGAATTCGGCGAGCGGCGCGCCGAAGTGGCCTAGCGCGAAGCCCGGCAGCACCTGGATGCGCATCCGGCCGGTGGGCGTCGCGCGCAGTTCGCGCATCTGGTCGGTCAGTTCGTTGACGCGCCCGACCACTTCCGCGCATTCGCGATAGAACGCCTCGCCCACTTCGGACAGCCGCACATGCCGCGTGCTTCGATGAAAGAGCGGCGCATTGACGAACTTCTCCAGCTGCTGGATGCGGGTCGTGATGACCGAACTCGTCACGCCGAGTTGCCGCGATGCTTCGGCAAAGCTGCTGGTCTCCGCTACGCGCACGAAGGCTTCGATACTCAGAAAACGGTCCACGCTGCTTCCCTCTCCGCCGATCGCACCGGTCTCTCCGGTTCAGCGCGTCAGTGTACATGGGCCGTGCTGCAACAGCCGGCGGCGCATCGCTCTGGAATGCCTGGGGTTTTTCCGGAGCGATGTGCCGCGTGATCGTGCGGAATCGGGCAATCTAGTCGGGCCGTCCGGCCGCTGGCAACTCGAGCGCAGCACGGATATTGCGTCGACGCAGAATGGCCGGTGCAGTTTCTTCGAGCAGCAGACTCACGCCGATGCCGAGCAGCACCGCAGAGATCGGCAGCCAGAGAATGTTCTGGATTCCGAAGTGCGTCGCGACGAAGCCGGCCAGCGCCGGCGCAACGCCGCCGCCAAAGATCTCGCCCGCGCCCACCACGACGCCGATTGCAGTCGAAAGCATCCCCACTGGTGCGGCTTCCGTCGCGACGGGTCCGGACAGCAGCGAAACCAGGCCAAGCGTGAAGAACGACGCGACGAACAGCACCGCGAACAGTTCGACCGGCTGCGCGCCAAGTCCACGGAACAGGTACAGCATGACCGCCGTGCCCGCAAAGCCGACGATGCTCGCCACGCGCCGGCCGACGAGATCGGACAGGCCCGGCAAGCCGAACTGTCCGATAAATCCACCAAATCCGATCGCCGATACG
The DNA here is from genome assembly GCF_026225065.1 of Paraburkholderia sp. Lineage (GTDB taxonomy): Bacteria > Pseudomonadota > Gammaproteobacteria > Burkholderiales > Burkholderiaceae > Paraburkholderia. Next base: position 12,021 of record NZ_JAMFSB010000364.1, on the reverse strand, counting down.
ACGACGCCCATGTGCTGCGTGTCGAGCGACAGATACTCGGTGAGATAGAGTGGCAGCATCGCGCCCAGCACGAACACGCCCGTCATCGCGCAGAACAGCGCTGCCATCGCAACGCGAATGTTGCGGCTCTTCAGCACGTCGCGCCAGTTGCCGCGCGCGGTGGTCGTCGCGACAGGCTTCGGCGCGGCTTGCGGTTCACGGATCACGCGGAACATCAACAGACCGAGAATCAGGCCAGGAATCGACACCAGCGCGAACACGCCGCGCCACGACATCACACTAAGCAGTTGCGTTGCGATGATCGGCGACAGCGCAAGTCCGAATAGCGCGAAGCCGCTTTGCTGGAGGCCGAGATTGAAGCCGCGCCGCTTCGGATGAGACGCATCGGCGGTGGCGGCGAAGCTCGTCGGGCAAAACGATCCTTCAGCGACGCCCATCAGCGCGCGCACGGCGAGCAGACTCATCAGGCCGCCGGCGAGCCCGGAAAAGCCCGACAGCAGCGAAAAAACGATGATCGCCGGAATCAGCACCTTACGACGTCCGATCTTGTCGGAGATGCCGCCCATCAGCGCCGCGAAGATGCCCCACGAAAGCCCGAGTATGCCGATGCAGTTGCCGACGTCCTGCGCGGTCAGGTGCAGATCCCGCATGATGGACGGGAACAGCGGCGCGATCAGCCACCGGTCGAGGCCCACCAGCCCGAAGCCGAGCGCCAGCAGCACCACGGCTTTCCACTCATACGCCACATCCCAGTCATTCGATTTCATCTTTGTCTCCTAGAGCCGGTCGCCGCATGCGGGGCGCCTGGCAACCGGCGCCTTTGCTGCCGACGAACGACGTTTGCATGCTCCGGCCGCGCCGTCGGGTTCGTTGAACAGATATCGATCGGCGCGCGTGGATGCACGACATCGATGCTGCAAAGATAGGTGCAAGAGCGGCATAGTCGGTACGGCACAACCGCCGAATACGTCATTCGCGAATCGCAAACAATGAAAGGCGGGTGCGCTGAAAGCGGGAGTGGGTAAGGCCGGGCGGTGGGACCCGGCAGGAAAGCGAGCCGGTTTTCGGGCGTACCAGGAGAAGTACGGGGGTATGGGAATCCGGCAAAATCAGCGCTTTGGACGACGCCGGCGAAGGCCAGTTGCGCTTCGCGACCCGTCGTCATCTACACTCTGGCTCGTATCGACCAGAGGGATTTCCCCGGCGTGGCTGGAACGAAGTGTAAGTTGAACTGCAAGCCAGTCCGGCTCATTCCGCTTGCGTGCCGAAAGACCCCTTGTAATGAAAAGGCCCCAAGGAATATATGGAAAACCTGTCCCCCGCCGAACAGTATCTGCAGGATGCGCATCGCCGTCTGCCCGGTGTAACCAGCGCCATGTTTGGCGCGCTACCCGCTCGTACGCGGCACGCGCAATATGCATCGTCATACGCGCTTCTCGCCTCCTGCGTACCCACTGCCGCTACCGCACAAACGGTCCTTGATCTCGCTTGTGGCGACGGATATCTGCTCAAGCTGCTGGCTGAGCGTCGGCGCTCACCGCTGCGGCTCGTTGGCGTAGACATGAGCCAGAGCGAACTGGACGCAGCAAGCGCGGCGCTGCCGGGCGATGTCACCCTGTTAAACGAGCGTGCCCAGACCTTGTCTCTCGGTACAGGCTCGGTGGACGTCGTCATATCCCACATGGCCTTGATGCTCATGCGGGATATCGAGCAGGTGCTCAGCGAGATCCGGCGCGTTCTACGCCCGCGTGGACGGTTGGCCGCAATCGTCGGGCGAAGCTTCCTGCAAGGAGAGGTACGCGAAATTTTTATGGAGGTTTTCAGGCCGATCGCCAGGGAACATCTGTCACACCTGCCGTTTGGAGACCGCCGAACGAGCACTGAAGACGGCTGGATCGAACTCCTCGGTCGCGAGTTCCAGAACATCGAGTTTGAAGACGTTGAAATCGAATGGGCACCCAGTCCCGACGAACTGTGGAACTCGCTGCTCGGGACCTACGATATTGACCGGATGGCCGAAGCGCCACGCGAACGACTGCGCGCGGCGTTACTGCAAAGACTCTCTCGCTTACAGCAAAGCGACGGCACGATTCGCGCGGGTTGGGGTCTGCGATTGATTACGGCTCAGGCTGCCTGATTCGGTGAGCCTGTTCGGGACGAACTGAATTCGACCGACAACGACGCCGCGTTCACTCAGCCGCAGCCGCCTGCACAAGCGCTGCAACGGCATCAATGGGTTTCATCAGATCCGCAGCCAACCCATGCCGTTCCTGCAGATAGCTCGTCGCGTTATACGAGTACCAGACGCGGTGGTCGCCGTCCTGCCACACCAGCACCTTGAGCGGCAAATCAAGCGCAGCGGTGGGCACCGCCTGCATTAGCGGCGTGCCGGCTCGCGGATTGCCAAACACGATCAATTGCGACGGGTTCATCGTGAGCCCGGCGCGCTCCGCATCCGCCGCAAAGTTGATGCGCGCAAACAGGAGGATGCCCTTGGCTTCGATCAACGAAGCGAGTTTGTCGGCGGCTTGCTCCACCGTGCGATGCGTCGGCACCGTGACGATGCCGTTATCTGTTGCGGGTGTGGACATGATCGCTCCGAAGATCGCAGAGAAAGGGCGGACGCTATAGCATAGGCCGGATTTCCCGCCCGTTCTTCAGCATTCACGCATAACGCGCCAGAAACATATCCACCGCGGATTCCGCTACGTGCTTCTGTTCGGCCTTGCCAAGAGGCGGCTGCCCCATCGTCACCTGCGGCCAGAAAGCGAACGCCTTCACCAGACTCTGCAACTGCAGCGAAGCGAACACCGGATCTGAGGTCTTGAGACGCCCATCGGCCGCCGCTGCGCGGACCCATATGGTCAGGTCTTCTTCACGCTCGCCCATGCGCGCTACCATGTCGCGCGCGCGCTCCGGCGAATGAATGCCCGCCGCAATCGCCACCCGCGCGAGCGAGAGAAACGCCTCGTTATTCAGCAGGCTGAGCTTTTTCAGCAGCAGTTGGAGCAACTGCGGACGCAACGGCTCCGAGGCGGAATAAGCCGGTGCCGCGCCGGCGTCACTCGATTCCCACAGTTGCCGCATGATCGCGGCGAACAGCGCTTCCTTGCTCGGAAAATGGTTGTAGACCGTGCGCTTCGAGACGCCGGCCCGAGCAGCGACGCGGTCCATGCTGGTGGCGTCGAAACCGGCCGCAAGGAATTCTTCGATCGCCGCACTGATGATGGCGGCGCGCTTGCGGTCGGTCAAACGGAGAGGCGTATCGCGGGTATCCATGGCCAAATTTTACACTATGCAGTTTACTTTTTTTCAGGATAAACTACACTGAACAGTCTACTTTCCGCCCACCTTCCGTATCGGGACGCCTTACATGACATCGTTCACCGGATCCATCCGCCGCGCTTTGGGCCTGACAGCCGCCCGTCGCGGGCGCGAGTCGTTCGACTCCTCAGCCCAGCACGACGGCGAACGCTTTCGCAACGTCAAGCCGCGTCCTGTCGAAGGTATCGGCAAGACCTTGGGCATCGTCTGGAATATGTTGCTCAACAAGCCCGCCGGCACCGCGCCGGCCGCCGCCATGCCCGTCGACGCGCTGACGCGCGAACAGCTCGATGCGGCGCCGGATCGCAGCCTGTATCGCCTCGGGCATTCGACCATGCTGCTCAAGCTGCGCGGCGAGTTCTGGCTGACCGACCCGGTCTTCGCCGAACGGGCGTCGCCTTTCCGGCGCTTTGGCCCAAAGCGTTTTCATGCACCGCCGATCGCGCTGGCCGATCTGCCGCCGCTGCGCGGCGTGATTCTGTCGCACGACCACTACGATCACCTGGACCGCGAGACGGTGATTGCGCTCGCCGCTAAAACGGGCGTGTTCCTCACGCCGCTGGGTGTCGGCGACCGCCTGATCGAGTGGGGTATCGATGCGTCGAAGGTCCAGCAGTTCGACTGGTGGCAAGGCACGAACATCGACGGCCTGACGTTCACCGCAACGCCTGGCCAGCATTTCTCCGGCCGCAGCCTCTTTGATGGCAACAGTACGTTGTGGGCCTCATGGGTGATCGTGGACGGCGATCTGCGCGTGTTCTTCAGCGGCGACACCGGCTACTTCGACGGTTTCAAGGCGATCGGCGAGCGGCTCGGTCCGTTCGATGTGACGCTGCTCGAAACGGGCGCCTACGACGCGCAATGGCCGTATGTGCACATGCAGCCTGATGAAACCGTGCAGGCCCATGTCGATCTGCGCGGCCGCTGGATGGTGCCGATTCACAACGGCACGTTCGATCTGGCCATGCATCGCTGGCAAGAGCCGTTCGAACGCGTGGTAGGACTTGCCATGTCGCGCGGGATTCTGCTGGCGACGCCGCGCATGGGGGAGCGGCTGGATCTGGCCGCACCGCATCGCGGTCAGCGCTGGTGGCGCGAGGTTGCGGAGGCCGGCGTGGTGGTGGAAGAACCCGGGACGCTGCGGCGCCTGTTGGGTTGCCGCAATGCTGAGCAGACGAACTCGTCGAGCTAGGCATCCGCGGGGCGCTTAACGTTCAGCGTTAGCGCTAGCGGTGTTTGCCCCGAGCGCCCTTCTTCGCGCTCCCGGCACGAGGCGCATCTTTACTCGCCGCGACGTCGTCACCGTTTATCTGTTCCATCCACGACAGAGCATCAACGTACGACAGAAACTGTTGCAGATAACCCGGCGAGAGTTCACGCATCAACGAAAGCGCCCGATGCACGAGGCTACTCGAATTGAGTGGACCGGCATTGCCAGGCACCTGCTCCAGCGACTGCCGCAACTGGCTCTCCGCGCTGAGCTTCGACCAGACATCCCTGAAGTAATCGAGTAGCTCGAGTTCGGGATACGAGTGCGAGCGCGGCGCGGGGCCATCCGCCGCCCGTGCATGATTGGCCATGTAAGCCGTCAACTCAGCAAGCGCTCCGCGAGCGGGCGGCGTGTTTCCCGACGACGACGTTGCGGTCGTAGATCCAGCTTCTGTGTCACACGACTCGGCGCGTTCAAGAGCCTGCGCATAGGCCGCGACCAAAACAGAAAGCCTGCTGTCGAGAATACGTCGTGCCTCGCCGTTATGGCCGGCGGCCCGCCGCTCCAGCGCCTCAATAAAACGAAAACGGACAGGATTCAGACGATCGGCGCCGCGCTCGCGCCAGACGTCGAGCGTCGCGCGGACTCCGCTCGCCGTATCGCTGCCGCTCATATCGCCACTGCCGCTAGTCACCGGATTTCACCGTAGCGTTAGACGACGGCCTCGGAACCGGCGCGATTTCCACACGCCGGTTGCGGGCACGCCCTGCTTCGTCGGCATTCGAACCGACCGGCTGCCCGGAACCGAACGCGGCCGCAAATACTGAGGATACCGGAATACCTTCATCGATCAACGCACGCGTCACCGTCAACGCTCGCTGGGCCGAGAGCTCCCAGTTGTCGGCAAAGCCGCGGTTAGCCCCCTTCACCTGGCGGTCGTCGGTAAAGCCGCTCACCATCAGGATCTGGTCACTGGCCCGAAGATACGCAGACAGCGGCCCCGCCAGGCTCTTCAAAATCTCACGACCCTCAGGCTGCAACTGATCGGAGTTCAGCGCGAACAACACGCTGCCGTTGATGCCGATGCGCCCGTTCACCAGCGTCACGCGTCCAGCAGCCAGCGGCCCCGCCAATGCCTGCTCGAGGGTCTTGCGGCGCTGCGTCTCCATCTGCCGCTGCTTGACCTCCTGTTCGAGCCGGGTCGAGAGTTCGAGCTGCACGCCAATCACACATACGAGGATCAGCACGAACGCACCCAGCAACGCCGACATCAGGTCGGCGAAGGCAGGCCATATCGGCGCGGTCGCTTCCGCGCCGCCATCGATGTCCTCGCTCATGCCGCATCGGCTCCGGCGGATGCGCGCTGACTGGCGATCTGCTGCAGATCCTCGACGATCTGCTTCTGCGACATCATGCTCAGATCGATCACTTCACGAGCCTGCGCCACGTAGTAGGCAAGCTGTTCGTCGCTGCGGGCGAGCGACTTGTCCAGCGCGGTTTCGATACGCTGCAGATGGGTCACCAGCTTGTCGTTCGACTCGCCGAACATCTGCACGGCCGCACCAAACGCTTCGCCGAGGCTCGCGACTTCGACGGCGCTGCCGGTGACCTGCGCGGCCACCGCGCCGAGTTTGCCGGTTTCGGCCTCGACCTTGTCGGTGAACTGCGTGCCGACGCGCTCCAGCAGATCCGCCGACGTGGCGACGAGCGCATCGACAGCCGAGCGCTGCTCCGTGGAGGCGTGGTTCACGGCGTCGAGCAGGGTTTCCAGCGTGGCCAGCAGACGGCTGCGCTCTTCGAGCATCGCGGTATCGCGGACCATGCTGTCGGATAGTTTCTGGCGCAATTCCGCGACGACTTCGGCCGCCGCTTTCGGTGCTTCCGACGCCGCTTGCACGAGTCTGGATATCTCGCCAATCGTCTCGCTGGCGTGCGCCTGGCTCTGAGCGGATATGTCCCGCGCGGTTTGTTCCAGCGTTGTGCAGATTTCCTGTTGCCGGTTCGCCGTGCTGGTGCCTGCCTGCTCCCACTCCTTGGCCAGCGACGCCGCCATCGAACCGAGCACCTCGGTCCATGCCGTCAAACGTTGTTCGTCGCGCGAAGCCAATTCGGTCTGCAGGTTCGCATGCGACTCGCTCACGGTGCGCAGCAGCGTCGCAGAATGCTGTTCGAAGGTCGCAGCAGCGGCAGCCAGAGCCTGCTCGTTGTGGCCGGCCAACGTCGCTCCGACGCGCTCTTGCTGCGCCATGGCTTCGCTCCACGCTTGCGACACACTGCCCGCCGTGGCATCCATGCGTGCAGAGACGCTTTCCAGCAAGCCCGCCGAGCGTTGCTCGAAAGTCTCGGTGAAGCGCTGCAGCGAAGTCCGCAGATTGTCCGCGAGCGCCTCGCTCGAACGTTGCTGCCCTGCCAGCGCCTCGGTCCAGATGCCCGCCACGTTTGTGGTGGTGGCCGCGAAACCGCTCGACAGCCCGTCCAACTGCCGCTCGACGGCCAGCGTCACGGTGTCGTGCAAGCCAGCCGTTTCGCGTGCGAGACCGGCCATCGTCGCTTCCATGACCGGCTGCAGCGCCGCGCTGGCGGCGCGGGCGCTATCGGCGACGCTCGCCCTCATCGACTGCTCCACTGACGCCGCGAGGCGCGTGTAGGCAGCCGCAGCCTTGCTATGGAAGGCATCCTGAGTGACGATCTGCCGCTCGCTCAGCGCGACGCTCTGTTGCTCGATGGTGGCCATCATCGCCTGCAGGCGATCGACCAGGGTCGGCATCATCTCAGCCTGCCGCTGCAGCAGCCTGAAGGTCTCGTCACGCTGATGGGCCTGCGAGTAGACGCGCAAGGTCGTCGCCACCTTGAGGTCGAGCAGTTGCGCCGCTTCGACCCGTTCGCGCCGGCACAGCGCGGAGAGCAGCCCCAGCATCGCGGAAGTGGCTACACCGGCAATCGAGGTGCCGAATGCGAATCCCAGACCTTTGACCGGTGCGGCGAGCGAGGAGCGGATCGCATCAAGGTCCGTCGCGCTCTGCAGCGCCTGGCCGGTGCCCCGCAGGGTCGCTACCATGCCCAGCAGCGTCCCCAGCATGCCCAGCAACACGAGCAGGCCGACCAGATACGGCGTCAACGCCGGTCCCGGCATGGCCACGCGCTCACCCTCGACGCGCAGACTCACTGCATTGCGCAGGGTCGGATGGATCGGTTCAAGCCAGGCGCCCAGGCTGGACGGTCGCGTGGACAGACCCGCGACGGCCCGCGTCAACGTCTGAGTACCCTGACTGTAGCGCCACAACTCAAGCGCGCCAGCGACGTAGCAGGCGCCCACCAGCAACGTCACGATCAGCGCCAGCGGATTCGAGCCGATGTAGCCCACCCCGATCCAGGACACAGCGGCCAGACCAGCCAGAAAAACAGCGAGATTAATCAGATGCTTGGACATAGCGTCCCGGTTGCGGGGTGCAAAGGGGTGCGAAGGGCCGCAAGCAGCCCCTCGACCGGTTGAAAACGAACATCCAGTTCGGCGAGCAACACGCTCTGCATATCCTTGCGGAACACGTTCTGCCATGTGCCGGCCTTGACCGCGGCGCTCTCCCCCGCGGCGTCGGCGTCGGCCAGCGAAGCCTGCTCGGCCAGACGCAGACGGTCGAAATGCCCCGCGAGCATGCCAGGGACGCCCGCCAGCAGATTCCGCTCACGCGGGCTCAAAGCGCGCTCCATGATGGCGTCCACGACGGCGAGGCGGGCCATGGCGGGCGTTCTGGCGGCCAGCATCGCCCGTAGCCGGCCGCGCAGATTGCCGATGTCGGTGTCCATCGTCTGCTGGATCGACTGGTATTGTTGACGGAACACCGCGTAATCGACTACCACCTCGGTAGGAGCGGCTTGCGCGGGCTCTCTCGGCGAACCGCGCCGGTTCGCGGCGGAGAGCGTGGTCTCGCGGGCAATGGTACTCGTCAACGAAGCGCGCACGCGGGCGCACTCGCTCTCCTCCGCGCTGCCGAACGCCCGCGCACCGGGCGCGACAACCGGCGGGTTGCCGCTCAGCGCGGTGGAAAGCCCGATGGCATCGGTCCAGCCGAGCCATTGGCTGAGCCGGTCCGAGAGCGATTGGCTGGATTCGGCAACCTCGACGTCCGTCAGACGGGCGAGTAAGCGAATAAGTGCCGGACCGCTGGAAGCTGCTGTACGTTGCGAAGCTTGCACCATTCCGTCAGAGGCAAAAAAGGCAGCAGTTTACACTCAGACGGGATGAAGGCGGCCGGATTGCCAGGCGGTTAGAGCCGGACGACGTCGAGGATGGCGTCGGCAAAGGCCTTCGGCGCTTCCTGGGGCAGGTTGTGTCCAATGCCGCCGTCGATGTTCCGGTGTTGATACTTGCCGGTAAACTTCTTCGCGTAGGCGGCCGGTTCGGGATGCGGCGCACCGTTGGCATCGCCCTCCATGGTGATGGCCGGCACCGAGATGGCCGGCGCTGTCGCGAGACGCGCTTCGAGTGCGTCGTATTGCGGCTCGCCCTGGGCGAGGCCAAGACGCCAGCGGTAGTTGTGAATCACCACCGCGACGTGATCGGGATTGTTGAACGACTCAGCCGAGCGGTCGTAGGTCGCATCGTCGAAATTCCATTTGGGCGATGCGAGACGCCAGATCAGCTTGTTGAAGTCGTGACGGTTCGCTTCGTAGCCCGCCTGGCCACGCTCCGTGGCGAAATAGAACTGATACCACCACTGCAGCTCAGCCTTCGGTGGCAGCGGCGCATTGCCGGCTGCCTGATTGCCGATCAGATACCCGCTCACCGACACGATCGCTTTGACCCGTTGCGGCCACAGCGCGGCGATGATATCGACCGTGCGTGCGCCCCAATCGAAGCCGCCCAAGATCGCCTTGTCGATCTTCAAGGCGTCCATCAGCGCGATGATGTCCACGGCGACCACAGACTGTTGGCCGTTGCGCGGCGTATCCGCGGACAGAAAGCGCGTCGAGCCATAGCCACGCAGATACGGCACGATGACCCGATAGCCGGCAGCGGCAAGTATCGGCGTCACCTCGGCAAAGCTGTAGATATCGTACGGCCATCCGTGCAGCAGAATGACGACGGGGCCATTCTGCGGGCCCGCTTCCGCGTAACCGATGCTCAGTGTTCCGGCGTTGATCTGGCGAAGGTTGTCGAACGAAGCTACGCGCGTTGCGGCCAATGTGTTCGCCGACGTGCTGTTCGATTGCGCTTTCGCGAGTCCGCTTAGGCCCAACTCCAGCAAACTGATCCCAGCCACGGTCGTCCCCAGCAGAAGACGACGTCGATTATTGATCTGTTCCGGCATCACTGATTCTCCTCAAAGAATGGTCACAGGTTGTTCGCGCCAACGCCCCTTAGGACGTCTGATGTGCGAAGCCAGAACGTCTGGCGTGGAAGTATTAAAGCCCGTGGACGTATCTGGCTTGTGTCTGCGAAAAGCGCCAGTGCAAGCGTTTGTATTTATCGAGGACGCAGATACATTGCGATACCAAACGACGGAGACGGCAGGTTCAACCGCCGCCTCTTTCGGAAATGCTAGCTAACGCTCTTCAACACGAGCCTGGCTTCCAGGCCGCCTTCGGGCCGGTTCTGCAATGACAGCGACGCGTCCATCGCCAAAGCGAGTTGGCGAGCAATCGCGAGGCCGAGCCCCGTGCCACCCGTGCCACGGTTGCGCGACCCCTCCAGCCGATAGAACGGCTCGAACACCGCTTCCAGCGATTCGGCCGGAATACCCGGCCCGCGATCGAGCACGGAGACTGTCACCTGCCCGCCCTTCGAAGCGGCCAGTCTGATCTCGGCCGAGCCGCCGAACTTCAGCGCGTTGTCGACCAGATTGCCTACGATCCGGCGCAACGCCTGGGGACGCGTCACTAACGCGGTGGAGATTTTCCCGTGCAGCGACACGTCCTTGCCGGCGTCCACGTAGTCGAGCACGAGGCTGTCGAACAGCGCATCCGGATCGATCCGTAGCGGCGCTTCAGTGGCGCCATGCATCGTGCGCGCATAGGTAACGCCTTCCTTGACCATCGTTTCCATTTCCCGCAGGTCTTGCTGCAGTTTTGCGCCCTCTGCACTCTCGTCCATCACGTCGACGCGCAAACGCATGCGGGTGATCGGTGTTTGCAGATCGTGCGAAATTGCCGCGAGGATCTGCAAGCGCTCTGTCATGTACATCGTGATGCGGTCCTGCATGGCGTTGAACGCTCGCGCCGCGCGCGCCACTTCGTCCGGCCCGTCTTCGGGCAGGCGCTCCGCTTTGAGATCGGGGCCGAGCGTATCGGCCGCACGCGCCAGCTCGCTCAATGGGCGCGTCGCAATGCGTACGGCCAGCCAGCAGCATGCGGCCAGAACCGCCAGTTGCAGCACCAGCACCCACGACAACCACGGTGACAGCGGCGCACTGGGCATGGGGTGGTAGTCGATCGTCAGCGGCGTGCCGTCACTCAGTTGCAAATGAACCTGCAGGCGATCCGGGTCGCCCGGTACGGCGTTGGCCGTGAGCGGATAGCGCTTGCCGATGCCATCCGCGATGGATTGCGCTACCCGCGCCGAGAGTTGCGCGTCGGGCGGCGCGCCGCTCACGCCGGGCCCCAGAGCGAAGGTGTAGGTACGCCGCGCCAGCCGCGGTAGCCATTCCGCACGCTCGCTGGGCGGCAAATGATCGAGCAACGCGACAGAGCTCGTAACCTCACGCTCGATGTAACCCATCATCACGTTGGTCATGGTCTGGTCCCGCTCCGTCCTGGTGAGCCAGACCGACAGCGTTTGCACCAGCGCAAGGCTGATAAAGAGAATCAGCGCAAGTCTCGCGAACATCGTGCGCGGCCATCGCAGCAAGGCATTGCGTTTCATTGATTGCCTTCGACCATGGTCACGGCAGCGGAGAACACATACCCCTCGCTACGCAGCGTCTTGATGTAACGCGGCTCGCGCGCGGTGTCCTGCAAGCGCTGCCGCAAACGGCTGACCAGCAGATCGATCGAGCGGTCGAACGCATCGGCCTGGCGGCCCTGGGTCAGGTTGAGCAACTGGTCTCGTGTGAGTACGCGCTGCGGGTGATCGAGAAATACGCGCAGCAGCCGGTACTCCGCTCCGCTCAGGGCCACCATGGTGCCCTCGGCGTCGAGCAGATGGCGTGCGACCGTGTCGAGCCGCCAGTCGCCAAAGCTGATCATCGGCGAGATTTCCGTCACCTGCATGCCCGGCGGCAGCATCCTCGCGCGGCTCAGGACGGAGCGGATGCGCGCCAGCAGTTCGCGCACCGCAAACGGCTTGGACAGGTAATCGTCGGCGCCCATTTCCAGCCCGACAATGCGATCGGTCTCTTCACTGCGGGCGGTCAGCATCAAGACAGGCACGGCGCGAAACTTGCCCGCACGCAATTCCCGGCACAGGACGAGACCGTCCTCGCCGGGCATCATCAGGTCGAGCACGATCAGATCAGGCGCGCCCTGCTCTAGCACGGCGCGCATCTGGCGAC
>NZ_JAMFSB010000363.1 GCF_026225065.1 Paraburkholderia sp. | reverse complement strand
TTCGCCGATATCGACTGGTCGCTGCCTTGGTTCGCCCAGTTCGCCGGGCGTGGCGTGCGCTGGCAGCAGGCAGCGTTGACGAGCTACGCCGCACTGCTCACCGAAATGAATGCCGATGCGCAGCAGTCCGGCCATACCACGGGCCGCGGTCAACGGCTCGCGTTCATCGCCCAGGACGATCTACCGCCGGGCGCGGCTTACGAGGCGCATATCGCCTCGACCGGCTGCGTACCGACGCGCCACAACCTGCACGATTTTTTCAACGCTTCGGTCTGGTTTGCGTTCCCACGGATCAAGGCGGCGCTGAACACGCGGCAATCCACAGCGATAGATTCGCTGGGCGTTGGTCCGACGCGTGGTGGCGTGCGGGACGCGCTGACCCTGTTCGACGAGAATGCACTGTTGTTCGCGTGCGCCGACCCGGCGCTGAGCAGCGCATTGCGCGGCTTCGACTGGGGTACGTTGCTGGTCGCAAATCGCGCAGCATGGGATACGCGTTGCGAGGTGCGCTGCTTTGGCCACGCGCTGCTGGAAAAGCTGATCTCGCCGTATAAGGCGTGTACTGGCCATACGTGGATCGTCGACGTCCCGGCCGAGTATTTCTCCTGGCCGAGGGCGTCCCGCGATGCGTGGCTCGACGACGCGGTTAGCGCCGCTCTTTTGTCCGCGGAGGAACTGACGAGCCGTCTGTTTGCGCCGCTTCCGGTGCTCGGTATTCCCGGATGGTGGTCCGAAAACGACGCGCCATCTTTCTATGACGACCGCGCTGTGTTTCGCGCCGGGCGCCGGGTCCGGTAACCCAAAAGCCGCATGATCGTCGATTCACGCCGTGCTCAATCCGCTCCTCGCAGCTTGAAACCGCCGTACGGCTCTCACATCCCTCCAGGCCGTCGCCACCACTTAATGTTAAAATCCCACCAGCAAAGCAGGCTAGGCAGTCGCGGCCTCTGCGGCTTCGGCCAACGAGGGCGAGGAAAGTCCGGACTCCATAGGGCAGGGTGATGGCTAACGGCCATCCGTGGCAACACGCGGAACAGGGCAACAGAAAGCAAACCGCCGATGGCCCGGCGCAAGCCGGGATCAGGTAAGGGTGAAACGGTGCGGTAAGAGCGCACCGCGGCTGCTGCGAGGCAGACCGGCACGGTAACCTCCACCCGGAGCAATTCCAAGTAGGCAGGCTAGCATCTTCGAGATGCAGGATGGGGCCCCCGTCACGTCTGCGGGTAGGAAGCTTGAGCGCGTCAGTAATGGCGCGTCTAGAGGAATGACTGCCACGCGCGCGGCGCTTCGGCGCGGCGTGTGCACAGAATCCGGCTTATCGGCCTGCTTTGCCGCTGAATAGAAAAATGCCGGCATCCGTGAGGATGCCGGCATTTCTTTTTGGTGCTTTTCGGTGCTTTGCGCTGGCGTTTGGCTCAGCCCGCGACGATATCGAACGAGTGCGTTAGTTCGGCAGTCTTGGCGATCATGATCGACGCCGAGCAGTACTTGTCGTGCGACAGGTTGATTGCCCGTTCTACGGTGGCCGGATTCAGGTTCTTGCCGGTCACGGTGAAGTGAAAGTGAACCTTCGTGAACACTTTCGGATCTTCGCTGGCCCGCTCGGCTTTCAGGGTCACCGAGCATCCGGCGATCTCCTGGCGGCTCTTTTTCAGGATCATCACCACGTCGTACGCGGTGCAGCCGCCGGTGCCGAGCAGCACCATTTCCATCGGTCTCGGAGCCAGATTGCGGCCGCCGCCTTCGGGCGCGCCGTCCATAGCGACAAGATGGCCGCTACCCGTTTCGGCGGCGAACGCCATGCCGTCTTGTCCCATCCAGCTTACTTTGCATTCCATCCCGTACCCCAGCTCGCATAACCTGCATTCGAAATGCCATTGTAGCCCGAGGTCTGCGCGTTCGTCCGAGGGCACTCTGGCGCGTCTTTATGCTCGTTGGCACCTTGCGTGCTGCAGTGCGGCATGGTTTGACGGTGAGGGATTGCCCTGATCAGGTTAGGGGTTTTACTCTAGTTTTTCACGCCGGAAACCGCACCGGATCGGGGCTATATATTTGATCTTAAAGAAGATTGCAGGCCAGGTGGGGCATCATGATGTCAACCACATTATGAAATCGAATTTCGCAATGCAAATATTCTTGCGTCGCACAAGGTCGGCTCATATAATCGTTTTCATTGGTTGCCGCAGTCAGACAACCTTCGCATGTCTCCTCCACCCTCCTCCTTTGGTGGATTAAACCCGAACCGCTCGTTCGGGTTTTTTTTCGCCCGCTCGCCGGTCGCCTCAAATTTTGACCTGAGGCCGGAATTTCCTTTATAATCCAAGGCTTTTCCGCATTCGTGCCCGCGGAGGAAGAACAGGGAGAGCCTGCACGCGCCTCGATGCGCACATTACAAGCAGGAAAAAACACTGGGCGCAGCAATTATTTTTGGATCGATCATGAAGACATTTTCCGCAAAAGCCCATGAGGTTACGCGCGAATGGTACGTGATTGACGCGACGGATAAGGTTCTCGGGCGTGTCGCCAGCGAAGTGGCACACCGTCTTCGCGGCAAACACAAGCCAGAATTCACTCCGCACGTCGACACCGGTGATTTCATCATCGTTATCAACGCCGGCAAGCTCCGTGTCACGGGCAACAAGTCCACGGACAAGAAGTACTACCGTCACTCGGGTTACCCGGGCGGTATTTATGAAACGACGTTCGGCAAGATGCAGGAACGCTTCCCGGGCCGCGCGCTCGAGAAAGCGGTCAAGGGCATGCTGCCGAAGGGCCCGCTCGGCTACGCGATGATCAAGAAGCTGAAGGTCTACGCTGAAGCAACGCATCCGCATTCGGCACAACAGCCGAAAGCGCTCGAGATCTAAGGGGAGCCCACATGATCGGTAACTGGAATTACGGCACGGGCCGCCGCAAGAGCGCCACTGCACGGGTGTTCATCAAGGCAGGCAAGGGCGACATCGTTGTCAACGGCAAGCCCATCGCTGAGTACTTCTCGCGCGAAACGTCGCTGATGATCGTGCGTCAGCCGCTGGAACTCACGAACCACGGCGTCACGTTCGACATCAAGGTCAACGTGTCGGGTGGGGGTGAAACGGGTCAAGCCGGTGCGGTTCGCCACGGCATCACCCGCGCGCTGATGGACTATGACGCAACGCTGAAGCCGGAACTGTCGAAGGCTGGCTTCGTTACGCGTGATGCTCGTGAAGTCGAACGTAAGAAGGTCGGCTTCCACAAGGCACGTCGCAGGAAGCAATTCTCGAAGCGTTAATCGCTTCGGTGTGCTCTGGCCTTCGGGCCGGGTCACTGCAAAAGCCGCCGGCGCGTTTGCGTTGGCGGCTTTTTTCGTATCTGGGCGTCACGCGGGCGCGATCGCTGCTCGCCAGAGAGAACCCCTTGATTTTGTGGGCTTCGGCACGATATCGAGATCAGCCCTACAATAGCGGTCAGAAGCTTTTTTTGGAGAGTTCGAATGAACGCAGTCATTGACACCCCCGTGACCGAGATGCCTAGCCCCTTCGTTTTTACCGACGCAGCGGCTGACAAGGTCAAGCAGCTGATCGACGAAGAAGGCAACCCGGAGCTGAAACTGCGCGTATTCGTGCAGGGTGGCGGCTGCTCGGGCTTTCAATACGGTTTTACCTTCGACGAAGCCGTCAACGAAGACGATACCGTGATGAACAAGAGCGGCGTCCAGTTGTTGATCGACTCGATGAGCTACCAGTATCTGGTTGGCGCTGAGATCGACTACAAAGACGATATCAACGGCGCACAGTTCGTGATCAAGAACCCGAACGCCACGACCACCTGCGGTTGCGGTTCGTCGTTCTCGGTCTAAGCGATCGAAAGTTGCACTGGCGGTACACGGAAACGGGGCTTTTAAGCCCCGTTTTTATTTGTGCGTCCGCGCTCCCCATCGGATCCCTCAACGCGGATAGATCGCGCCCAGTACCCGTTCGCCCGCAGCGCCAGTGACGGCCGCCAGGTTGCCCGGCTCGCGCGCCACACAACGCATCGCCAGCCACGCGAATGCCAGCGGCTCGACCTGATGGGGCGGCACGCCGAGCGCCTCGGTGGTTAGCACTGGTACGCCGCTCACGCCAGTCTCCTCGAGCGCGCCTTGAATCGCCTTCATCAAGGCCGGATTGCGCGCGCCGCCGCCGCACACGTAGACTGCACGGACATCCGACGCGTGCCGCTCGATTTCCCGCGCCACCGTAATAGCTGTCAGCGCAACGAGCGTGGCCTGCACGTCGGCGGGTACCACGCCGGCGAAGCCTTGCAATTTGGCGTCGAGCCACGCGGGGTTGAACAGATCGCGGCCGGTGCTTTTGGGTGGCTTTTGCTCGAAGAACGGTTCGTCGAGCAGTGCATTCAGTAACCGTCGGTCAACTTGGCCACTGGCGGCAAAATGTCCGTTTTCGTCATAAGGCTTGCCGAGGTGCCGTTGCGCCCACTCGTCCAGCAGAGCATTGGCCGGCCCGCAGTCGAAACCGCGCACGCTGCCGGCGGCGTTGAGAATCGTGATGTTGCTGATCCCGCCCAGGTTGCAGACCACACGCGTTTCGCCCGGCGCCCCGAACACCGTTGCGTGAAAGGCAGGCACCAGTGGCGCGCCTTGGCCGCCCGCGGCGACATCGCGGCTGCGAAAGTCGGCGATAACGTCGATGCGGGCCATTTCCGCCAGCAATGCCGGATTGTTGATCTGGCGCGTATAGCCCTTCTCGGGGCGATGCCGCACGGTCTGGCCGTGTACGCCGATCGCCCGCACGTCCACGGCTGACAGATTGCCCGCGCGCAGCAATTCATGGCAGCAGACCGTGTACCGTGTAGCGAGCGCATTGGCCGCTAGCGCCTCGCGTTCGATCTCGTTCTCGCCCGGGTGCTGCAGACCGAACAGCGCCTCACGCAGGCTCTCTGCGAAGCCGACAAAGGCTTCCGCAAGCACGACCGGTGGCTTGCCTTTGGCGAATTCGACGGCGACGCCATCCACGCCGTCCATGCTGGTACCCGACATCAACCCGAGATAGACGCCGTCCGCCGTACTCTCTTGCGCCACGTTGCTGCTCCTGTCAGTTGTTCATTGCGAACTGTATTCGCAGATTAGCAGCGCTCGCGCAGGTAAGGTAGTCCGCTTGACAGCGACTAAGGCGGATGGCGGCTTTCCGGCCGCGCGGCGGCGCGCATCTATGGGACAATCTCTTCTTTTGCGACCTCCCGTTACAGCATGAGCACCGAGCCCACCTCCAAGCCCACTCCCGCCTTCCCGATCACCGACGAAGTCCGCCACGCGCTAGCCCTTACCAAGCGCGGCGTCGACGAGTTGCTGATCGAGGAAGAGTTCGCACAGAAGCTCGCGAAGAGCGCGGCCACCGGCACGCCGCTGCGCATCAAGCTCGGTCTCGATCCGACGGCGCCCGATATCCACATCGGCCATACCGTCGTGCTGAACAAGATGCGCCAATTGCAGGATCTCGGGCATACGGTGATCTTCCTGATCGGCGATTTCACCTCGCTGATCGGCGACCCGTCGGGGCGCAACGCCACGCGTCCGCCGCTCACGCGCGAGCAGATCGAGTCCAACGCCAAGACCTACTTCGATCAGGCTGCGCTGGTGCTGGATCGCGAGAAGACCGAAATTCGCTACAACAGCGAATGGTCGATGCCGCTCGGCGCCGACGGCATGATCAAGCTGGCGTCGCGCTACACAGTCGCGCGGATTCTCGAGCGTGAAGATTTCACCAGGCGGTATCAAGGCGGGCTGCCGATCTCGATTCACGAGTTCCTCTACCCGCTGATGCAGGGTTACGACTCGGTCGCGCTCAATGCCGACCTCGAACTCGGTGGCACCGACCAGAAATTCAACCTGCTGGTGGGTCGCGAGCTGCAGAAGCAGTACGGCCAGGAACAGCAGTGCATCCTGACCATGCCATTGCTCGAAGGCCTCGATGGCGTCGAGAAGATGTCGAAGTCGAAGCACAACTACATCGGTATCAGCGAGAAGCCGACCGATATGTTCGGCAAGCTGATGAGCATTTCGGATGACCTGATGTGGCGTTACTTCGAACTGCTGTCGTTCCGCCCGATGGACGAGATCGCCGGCTTCAGGAAGGAAATCGAAGGCGGGCGTAATCCGCGCGACTTCAAGGTGATGCTTGGGCAAGAGATCGTCGCGCGTTTCCATTCGCAGGCTGACGCGGAGCGCGCGCTCGAGGATTTCAACTATCGCGCGAAGGGCGGTGTGCCGGACGATATTCCGGCTGTCACGCTAGCGGGTGCACCGCTTGCGATCGGCCAACTGCTGAAGCAGGCAAACCTGGTGCCGTCGACCAGCGAGGCGCTGCGCAATATCGAGCAGGGCGGTGTGAAGATCGATGGCGCGACGGTGTCGGACAAGGGCCTGAAGGTCGAAGCCGGCGAGTACGTCGTGCAGGTTGGCAAGCGTCGTTTTGCGCGCATCACGCTAACGGCGTGATGGAACACCGCTCATGATCGGGCTGATTCAACGGGTCCGGCGCGCGGAAGTGCGAGTCGGCGAACGTGTCACGGGCGCGATCGAAGCGGGGCTGCTGGCGCTGGTGTGCGCCGAGCGCGGCGACACCGAAGCCGCGGCCGACCGCTTGCTCGCGAAGATGCTCGGCTACCGGGTGTTTAGCGATGCGGCCGGCAAAATGAATCTCTCCTTGCAGAACATCGACGGTGCCGGCCGCGCCGGCGGCCTACTGCTGGTGTCGCAATTCACTTTGGCAGCGGACACAAACAGCGGCCTGCGTCCGAGCTTCACGCCGGCCGCGCCGCCCGACGAGGGCAAGCGTCTGTTCGACTACTTCGTGGCAGCGGCCCGCGCGAAGCACCCGATTGTCGGGACCGGCGAATTTGGCGCGGAAATGCAGGTTTCGCTCGTCAACGACGGGCCCGTGACGTTCTGGCTGCAGACGCACGCCTGAGCCAGACTTCACCCTTCGCACGGCCCTGAGCCGCTTTTGCGACAATAGCGTCTTGGCACAACCGGCTAGCGACGCCTACTCCCATCTCATGTCCACACAGATTCTTTTTATCCGGCACGGCGAGACCGAATGGAACCGCGTGAAGCGGATTCAGGGGTTCATTGATATTCCACTGGCGACGAGCGGTCTCGAGCAGGCCGAGCGTCTCGCGCACCGCCTCGCAGACGAAGCTCAGCAAGGCGCCCGGCTAGATGCGATCTATTCGAGCGACCTGCAGCGCGCGCAGCAGACTGCGCAGCCTATCGCGCATGTCCTCGGTCTGCCGCTGCAATTGCGCGAAGGTTTGCGCGAGCGTTCTTACGGCGCGTTCCAGGGCTATGACCGCGACGAGATCGCCGAGCGCTATCCGGATGAATACGAGCGCTGGCAAAGCCGCGACGCGGGCTTTGCGCCGCCGGAAGGCGAATCGATGCGGACGTTCTACCACCGCGTCATGGATGCGATCGTCCCGATCGTTGCCGCGCATCCCGGAGGCCGTGTTGCGTGCGTTGCGCACGGTGGCGTGCTGGATTGCGTCTACCGGTTCGCGCGCGATCTGTCGCTGGAAGTGCCGCGTGACTATGCGTTGCTCAATACGAGCGTCAATGTGGTGGATTTTGACGGCGGCAAGGCGACGGTGAAATCGTGGGCTGACGTGTCGCATCTTGATACGCCGAGCGAGGACGACACGTTGCGGAAGATTGTTACGCCGGGGCTTTGATGGGCTTGCGCGGAAGCGGGGGCGAGGGCGCTGAGCGTTCAGAGACGCGTTTGGAAGCCGCTTTCGACGGTGTCCTGTCCTGCAATCACCGGCTCGGCGAGTTGGCCCCTCAGCGCTGACCTGGTTGCATGCCCTCGCCGGGTCCTCTGACGCTACGTTCGCTCTTTCAGGGCGCGCCCGCATCCCACATATCCCGCACCGGGCTGGACGAATCTGGCGCGGCGAGACCGAAGTGGCGA
>NZ_JAMFSB010000362.1 GCF_026225065.1 Paraburkholderia sp. | reverse complement strand
CACCCGATGCTCACCATGGACGGTCCATGACAGTTAGCGCCCTGGCTGCCCCCCCTTATCCTTCTCACTCGCGCCGCATCCTGCAGCTCGACGGCCTGCGCGCGATCGCCGTGCTGGCGGTGTTCGCGCAACACGCGCTGAAGGCGCCGCTATGGATGGGCGTCGATCTGTTTTTCGTCTTGAGCGGCTTTCTGATCACCGGGATTCTGCTCGATCGCAAAGAGCGTCAGCAGTCGTATTTCGGCTATTTCTATGCACGCCGCGCGCGCCGCATCCTGCCGCCGTATCTGCTGCTGATGGTGGTGTCCTCATTGCTGTTCGGCGTCGGCTGGGCGAAGCACTGGGAGTGGTACGCCTTCTTCGCCACCAACATCGGCGATGCGCTCGGCCAGAGCGGCCATGACAGCCTGAACGTGCTGTGGTCACTCGCCGTCGAAGAGCAGTTCTACATTGTCTGGCCCTTCGTGATCCTGTTGCTGCCCGAGCGCGCCCTTGCGTGGGTCGCCGCCGCGTTGATCGTCGCCGTGCCCGTGCTGCGTGCCGTGGCGACGCCGTGGTTCGATTCGTTCTGGCCGATCTATTACCTCACACCGTTCCGCATGGATCTGCTGGCCGCGGGCGCGCTGCTCGCCGTGGCCGTGCGGCGCAATCCCAACGCATTGCAACCGTTCCGGCCGCTCGCGATGCTCGGGTTTTTCGCTGCGCTGGCCGTGCTGGCGTGGCTGCATATTCACTATCCGCGCTTTCGCGCCGAAAACACGCCACTCTCGAATGCGGCGCTCTACAGCGTTTCGTTGGTTCTGTGCACATCGGTCGTTGTCATTGCTTTGCAAAGCCAAGGCATCGTCAAGCGCCTCTTGTGCAATCCGGTGCTGGTCTACATCGGCACGATCAGTTACACGATCTACCTGATCCACCTGAGCATCCTGTACACGCTGTGGCCATTGCATATGAGCCGTTATGTCACCGCCGCGCTTGCGCTGGCTGTCACGCTCGCCTATGCCAGCGTGACGTGGTTCGCTTTCGAGCGGCGTCTGATCCATGGGTCGGCCTCTCGTGCGCAGCGCGCCGGTGCGTCGTTGGGCAGCGCGTCGCAAGCGCCGCAGTCGCGCGCATGAAGTTCCTGGGCAAACTTCGCGGCGCCGCGGGCGCCCTGCTGATGGCTACGGCATGCGGGCGCGCCAGTGCGGACGGGCCGCCGATGCAGCGCCCGAACGAGCCGCCTCGTGCCGTGACGTCTGCACAGGTCGTGATCGAAGCCTACGGCGATTCGACCACGCTCGGCATCTCCTGTAGCGAGGGCCATTGCTTCCCTCGCCCAAAGAACGCGGTGGCTTATCTGCAGGACGCCTTGCATACCAGCTTCGGCGAACGTGTGAGTGTCGTCAATCTCGGCGTGGGCGGCACGATGGCCTACCAGTTGCGCGACGGCAAGGACCGCGCCCACAGCATGCCGTGGGCGCAACGGCTTGCGGCGTCCGACGCGCAGATCGTGACGATCAACTACGGCATCAACGAGGTGATGCATAACCAGACGCCCGAGCAGTTCTACGACGCAGAAACCGCGCTGGTGAAAACCGCGCTCGCGCTCGGCAAGCAGCCGGTGTTGCAGACGTCGAACCCGATGCCCGATGGCCACCTCAATGCCCGCCTCGGCGCGATGGTGGCGATGACCCGGCGGGTCGCCGCCGAGCAGCACGTGCCGCTTGTCGATCAGTACGCGTACATCGAGGCGTTGCCGGGCTGGCAAACCATGATGTCCGACGGCGCGCATCCGAAGCCTGAGTTGTACCGGCTGAAGGCCGAACAGGACTTTCGCGTAGTCGATCCGCTGGTGCAGCGGTTACTTGCCGGCTCGTCGTAGCAGATAGCGCTATCACCTGATCTTCCGACTTTTTTAACTGCTTCCAAGGCGACCCATGAGCAACCAACGCAAAGCGATTATCACCGGCGTGTCCGGTCAGGACGGCGCGTATCTGACGAAACTACTGCTCGACAAGGGCTATCAGGTCACGGGCACGTATCGGCGGACCAGTTCCGTCAATTTCTGGCGGATGAATGAGCTGGGCGTTTCGGAGCATCCTAACCTGCGGCTCGTCGAGCATGACCTGACTGACCTTGGGTCGACGCTGCGGCTGCTTGAAGGCGCACAGGCCGATGAGCTTTATAACCTTGCCGCGCAGAGCTTTGTGGGCGTGTCGTTTGACCAGCCGGTTACTACGGCCGAGGTGACGGGTATCGGGGCGCTGAATCTGCTTGAGGGGCTTCGCATTCTGAGCCCGAAGACGCGCTACTACCAGGCTTCAACCTCTGAAATGTTCGGCAAGGTGCAGGCTGTGCCGCAGCGCGAAGACACGCCGTTTTATCCCCGCAGTCCTTATGGCGTCGCCAAGCTGTTCGCTCACTGGATGACGATCAATTATCGCGAGTCGTATGGAATCTTTGCGAGTAGCGGGATTCTGTTCAATCACGAGTCGCCGTTGCGTGGGCGTGAGTTCGTGACCCGGAAGATCACCGATACGGTGGCCAAGATCAAGCTTGGCAAGCAGGATTCGCTCGAGCTCGGCAATCTCGATGCCAAGCGGGATTGGGGGTTTGCGCTCGAATACGTCGAGGGGATGTGGCGCATGCTGCAGGTCGATGAGCCTGATACCTTTGTGCTTGCTACCAATCGGACCGAGACTGTACGGGACTTCGTGAGAATGGCGTTTGCGGCGGCCGGGTATCAGATCGAATGGTCTGGGAAGGAACAGAGGGAAGTCGGCATTGATGTCGCTACCGGCAAGACCCTCATTCGCGTGAACCCCAAATTTTATCGGCCTGCCGAAGTGGATCTTCTCATCGGGTGTGCGGATAAGGCCAAAGCCAAGCTTGGGTGGGAGCCGCAGACTGAGCTAGAGCAGCTCTGCAAGATGATGGTGGCGGCCGATCTTACGCGCAACGAGGCGCATGAGACGTTTTAGTGTTTTTGTTTTTCGCTCGCGCGGCGGTGTTTGAGGAGGCGCCGCGCGGGCTTTTGTTAAGCTTCAATCGTTCATTCGATGCTGACATGAAAGACGGTCGCGTGGACGTCCTTCAAAAAGGCCCGGTGCCCCAGGCCTCCCTTAGGTACAGGCCGATACGCTCCAGAAGCCAGCAGCCCAACCACCGTGCCGGCTCGACTGACCCTCGCCGTGGCAGCGCTGTAGAGATTGGCGCGGCGTAGCAGGCGTTCTCCAAGCTTGCGGTAGTAATCCGTTGCAACCGCAGCCCGATGCCGAATCTGAGCGGGCGCTTCCTGCAACACCTGGCGCAATTTGTCCGCTCGCGCCAAGGCCGACGTCCCCATCCTGCGATAGTGCGTCTGCCCAGCGGCCTTGGCCATGGCGACTTTCTCCCCCATGTCCCTATCAGGGGAAATGCCGCAACTATTGGCATCGTGTTGACGATAAAGCGCGAGCTGGTCCTCCAACGCCACCATTTTTCCCAGCGACGTCGCGACAAACCAGGCCCATGTATCGTGCGACATCGGAAATCCTGGGTCGACGGGATGCTCGGGCCGATCGTGCCAGTCGACATACTCGTAGATCGATCGCCGAACGACGGTCGACATGCCGAAAAGCACGTACCAGGGATTCGTTGTCAGCGGGTCGTAGACGCCACGGTGCGACCAGTGACTCGCGGTGTTGTCGGGGCGGACATTGAGATCTGCGTCAACCACTTTCACCGCGTGAACCACCAGCATCACTTCAGGGTCCACGAACTCCCTGGCTACCCGCTCCAGCTTGTCATCCGTCCATACGTCATCCTGATCGCAGAACGCGATGAAATCGCCGCGACACAGCGAGATTGCCTTGAAGAAATTCTCGTGAAATCCCAAACGCTGTTCGTTGCGCACCACGCGGACCGGAAACGACACGCGGCGCGAAAATTCGACCACGATGTCGTGCGTTCCACTGTCTGGACTGTCGTCAGTGATGACCAGCTCGAACGGGGGCAGCGTCTGCCGGGCGATACTGTCCAGTTGCTCACGGATAAAGCGCTCGCCTTTATAGGCGGCCATCGCAATCGAAATTTTCATGGCAGTCCGTATCGATTAGAGA
The DNA here is from genome assembly GCF_026225065.1 of Paraburkholderia sp. GTDB lineage: Bacteria > Pseudomonadota > Gammaproteobacteria > Burkholderiales > Burkholderiaceae > Paraburkholderia. The sequence continues at coordinate 20,702 of NZ_JAMFSB010000362.1, read as the reverse complement.
ACCGTTTCCGTTCGCGATTCCTTGCGGGCGGATCCGGTCGTAAGCTCGCCTGGTTGCCTCACAGCGCGAGACGAGAGCATCGATCTGGAAATCAGCATCAGATGATAGTAAAGCCGCGCATTGAAGCCATAGTTATACGCGGACAGATGCCTGAATGCGATTCGCAGCGCCTTGAGCGGCGCGGCATTCTTCGCATAGACCGACACGACAATCGGCACGATCCGGCGCAACGCCAGGGTACGGGCGGGCTCAACCTGGCGCTCCAGTGTCAGGCCGCTGACGAACGCATATGCGGACACCGATGCAGCATTCGTCGAGCCGCGGGTGCTCGCCGAGATCGAAACGTCGGTCTTGCGGTAGTACGACACGTATTCGTTCAGGTAGTAGATCTGCTTCGCCGCCAGACAGAGTTCGACGCCGAAGACGAAATCGCAGCAGGTCCCGAACTGTTCCTTGTAGCTGATCCGCTTCACGAGATCCGCATTCGCGAGCCAGCCGTTGTTCGGGAACATCTGGACCAGGCCGGTGCGGCCAGGCACTTTCTGCAGTCCTTCCGTGCTTTTCGTTCTGTGAAAATCAGCGTTGAGCCTGGCGCTGACCGAACGATCGACGTGTCCCGCCTGATCGACTTCGTACTGGTCGGCAAAGGCAACGTCCAGATCGGGATGACCATCCCATAGCGAAACCAGCCGCTCGACGCCGTCTTCGGCAAGGTAATCGTCGTCGTGGATCAACAGGATCTTGTCGCCGATCGCGCGCGCGAACAGGCTGGCGACGTTGCGCGCCTGGCCAAGCGACGGTTCGTTTTTCACGTAGCGGATGCGCGGGTCATGCTGGTATTGCGCTGCCATCAGCCGCTGGGTCCGGTCGTCCTTCGAATCGTCGCCAATCACGACCTCGATGTTCCCGTGCGTCTGCGCGAGGCACGAATCGATACATTGGACGATCAGCTCCGGGCGATTGCATGTCGGCAGGCAGATAGAGACTTTAAAGGGGCGCGTCATGGCTTCACCTTGATTATGAGCGGAGGCACGGCAGCCGGTTCGCTCTGCGTATGTTTTCACACACGGCGGTATCTAGCAAAATAGGCTAAAAAAAACCTGAAAAATAGGCTCAATAAATCTAGAAAACTTAAGCACTCCGGGGAATACGAGTTTCACAATGACAATACCCCCGGAATACCAGTCAGGGCGTCCATCGATGAACAATGATGCTGGAAGCGTTGTAGTTATCTTTCGTGACCACGTACTCGCCCGAGGACGTGAGATAGGCTCTCAGCCCATACATTGAATCCACATCGTTGCCGACGTACACCGCAGTCGGGTTCGCGTTGATCAGTGTCGTATCGAGGTGCCCTGTAGTGAGATTGAAGGCATCGATGTTGGGTACGGTGTGCACATATCCGACGAAGAGGTAGTTGCCGGCAGCCGTCATCGACTTCGGATTGACGCTGGTCAGGTTGATCACCGGGTCGGGCTTGGTGGTATTGCCGGCGCTCCAGCCGTGATACACCTCGATCCTCGATTGCATCGCCGTCCAGTCCGCGCTCCCGGGGATGCCCTGTGCGAGGATCATGGTGTCGCTATCCGCCAGGTAGATGATGCGCGTCAATGGCCGGATGCTCTCCGGAATGGAGATGGTGACTGCCGGTCCCCACGTCGGCTTTCCTTCACCATCGAAGCCGGTTAGCGGGTAGTGGTAAATGTGGTTCGTCCGGTCCAGACCGGCCCATACGTCTCCCCTGCTGTCAATGCAAAATCCGCCCGTGACCGCTAGTGCCGTATTGAACACGGCACCCGGAAGCGTTGCGTCCGGTATGGCAATGTAGCCGTTCGCCGCGTTGAAATGGTAGAAGTAAAAGGCGGCGGGGTTCTGGCCGGAAGCCACGAGAATGCGATTTCCGCCGACAGTGACGAGTTGACCGAAGTGCTCGTCGCGCTCTGTATCCTGCATGTTCAGGCGTGGATCGGACGGGTAGTCGAACGGATCCACCGTGTTCGCGACGAAGGTGCCGCCAGCAGTGCCCGTGTAGATGTTGGTGCCGCTATAGAAGTTGGCGCCATCCGTAGAAGGGTCCGGGGCGGCGACGCCTTCGAAGTTAAGCGACTGAAGCTTCCACTGCAGGTTGCCGGCACTGTTGTAGGAGTGGATGTCGGTGCCGCCATTGCGGCCCATGTCCCAGCTTCCACCCCACGGGTTGTTGAGCACATAAAGATTGCCGGCGGAGTCTTTGCCGATGCCGACGATGCGGGTGAAACGCTTGTCGCCGACCTGGCCTTTGATTCCCTGGGTAGCGTCGAGATAGCCGCCCTGGATGCCGAACGTGCCGGTCAGCGTCGGCGTGCCCGAAATGTTGTACAGCTTGATGTTCATGTCGGGCCCTTCATCGCCCACCATGAGTTGCCCGGACGAAGCGTCGTAATACAGCGCGGACGGTTGTGAGCCGGCAGGCATCTGGATAGTGTTCAGCGGCGCGCCAGCCGGAGTGAATTCGACAATCGTGCCCGCGCTCTTCTGGGCTACCCAGATATTTCCTGCGCCATCCAACGCGAGAGCACCGGGACTCGACACGGTGATGTCACGCTGCAAGACACCGTCGGTGGTGAAGACCCGGACGCGATTGTCAAAAAAGTCGCTCGCATAGAGCAGCGAGCCCGCCGTTGCGAGTCCCGTGATGACATCGGCCTTGCTGACGGCATTCCACACGCTGACGTCAATGACAAGATCGCGTGTCTTGGTGATGCGGTTGTATCGCCCCACCGCAGCGCTGCCGTAAGGGGTGCCGCCCTGCAACGCCGCGAAGATCGAGGTGGCATTGCCGGTAATCGCCCCACCCTGAAAATCGTTGTGAAGGCCGATGGAGCCGAGGCTCGTGCCGTTCTGGTAGATCGCAACGCCGCCCTCGTCCTCGTCCCAGAACGAAGCCGTATAGATGACGCCTTCGGGTGCGACCCACATCGAGCGCGCGGTGTTACCCACATGGGTAGCATCGGTCCCATACGTATTCGCCAGCCAGTCGGTGGTGTATTGCGCCCAACACGCGGGCGCAATCACGACGAGCAGCAGACCAAGGAATACAGCATGGATTCGCTTCCTGACCATGTGATGTTCTCCTGAGACCCGGGGTCGCCCAAACCGTCAATGTGTCTCGCCCGAAGCGATCGCTTCGCTATAGACCGCGGCTACCCGCTTCGCGATCACCGAATTATCGAAGTTCGCCCGCGCATAGTCGCGGCAGGCCTGCGCATCCGGCAACTTCAAGGTGCCATCGAGCGCGGCCCCCAGACCTTCTGCAATCGCCTCTGCGCCCGTGGCCCGCAGCACCAGATTCGGCGACAACCCCGCTACGGCTTCCGGCAAGCCGCCCACCGGCGTCACGAGCACCGGTGTGCCCGACGCAAGCGACTCCACCGTAATCAGCCCAAAGCCCTCCAGCGCCACGGTCGGCACCACACTGATCGTCGCCGCGCGATACAGCGCCGCCAGATGCTGATCCGGCACGAAGCCGAGCAACTTGACGTTGTCGTCCAACCCAGCCTCGGTGATGCGCGTCTGCAACTCCTCCTGCAATCGCCCCTTCCCCGCGATCAGCAGCAGCACGTCCGGCACCCGCTTCTTCAGCAGCTTGACCGCATCGATCAGATCCTCCAGCCCCATGCGCCGCACCAGGCGCCGCACGGCCAGCACGATAGGACGGCCTTGCGGCAACTGCAGCTTCAGCCGTGCCTCGCCCGGTGTGATCGGCAAATTGAACTGGTCCACATTCACGCAACCCGGCACCACGCGTACCCGCTCCGGCGAAATTCCATAGCGCGACGTCAGGATTTTGCCGAATGCGTCGGACAACACGATCAGGCGCGACGAACGCGCATAGACCGCCTGCTCCAGATAACGCTTGGCGCGCTGGCCGAACGAGTCCGCTCCTTCGACGTGGCTCTCATCCGCCCACGGCCCCTGGAAATGCGACACCTGCGGGATGCCGCGCGTCACATCGAGACCCGGAAAGGTGTAGAGCGCAAAGTGCGAGGAAATCACGTCGGGGCGCTGCCGCGTAATCTCACGGCGCAGGGCGCGGCGGGCTGCCATCAGGCGCAGCGGGAGCGATTGGGCCGCGGAGCCAAAACCCTGGATCGCGCCGTCCGTGTCCGCCGCGACGCGCGCCGAGCCGGCGACCACGCCACGCACCGCCACGCCCGCGCCCGGCAATGCGCCCACCAACGAGTAGTACATGCGGTCAAGTCCGCCCGCCCGCTCCGGGAACCAGTGCATGCCGATCTGCAACGATTTGATTGAGCTGGCTTTCATGACGGGTTCTCTCGTGTGGCGTGAAGTTTCGGTTGAAACAGTCGCGGAGGCGGCGTTCATTCGGCCACCTTGAAGTTGACCGGCTGGGATTCGCTCGCCGTAGCGGCTCGCTGGCGGTCTTCCCGCTGTCCCGCCAGTTGCCGGTACAGCGCGATGTACTGTGCCGCCATGCGCGCCCAGCCAAAGCCGGTCGCAAGCTCGTTGGCGGCGATGCCCATCGCGCGGCGCACGTCGTGGGAATTCGCGAGCCGCGCAATCGCGGCTGCCAATGCCTTCGGATCGTCCGGATCGTCGAGCACGATGCCGCACTCGGGCGTGATGATCTCCGCCCCGCCTGCCGTACGCGCAGTGACGACCGGCAGGCCTGCTGCCATCGCTTCGAGCAGCGACAGGCTCATCGCTTCGTAGCGCGAAGGAAACACGAAGGCGTCGACCGAATGCATCAGCACCGGCATCTCCTTCACCAGTCCGAGGAAATGCACCCGGTCGGCAACGCCAAGTGCGCGCGCCTGTTCCGGGTAAGGACTGCCTGGCAGGTAACCGGCTACCGCGATATGCACGTCGGGCGGTAAATGACGCAAGGCCTCAAGCACCGTGCCGAGGTTTTTGCGCGGCGTGCGCAGATCGCCCACAAACAGAAGCAGAAACGCGTCGCCCGGAAGATTGAACTTCGCGCGGTCGCCGTGGGCGGCAGCAAAGCCCTGGGTATCGACGCCGTTATAGATCACGTCGACGCGGTTGCGCGGCGTCAACCCGATCGCGCGGATCTCGTCGGCCACCTTTTGCGACACCGCCGTAATCACCCGCGAGCGGCGGTATGCCCAGCGTTCGAGCGTCGCATTCACCCGTGTATAGATGAACTGATATGCCGACCACACCCCCTTCGTCAGCCCGAACGGGTAGTACTTGCTGCCAAACCAGCCGCTATGCACGAAGTGCGCGGTGTTCACGTCGGCGGGCACCCAGGTGATGAAGCCGTTGACGTGCAGTACGTCGTATTCGCTACGGTGCGTGCGCAGCCACAGCGCGCTTTTGAAGGCGAATACCTGTTGGCGCAACAGATTGGTCGGCCACCAGCGGCCGATTTTCATCGGCACCCAGCGCACGTTCGGATGCGCGAGCAAGTCAGGGGCCACGTGCGAGGCGACGAGGGTGACAGCGATATTCTCGTCGAGGGCCGCACGCGCGATCTCGTGGTTGACGCGACCCTGGCCGTCGTTATGGCGCACGACATGCGTGACAATGGCGACTTTCAATCAGGTGCCTCCGTGGAGAATAAGCTCACGCCTGCGCTGCTGCTTTTGCCAGTGCGCGGCGGAGAGGATCGAAAAAAGACTAATGAAGAGCAGCAGCCCGCCCGTTCCAACCAGCGAATTGGTGAACACCAGCATCGCGAAGATCGCGAGCGCGAGACTCACGGAGGAGGACACGAATTTGTCGTCGCGCATCTTGAACGAGGCGAGCAGCGCCCGCACCATCAGCCACAAGATGCCGGAGAGGTATAGCAGCGTGCCCGGCCAGCCCAGCACGAACGGGATGTTCATCACCCCGCTATCGAAGTTGCCGTATTGACCGAGCTGGCCGCCGTCGTTCGATAGCTTGGTCGACGTGCCGGTCGCACCCATGCCTTCGCCCGAGACGTCCGTAAACGCCTTCTCTGCAAAGGTCGCGTAGAACTGGTTACGCGCGGCGTAGCTCTGGTCGTCCTTGAGATTCACGATACTGTTCAGGCGCGTCTGCATCCGCTCGGCCACCGGGCCCACCACCAGCAAGGGCACACACAGGCCGGCCAGCATCAGCGCACTGCCGACAATGCGCACGCGTACCCGGTTGTTCGATTTGACCAGCTGGACCAGCATGGCGACCACCCAGCCACCCCACGTCGACCGCACGAGGCTCAAAGCGAAGGCAAAGAACCCCAGCACGGCGGCAATCCAGCGCACGCGGTGATTCGCGGCCATCACGTAGACCATCGCGCCCATCATCGCGAATGCAAACGGACCCGAGGAGTTCATCGTGCTGAAGACGCGCACCCCCATCGGTACGGGGTCGCCTTGCGAGTTCATCTGCGAGCCGATCATCCAGAGCGCATCCCACGGCGGCATGATGACAAACTGCACCACCCCGTAGGCACCCATCACCAGCATGCCCCAGATGAAGGTGTTGACGATGGTGTCGCGAAACGCCGGATAGTTGCGCGTATTCGCCATGATGTGAAAACCGATCAGGACCGGGTAGAGCCAGTTGGCGAGGTCATAGGTCGCCGCGAGCGGCCCGCTCGAAACGACGCCGACCATGAACGCGTAGCCGAGCCCTGCCAGAATCAGCAGCACCGGCAAACCGCGCCGCTGCCCAAGCAGCGGGTAGTGACGAATCAGCCCTATGCCGCTGATCATGGTCACCGCGAGCGGCGCGACCTGGATCAGGCTGGTGGGCGTGAAACCTCCCTTGGACCAGTCGGCGAGCCGCCGCACTTCTGGGCTGAGGAACCACAGCCACCACATGAAGCCGACGTAACGCGCAGGACTTCTGAAATACAGCCACAGCCCTGTCATCGTGGCCAGCACAGGAAAGGCGAGCGTCAGCACCGAACCTTGATGCGCCCCCACCAGCAGCGCGGTGATGAGCCACAGCAGCGCGGGCGGGCCCCACTCCATGGGGTCGCTCTTGAGGCGGCGGACGGCGCCGCTCGCAGCGGCACGCGTGATCGTTGACATCGGTTAAAGGCCTCCGCGGGACTGGCCCGATGTCTGCACCTCGGTTCGCACTTCGGCGCGCGCCTCCGGCCGGCCGTGTGGCGCCACCCGTCGGCGCAGCAGGTCTTCGGTGATCCGCACGTGTTGCATGGCGAAATGGCGCGTCGTCAGGTCGCGTGACAGCAGTTGTTCGGCAGCGGCCTGGGCCTGGCGCAATGCTTCGGAAGGCGAAGCAACCAGCCGGTCAACTGCCTCGCGCATGGCTTGCGAATCGAACGGCGGCACGTACGACGCAGCCCCGTTTGAGAAGTAGTCGTCGAGCGCGCCTACGTTGGTGACCACCATCGGCTTGCCGAGCGCCGCGGCTTCGAGCATCACCGTAATGCCCGAGGCGTGCGAGTTCGGCCGCAGCGGCACCAGCACCAGATCGGCCCAGTCGTACAGCTCGCGTGCTTTCTTCAGCCCCGCGGCGGGCGCGATATCCACATTCGATGCGTGCAGCTTCGCGGGAATCTTGCGCCGCGTTGCGAGCCTGACGTGGTAGCGCGGATCGTTGCCGAACGCCTTGATGAGCGTTTCCCAGTCGCGATCACGGTCGTTGCCGATGGCGGCAATCCGAACCGGAGTGTGGGCCTGCCATTCGTCCGGCGCCTGCACAGGAAAGTCGCCGGTGTTCAGGCCGTAGTACACATGGGTCGCTGCGCGGCCAAGGTAGCGCTGGCACAGCTCGGCGTTTTCGCTTGCCAGCGTGGTCAGCACGTCAGCGCGCGCAATCAGCTTGCGATACAGCCAGCGCCGCAGCATCCCGTAGTCAGGCCACTTGTCGAGCAGCCACACGCTTTGTGCAAGCAACAACGGCGGCGCCTTGCGGCGGCCGCTCAGCAGCAGCACCAGGGCAACCGACAGATACTCGTGTTCCGTATGCGTCCAGATCACATCCGAGCGCAGGATCTCGGCGCGATTGCGCCACGTATGGATCAGATCGAAGCCGAGCACGGCCTTGAGGCCGCGGCGCAGCAGCCGCACCGGCGCGTTTTCGCGCGCATCCTGCGAATAGGTCAGCGCGAACTCGTCGGATTCGGCGTGGTGATAGCCATACAGGCAGCCGATATTCTCGCCCTTGCGATAAAAGCGCGGATCGGCGCCATAAAACAGATGCACGTGGACGTTGGTGCTCATTCAGACTCCGGTCTGCGAAGTGACGCGGGGTGAAAAGGTCTCGGCGCGATCGCCCCGCCGCTGCGGCAACCGCCGGGCGAGCGCTGCGCGGGCGCATCACGACGCCTCATGAGGCCGTCGCGCGGCGCGCTTCGTTTGCGCCCGTACGCACCGCACGCCAGCGCGAGAGCCGCGTACGGCCCTGCTTTGAGAGCAGCGCGAGCATTAAATGCGCGAAGCCGGGATAGACCCGTGTGCCGACCAGCGTGTACCACCACCAGGCCGCCTCGCGCCGCAGCGGCGGCAACTGGTCGCGCAGGATCAGATGCAGGTTGTAGGCGGCATTGCGCACGGCCATCATGGTCTGCGCGTCGCGGCGGTCTTCGTCGAAGCGCTCGGCCGGGTAGTGATCGACCGCCACCCGCGGGTCGTACACGAGCTTCCAGCCGGCATGCTTCACGCTCATGCTGAAGGCCATGTCGTTATGAGCCTGGGCGCCGGCGCCGCGCAACCGTCCGTCGAAGCGGATATGGCTGATTGCCGCGCGCCGGTAGCTCATGTTCGCGCCCTTGAGCAAATCGACCTCGCGGGCGCCGCCCACGCCCAGATGGTGATTGCCGATGATCTTGCCCGATGGCCGGACCTTGCCGACCAGCGGCCGTTCGCCGTCGAGAATGCGGCCCTTCTCGTGCACCCAGTCGCGGCCGCCGAGCGCACCCAGGCGTGAATCGCTCCCGAACGCGGCGGCGATCCGCTCGACCCAGTCGGATCGCGGCGCGGCATCGTCGTCGGTGATGGCAACCACGTCGCCGTTCGCCGCGTCGAGGCCACGATTGAGCGCGGCGACCTGTCCCGGTGTTTCGACCAGTGCCACCGAGAGCGGCAGGCCGCCCTTGACCGCCGGATCGCGCAGGCAGGTGTGCGTCGCGATGTCGTCGGGACGGGCCACGACGATCACTTCGTCCGGGGCGCGCGACTGGCGTTGCAGCGCTTCGAGGCAGCGCGTCAGATCGGCTGGCCGGCGAAAGGTGGGAACCAGTACCGTTACTTTCATCGCGTCATGCTCCGTTGTTAAGCGCTGAGGTATTCCTGCACCGCCGCGTAGCCACGGTCGTAGCCGCCCCGCGCGCGTTGCGGCATCGCGTTGAAAATGCCGCCCTGCACGTGCACGCCGGCTGCCTTCAGCCGCTTGAGGGAATCGGCGATCTCGGCTTCGCTATGCACACCTGAGCGAAGCACAAAGAAAGTCGAGCCTGCATATCCGCCGATAATCGACGCGTCGGTCACCGCCAGCACCGGCGGCGTATCGATCAGGATCACGTCGTAACGCTTGGCAAGACCTTCGAGGTATTGCGGCAGGCGCGGCGACATCAGCAGTTCCGACGGATTCGGCGGACGGTGGCCGCACGAGATGAAGCTGAGACCCTCGATGTCGGTGGCGCGAATCGCTTCTTCCAGCGAGATCTGACCGCTCAGCAGCTCGGACAGCCCGTTGACCTGCGCGCCGCCCACGTAGCGCTCGAGCGCGCCGCGCCGCATGTCGCCGTCGATCATCAGCACGCGCTTGCCCGAATGCGCGAGCAGCACAGCGAGGTTGACCGTCAGAAAGCTCTTGCCGACCCCGGGCATCGGCCCGGTGAGCATGACGACGCGGTTGCGCGCGTCCATCAGCGTGAACTGCATGGATGTACGAAGGCTGCGCAGACTTTCGATGCAAACGTCCTTGGGTCGCGCATCGGCCAGCACCGAGCTCAGCCGGTTGCCGCCACGCTCGACGGAGTGCTCCAGCACAGCCTGTTCCGAGGAGAGCGGAACGAGCCCGAAGATCGGCAGATGGAACATGCGCTCGACGCGCTCTGGATCGTCGATACCCTTGAACATGTTACGGCGCAGGAACACGAAGCCGGTCCCGACGATCAGGCCGAGAATCACGGCCGCCGACAGGATCATCGCCTTCTTGGGCTTGACCGGCGTGCCCGGGCGCAGCGCAAGGTCGACAATATGCACGTTGCCACCCGTGCCGGCCCGCTGCACCGACAACTCCTGAATCCGGTTGAGCAACAGCACGTAGATGTCTTCGGCCACCTTGGCGTCGCGCTGCAACTGCACGGCCTTCACTTCGGTGGCCGGCAGGTTGCGGAAGCGGTCGCTGTACTTGTCGCGCTGCGCTTCGAGGTCAGCCATCTGTTCGCGAGCCGCCTTGATGAGCGGATGCTCGTCGCCGTAGCGTTCCTGGAGCGAGGCGATCTGCAGGCGCTGGGCAGCGACCTGCTGTTCGTACTGGATACTGCCCTCCAGATAGACCTTCGCCTCATCGCTCGCATCGATCGAGCCAGACTCGCGCTGATACGCGGTGAGCGCCGCTTCCGAGCGTTCGAGGTCGCTCTTCAGGCGCGGCTCCTCGCTCTTGAGGAATTCAAGCATCTTGGTCGCATCGGTTTGCTTCGCAGCGATATGCTCACGCAGATACGACTCCGCAAGTGCGTTGGCAATGAAAGCCGCATGCGCCGGGTCCTTGTCTTCCAGCGAAATCTCGATCACGCCGGTCTGCTTGCCCTGCTCCTCGACCTTGATCGCCGACTGGAACCCGGTGATAGCGTCGAGCTCATTGGCGCGCACCACCGTGAACTCAGTGCCCGGCCGCGCGACCAGCTTGTTGACGAGAATCGTCACGCCGCCGCCCTGCTCGGTCTGGCCCGTCTCGCCGCGCAGCAACAGCTTGCCGTTCGGGTCGCGCAGCTCGTATGACGTATCGGACAGCGCGGTCATCACCATCTGCTTGCCTTCGAGCGCCGGGTCGACCTCGACCGAATCGACCTCGGCCTGTTCGCCGCCCCACGCGTAGTTGTTAAGACCGAGCCACGGACGGGACGGCACACCTGGCGTGGCGAAATGCGCCGCGAAACTGCCGAGCAACGGGAAGGTCTTCGGCATAACCGAGAAGTCCAGCTTGCCGTCGCGAACCACCGGGCCGACCACCCCACGGCTCTGGATCATCGCGATCTCGGCGTCGGTGGGCAACGAGGTCTGGCCGCTCGAAATCATCGCGCCCGTCTGCGTCTGCGTGAGGGCTTGCGAGTTGTTGTCGGACTCCTCCACCCGCACGTACGCGTCGGCCTTGTAGGTCGGCTTGGCGATGAAGCAGTAGACGCCGGCGATTGCAACGATCGTCACCGCGATGGCAAGCAGCCACCAGATGTCGTCGAGAATCACCTGCACTAGTTGACCGAGGACGACGTCCTCTTCTTCGGTCTTGCCCGGCGGGGCCATATACGGATTCAGTTGAGTGCTCACAATTCCATCCCGGTTGGGTCGCTTTGGGCCCTGCGCTGTGCATTGGTTCGCACAACGCAGGACCTTCGGCGGGTTCAGGCGACTAGTTCGTCAGTTCCTTGATATAGAACACCGACTGGATCGCCGGCAGAACCTGCTGGATGACGCGGTTGAAAGTCGTCGAAGCCGCCGTGCCGACGTAGACCACATCCAGCGGTTGCAACTGGAACTTCGACGACAGCATGATGGCGTTGGGTTGGGTCATATCGAGGCGATAGACTTCCGGCGTGGTCGGATGGTCCTTCATGCCGCGCATCACGTAGATCTGGCGCGGGTTCGCGTCGGTGTCGAGAATCCCGGTGGCCTGGGTAAGCGCATCGGCAATCGTCAGGCGACCTCTTAACATCGACACCGCCTGCGGCGCCTTGACCTCACCCATCACGAACACGCGGCTATCCACACGGTCCGGGATATTCACGATGTCGCCGGCCTGCAGCATCACGTTCTGACGCACGTCGCCACGGTCGAGCACGCTATCGGCGTCGAGCACGTAGAGCTGGTTGTTGCGGGTAAGACGCACGCGCTGGATATCCGCAATCGAGGTGCTGCCGCCCGAACGCGTGATGGCGTCCAGCAGCGTAAGCGGAACGTCGCTGATCGCGAGCGGCCCGGGCGTCTTCACTTCACCGGTTACCTGGACCTTCTGGCTGCGGAACGACAGCACCCGCACATCCACCTGCGGATTGCGGATGTACGGCACGAGGCGCGCCGCCAGTTCGTCGCGGATGTCACCCACCGTCTTGCCGGCCGCCCTGACGCGTCCGACGAACGGGAAGTAAATCGTGCCGTCGGGCGCAACCGTCTGGCCGTACGGGTCGGCCTGACCCGGCAACGCCGTCGTGTACGGCTGCTGCACGGCGCCTGCGAGCGATTGCGTGGTGGTGTCGCCGGTCGACAGCGTGCTGCCGTTCGGCGTCGTCAATTCAGGGTGATCCCACACCGTGATGCCCAGGATATCCTGCGGCGCCACGTGGTAGACGTATTGAGACGGGTCGGTGTACCGGCCGGTCGGCAAAGGACGCTGCAACGCCGCAGCCTGTTGCGCCTGAGCCTGTGCATCGACCAGATCGCCGTCAATCAGATGGACCTGATACGTCTGGGCCGGCTTGTTCGACGAATCCTCTTTCAGGCTCGAGGTGTCGAGGTAGTTGCCGGGGGCGGTAGCGCAGGCCGACAGAAGAACCGTCAGCAAAAGAGCAACAGTAAAATTTCGATTCAGCATATTTTATTTAGCCATCCCATGACCAGGTGTTCGATGAGCACGAGGCTCGCGCGATATTCGTTTTCCGCCCTGCCATAGGGATCGGTTACGTCGGACTCCGTACCAAGCGGAAAGACCTTGCCACGCGCATCCGGCTCGAGTTTCTCGACGTCCTTGACCTGGCGGTGTTCGGTGACGAGGATCAGGTCCGCGTCGCGCACGGTCTGACGGTCGAGGCGCCGCGACTGATGCATGCCCGGCGTGATGCCGCGCTCGGCGAGCAGGCGCCGCATCATCGGGTCCATACCCCAGCCGTCGACTGCGCGAATGCCCGCCGAATGAAAGCGGATTGCCCGCCGTGCCTGCCCTTCGGCCTCCACGGCGCTGCGTTGCCGCGCCCTGAAAAGCCATTCGGCCGCAGGCGAGCGGCAGACGTTGGCATGACAGACAATCAATACGTTGGCTAACATAGGCGGACTCCTTTTCTGGAGGTCACTGCGTGGCGGTGGCGCCGGCGGACCGGGCTGCGCGATTGTCGTGATGCGGATGATTCAGGCCGTGCGCGGCCGGCGTGTGCCCGGCGCCCTGCGCGTGCTGCCGGCCAATTGCGTGATACTCGACGCCGAGTTCCTGCATGGCTTCCGGCTCGTACAGGTTGCGTCCGTCGAAAATCAGCGGTGTTTTCAGGTGCTGTTTGAGACTGCCGAAATCAGGACTCTTGAAGACCTTCCATTCCGTCAGGATCACGAGCGCATCGGCGCCGCGCGCCACATCCATTTCTTCGCTCTCGAAGGTGAGCCGCGCGTGTTGTTGCGGGACGTGTTGCAGATCGAGCGCGAACACGCGCTTCGCTTCGTCCACCGCGACCGGATCGTAGGCCTTGACGCGGGCGCCGCGCTTGAGCAGCTCGGCGATCAGCGGACGGCTCGGCGCTTCGCGCATGTCGTCGGTATTGGGCTTGAACGCGAGACCCCATACGCCAAACGTGCGGCCCGACAGATCTTCACCCAGGCGCGCCACGATCTTGTGCGCGAGAATCTTCTTCTGCGTTTCGTTGACGGCTTCCACGGCTTCCAGAATGCGCAGGCCCTGGTCATGCTCGATCGAGGTCTTGATGAGCGCCTGCACGTCCTTCGGGAAGCACGAGCCGCCATAGCCGCAGCCTGCATACAGGAAGTCGTAGCCGATGCGTGGGTCCGAACCGATGCCGCGGCGCACGGCTTCGATATCCGCGCCGACGCGGTCGGCCAGATTCGCCAGTTCGTTCATGAACGAAATGCGCGTGGCCAGCATGGCGTTGGCCGCGTACTTGGTGAACTCGGCCGAACGCACGTCCATGTGCAGCGTGCGTTCACGGTTGCGGTTGAACGGCGCATAGAGGCGCTTCATCAACTCGCGCGCTTTTTCGCCCGGCACGTCTTCATCGCAGCCGAGCACGATACGGTCGGGGCGCGTGAAGTCTTCGACAGCGGCGCCCTCTTTCAGGAACTCCGGGTTCGACACCACCGAGAACATGTGGTGCGCGCCGCGTGCTGCCAGTTCTTCGGCGATCACATTGCGCACGCGCACGGCGGTGCCGACCGGCACGGTCGACTTGTCTACGATCACCTTGAAGCCGGTCATATGGCGGCCGATATTGCGCGCCGCCGCCAGCACGTATTGCAGATCGGCCGAGCCGTCTTCGTCGGAGGGCGTGCCCACCGCGACGAACTGGATGTCGCCGTGCGCCACCGCCGCGGCGATATCGGTCGAGAACGTCAGGCGCCCGGCCTTGCGGTTGCGCGCGATGATCTCCTGCAGGCCCGGCTCATGGATCGGTACGCCACCATTGTTCAGCACGTCGATCTTGCGCTGATCGAGGTCGAGACAGAACACGTCGTTGCCGATGTCGGCAAGACACGCGCCCGTCACGAGGCCCACATAGCCGCTACCAATGATCGTCACGTTCATGAATTACACCTCGGAGATATGAATGGTTCTGAAACCGGGTGCAGGTTTCTGCCTGCCTGCGCCCGCTTTTGCCTGGTCCGCGCTGAGTACCACGTTCTCAGTACGCGTTGCTGCCCACAAAGCCCTTCCACAACGTCAGCACGACGATCTTGATGTCGAGCCAGAAGGTCCAGTTCTGCATGTAGTACAGGTCGAGCTTCACGCGTCCCATCATCTTTTCGATGCGGTCGGTTTCGCCCCGATAGCCGTTGATCTGCGCCCAGCCGGTGATGCCCGGCTTGATGCGATAGCGGTGCATGTAGCCCTTCACCAGATCCTTGTAGATGTCGTCGTGTTCGAGCGCATGCGGGCGCGGCCCCACCACCGACATCTCGCCGCGCAGCACGTTGATGAACTGCGGCAGTTCGTCGAGGCTCGTGCGGCGCAGGAACGCGCCCACCGCGGTAATGCGCGGATCGCGCCGGGTTGCCTGGGTGATCTTGCCGGCCGTCTCGGCGTGCACCTTCATCGAGCGGAACTTGTAGATCTCGAACTGGTTGCCATCGATGCCCTTGCGCTTCTGGCGAAAGAACACCGGACCCGGCGACGAAAGCTTCACCATCACCGCGATGACCAGCATCAGCGGCGCCAGCGCGGTGAGCGCGCCGAACGCGAACAGCCGGTCGAACACGCGCTTGGGCAGCACCCGCAGGTCGGTGATCGGCGAGGCCGCCAGGTTGATTGCCGGCACGCCGAGCAGATCGACCATCGGCTGGCTAAACAGCGTCAGGCTGCGCACGTCCGGAATGAAGCGGATGTTCACGAAGTCGTTGCGCAGCTCCATCACGAAGCGATGAATCGTTTTCTCCTTCGAGATCGGCAACGCGAGCCACAGTTCCTTGATGGCGCGGCCGCGCACCAGCTGGATCATCGTGGCGAACTCGCGCTCCACCGGCACGCCTTCGATCGCCTGCACCGTATCCGGATCCTGATACGGGTCGATCGGTGCGTCCTCGTCATACACCACCACCGGGCTAAAGCCGGCCTCCGGGCGAATCCGCATCTGTTCGATCAGAAACTTGCCGTAGGGCGCGCCACCGACGATGGCGACGGCCTTGTGATTGAAGCCCTCGCGGCGCAGCCCCTTCAGGATCGTGTACACGAGCGCCTTGGTGACGATCAGCAGCACGATCGTGGCGACAGCCCAATACGCGAGCCAAAGGCGCGACAGCAGGTCCGAGCGGTGCAGGCTGAAGCTGATCAGCACGCCGGTGATTTCCACCATCACCCAGCCGCCGCAGACGCGAAACAGCAGGTCCATCAGCGGCTTGCCGCGCCACGACTGGTAGATGCCCAGCGCGGGAAAGAACACCACGACGAGCAGGCAGTCGAACGCCAGCGAAACGCTCTGCATGTCGTCCAGCCACAGCCATTTGCCGTTATGCAGCGCTGCCGCGAGCACGGCGCCGAGCGCGACCATGGCAATGTCGATGATTCTCGATAGGACGCTCAGCATGCGCGGCACCTCAGTTGGTCAGTCAAGTTCCGTCCGTCAGATAAGCGGGCATGTGCACCGCGCTTTACAAGCCAATTCAAAAGAGGCCTAAGTCAGAATGAGTGAATACCCGTACAGGACTAGATAAGGGGGCATTAAAAATCGCACTGCAAGATCGTAAAAAATCTCAAATTGTATCGGTCAGAAATGCAATATTTTTTCGGTATTTTTTAGGTAGTTTTTGCCGATTTAGAGGGTGTCTGGCGGCTCGAAGGAGGTATTTCTAGCGCTTATCGGACGGTTTTCGGCAAAGTTTGCACGTCATGGCATCTATTTGTGCTGCCCCTTTTTTAGGCACACTCACTGCCGAAAAAATTCCAGGACGTTTCCTTGCCATTATTTTTTAATTTTTTTGCTGCGTTGCAATAAACCATAAATTATTTCGAGGTTTTTTACGCGTTCTTTTGATTAGTTTTTTGGAACTTCGATTTATCGAGCTTTTATTGGGTATTTACGCCGTGATACAAATCGACGTACTCACCCAGCCCCGAGGAGCACATCACCATGACAGCAACGGTCACGGCATCCGTCGGCGACAGCCGGCAAGGCGCCGCCCCATCCCTGAAGGTCAAGCTGAAGGTTCATCCCGTCATTCTGGCGGGCGGCTCCGGCACCCGCCTGTGGCCCATGTCGCGTGAACAGTATCCGAAGCAGCTGATCGGCTTGCTGGGCGACGACTCGCTGCTGCAATCGACCACCCGGCGCCTCGACGCGCTCGATGCCGGACATCCGCTCGCCGATCAACTGATCGTGGTCGCCAATGAAGAACACCGCTTCACCACCGCCGAGCAGCTGCGCGTGAGCGGCAAGGCGAGCCGGCTGATCCTCGAGCCCGCCGGCCGCGACACCGCGCCGGCGCTGACGGTGGCCGCCCTGTCGATCGCCTCGCTGGACGACGACGGCATCATGGTGGTGATGCCCGCCGACCACGCGGTCACCGATGTCGATGCGTTTCACGCAGCAGTCGCCGCGGGCGTGCAGCATGCCTACGAAGGCCATATTGTGACGATGGGCATCGTGCCGATGCATGCAGAAACCGGCTACGGCTACATCCGTCTGGGCGAACCGCTCGAGCGTGGCGGCGCACTCGGTGTGCACCGGCTCGACCGCTTCGTCGAAAAGCCGCATCTCGAACTCGCGCAACGTTACGTCGAATCTAAGGAGTACTGGTGGAATAGCGGCATCTTCATCATGCGCGCCTCGACCTGGCTCACCGCGATCAAGCATTTTCAACCGGGCATTTTCGAAGCCTGCGAAGCGGCCTTTGCGGGTGGCAAGGCGGACGGCGACTTTTTCCGGCTGCAGCGCGAGGCGTTCAGCGCGTCGCCGTCGAATTCGATCGACTATGCCGTGATGGAACAGCTCGGCGGCGATCCGTCGGTTGCCACCGGCGTGGTCGTGCCGCTGCAGGCCGGCTGGTCGGATGTGGGTTCATGGGATGCGATCTGGCAAATCCTGCCGAAGGACGAAACCGGCAACGTGGGACGCGGCGAGGTGATGTTCGAAGGCTCGACGTCGACTTTCGCTCATTCCGAAGGACGCCTGATTGCCTGCGTCGGCACGCAGAACCTCGTGGTTGTCGAGACCGCCGACGCGGTACTGGTGGCCGATAAATCGCGTGTTCAGGACGTGAAGAAAATCGTCGGCCGGATTCGCGCCGAGGGCGGCGCGGTGGCGGCGAATCACCGCAAGGTGCACCGGCCGTGGGGACACTACGATTCCGTGGACAGCGGCGAGCGCTTCCAGGTGAAGCGCATCGTCGTGAATCCGGGCGCACGTCTGTCGCTGCAAATGCATCATCACCGCGCAGAACACTGGATCGTCGTGCGCGGCACGGCCCTCGTCACCCGCGGTGAAGAGCGCTTTATCGTCTCCGAAAACGAGTCAGCTTATATTCCGCTTGGGACGACCCACCGCCTCGAGAATCCCGGCAAGATGCCGTTGGAAATGATCGAGGTGCAGTCCGGCTCCTATCTCGGCGAAGACGACATCGTGCGCTTCGACGACACTTACGGACGCCAGTAACCTTGATGGCGATTCACCGGCGAATGATGCGGATCCTGCGGCGGTTGCTCCTACCGGCCGCGGGCTGCTCTTTGGCTCACCCTGCGTGGGAGATGAGCTCTGAGGACATCGGGAATCGCTCGGCCGTGCTGTCGGCCGGCGTTTCGCTGGGGTAGCGGCGCAGCGGTGCGCGCAGTGCGCTGATCGGGCCATGCAGGGGGCCGTGCAGCTGGCCATTCATGGGGCTGCTCAGTGGACCACCAAGAGGACCACCTATCGGCCCATTTATCGGCCCACCCAAAGGACCGCTCAGATGATGGCCCTGCGCGTGGATGCTCGCCTGGCCTACCTGACCATTCAACGGGCCGCCAGCCTGGCCGTTCATCGGACTACTCATCTGTGCTGCTTGCCCGCTTGCTTGCCCAACTGGCGGCGCATCCGCATGCATCCCCGCCGAACTGACGGTGGGCACATTAGGCATCGTACGGGTGGCCGGCAAGGGCCGCGAATAACCCGCAGCGCTGGCGATACCTGCCGCACCGCCCGAACCTGCGGCACCGCTCGACGCCGCGTTTGGCACGTTCGCCGCGTTCGCCGCGGCGCCAAGCGTGCGGTACTGCCGGTCGATCCATTGCCGCGCCCACTCCAGCGCATACTCCTGCGCGCTATCGGGGTCGGCGAAGCGCGGGCCTACCAGACCGGAGCGCTCGACGCGACGGCCGTCCAGTTCGATCTCCGCCCACGCACGATACATGGCGCTCGGCACACATTCAGCCGCCACGTAGATCACGTAGCCGCGCCGGTCGACGACCTGCATGCCGCGCGCCGCGAGGCTCATGGGCAGCGGACGTTGCGGCGCGTCGAGCGGATGGTCGCAGCGGCGCGGCACGGCGCCCAGCTCGGATGCCCGGCTTACGGCCGGTTCGGTGCGTACGCCGACATCCGGCGGCACCGTGCCCGACAACTGGCGCGTCATGTCGGCGAGCGGATCGAGCGAGGGCCAGCCGCGCGTCGCGTTGGCAGGCGTCTGCCACGACTCAGGGCTTTTCCACGACACGCCGCGCAGACTGTCGTCGCGCATGCTCACGGTGTCCGGTTGCGGCACGGGGTTTGTCGCAGCCGGCGGCGGCGACGCTTGCGGGACATACACGAAAGTGCGTCCGGTTTGCGACAGCAGACGGACCATTTCGGTGAGCGTGCCGTTCACCTGCCATTCTTCAAAACGGCGACGGCACGTCGGACCCGACGGGTAGCGGCCTGGCAGTTTCGACCAGGGCTCACCGGTTGTCAGAATCCAGAGGACTGCATTTGCCACGATGCGTGGTTCGGCGCGCGGCCGGCCGCGTCGGTTTAGACGGACCGCCGGCTCATCGGAAACGAGCGCTGCGAGCAGCACCCATTCGTCATTGCTTAGCTCATCGAAAAACATGCGGTTCTCCACGCAGCCTGGCCAGGCCGCGGCTTTGGGCATCTCACGAATTCAGCGTTCACGATTCGTGTAGTGCCCTCGGTTGCACAAATATGTATTTACGTCCCGGCTGATTCGCGAATTCCGCACTGCGATAGTGCGATTGTTCCCCACCGCGAAGCACAAAACGTGGTCTCACTCGTGCATAGGAGAAATTGTGCAGGAAGCATACCATCACCAGGGTTTCCGTGAATATCCCAAACACAAGTGTTACGGATGGAAACAAACTTGTGCTTTTTGCCGCGTTGATTTTCCAATAGCCGGGGCAGAAATGCCGTCAGTGGCAACAGCACAACCGTCTATCGCGCAGCAAATCCATGATGAAAGGACTGCTTTATTTCAGCCAAATGAATACGAAAAAGTTTTACTCTTTTTTTATGGCCGGATAGACGGGTGTACCAGCGTCGCGACGCGTTGACGCGCGAACGTGCCGCGCGGCGATCCGCTCTCGCGCCTCTGCGTGGGGGCACGTTTGGGACCACCGCGCGGCGTACTTCAGGTGACCGGATTCGATGCGTGCTCGCCCACCACCGTCATCCACCCACGCACGCGCCAGCGCGTGACGAGCCCTTCCCGCACGTAGGGATCGGCGTTTGCAAAGGCTTCGGCGGCAGCCGGCGAAGCGCCTTCGAACAGCAAGATGGCGTTATCGGCCGGTTCAA
This sequence comes from Paraburkholderia sp., assembly GCF_026225065.1. Classification (GTDB taxonomy): domain Bacteria; phylum Pseudomonadota; class Gammaproteobacteria; order Burkholderiales; family Burkholderiaceae; genus Paraburkholderia. The sequence continues at coordinate 391 of NZ_JAMFSB010000362.1, read as the reverse complement.
CGAGTGCGCCGCCGAGCTGCAATTCGCCGCGCGCGGCCGCGGCACGCGCCAGCTTTAGATGCTCATCGCGCCAGTTTGCCCGGCGTTCGAGATAGTCGTCGCAGAGGTCATAGATCAACAGGTAATGCATGGATATCCCTCCTGAATTAGTGGATAAATATTTCCGGTTTAGTCAATGACGTCAATATTGCAGAATTCCAATGACGGCGGAATTTTCTTCCGAATTTCAATTGAAACCAATCGAATCGGGCTTATATCAAGGCGCGGGTACCGCTGTTCATCGGAAAACGATGACAAGGGAAGTGAAAGGTATCGTTTTTACTCGCCATTCATTCTGTATTCCGAACTATCTGCGCATTTTGCTCGTGCCAGGCGCGCCTTGAATGTCATT
>NZ_JAMFSB010000361.1 GCF_026225065.1 Paraburkholderia sp. | reverse complement strand
TATGGCGTAGGGCCTGGAAACGCGCCACCGGCCTTCGGGGTGCTCGGCGAGAGAATCGGCGGGGTCTTTCCCGTTGCTACGCTGGTGTTCGTGGTGCTCGCTGTCATTGCGGCGTTCCTGCTTAACAACACACGCTATGGGCGCTACGTTGTCGCTGTCGGCGGCAATGAGAAGGCGGCGCGTCTGTCCGGCATTCCGGTCAGTGCGATCAAGATCTCGGTCTATGCACTCACCGGTTTCGCCTCTGCGATTGCCGGCATCGTTCACGCTGGCCAGTTTTCATTCGGTAGTCCAAATGATGGCCTGGGCTACGAGCTCAACGCGATCGCCGCGGTCGTGATCGGCGGCACCGACCTGTTCGGCGGTGCCGGCTCGATGATCGGCACGATTGCAGGCGCCATCATGCTGGGGGCGCTCGCCAATATCCTGCAGCTCAATGACGTCAGTGCCGCCACGCAGCTTCTTGCGACGGGCGCAATCATCGTAATCGCCGCAGCACTGCAAACCTACGTCGTCGGCCGCGGAGGTTCGAAGCGGTAGTCTCTCGCGCGGCTCCCGGCGGCGAAGATCGGGGTTGCGTCCGGCATCTTTCAAAACGATTTGGAGACGGGCACATGAAAACACTTCTGCAGACGACTTTGCTTGTTGCCGGCGCGGCTGTCGCCTCCGGCGCGTGGGCTGCGGGTACGCCGCTCGCGAAAGAGTGCGGGCCGAATAACGATTACGTGATCGGCTTTAGCCAGGCCAACTTCAAGGAGCCGTACCGCGAGCACGTCAATCACGAGCTCGAACGGCTCGTGAAAAACTACCCGAAATTCAAGCTCGTTATCGCGGACGGACAGGCCAGCGTGAACACGCAGGTCTCGCAGGTGGAGAACTTCCAGACCCAGCACGTCGATCTGCTGCTGATCTCGCCGTTCGAGGCAGCGCCGCTCACGCCTGCCGTGACGGCCGTCTACAAGTCCGGTGTGCCCGTGATCGAACTCGACCGCAAGACGACTGGCGACAACTACACGGCTTTCGTGGGTGGGGACAACCGGGAAATCGCCAAGGAAGCGGGTGAGTGGGCGGCGAAGACGCTACTGCCCGACGGCGGCGAGGCGGCCATCCTGGAAGGTCTGCCGAGTTCGTCGCCTGCCATTGAGCGCCTCGAAGGATTCAAGGCTGGCATTGCCACAAATCCCAAGATCAAGCTCGTCGCGGTGCAGCCCGTGGACTGGATGGAAGACCAGGCTGTGACCGTTTTCTCCGCGATGCTGCAATCGCACCCGGACATCAAGCTGGTGTACACCAGCAACGATCTGGCGGCGGCGGGTGCATATATCGCGGCCAAGCAGGCTGGCAAGACCGACCAGGTGAAGATCATCGGCACGGACGGTTTGCCGGGACCGTCAGGCGGCATCCGTGCTGTCGCGGACGGTCAATGGGCAGCGACTTACACCTATCCCACGGGAGCCGCACAGGCCCTCGAACTCGCCAAGAAGATCCTGATCGACTGCGCGACCGAGGTGCCACGCAATGTGACGGTGCCGACCCAGCGTATCGACCAGAACAATGCGAAGTCGCTCTTCGGTAAGGAGCAGTTCTAGTTCCGACATTAGTCTGGATGACGCACTCTGACATCGATTGCCTTGTCTTGCTGCAGCACGGCAAGGCGATCGAAGGGCATTCATTTTTTTTAGGCCTCAGGTTCCACATTTTTGTATCACCGCTAACGGCAGGTACACTACCCGGAAGTGTCGCGCCACTCACCCGCTCCTGACCACTTCCCGCAGCGATTCAGCTGGTCTTATGCAAAATGGAATCAATTTCGATCTGAAGGCGCTCGAGGTCTTCGTGCTTATCGTCGAATCCGGCGGCATGACGGCTGCCGGTCAGCGGCTCAACATCACACAGTCCTCCGTCTCTCAATCGCTATCGAACCTGGAGCAGGCGCTCAATCTGCAATTGCTGGATCGCTCGCAGCGTCCCCCGATGCTCACACCCGTGGGCCGTCAGTTTTACAACCGCGCGCTTACGCTGCTGGATGACGCCAGGCATTTGAGCCAGGAATTCCACAAGCCCCACGGCGAACCGCTCAAACACATTCGCATTGCGTTGGTCGATTCGATGGCCACCAGCATTGGCGCCGAGCTGCTGGCTGCGATACGGCAGCGTACCGCCAACTGGTCGATGGTGACCGGTCTATCGCATCAGCATGCCGAAGCGTTGCTCGCGCGAAAGGTCGACATCATCGTCTCCGATGACGTGGTGTCAAAAAACCCCTCGCTGTACCGCCAGCGCATCCTGCGTGAGCCCTTCGTTCTGGTGTTGCCCAGCAATTTCAAAGGGGCCGTTCCTTCTTTGCGCAGCCTGCAGGTCAGAGACGACTTCATTCGTTACAGCAATACCAGCGTAATAGGCCGTAGTATTGAAACGCAGCTGGAAAAATGGGGATTTCAGCCGCCCGTGCGCCTGCAACTCGACAACACGTTTGCGATCATGTCTCTCGTGATGGCCAATGCCGGATGGACCATCACGACGCCACTGTGTCTGCTGCAGTCGGGGCTGACCGCCGATAGGCAGTTCTCCCAGGCGTTTCGCCTGGCGCCCATTCCCGGCGAGGAGTTCTTTCGCGAACTCACCATGGTTGCCCGTCAAGACGATCTGGGCTTGCTGCCGCAGCAACTCGCTCAGGACAGCGTGCAATTGCTAAAGGATCGCTTCCTGCCGATCATCGAGGCGAACGCGCCGTGGTTGCTGCCGTCAATCGTGTTGGGCTGATTTCAAAGCAGCGTGACGCCGGGCCTCAATTTTTCGTAGCGTAACTGGCGCAAGTCCGCGGCATTGGCGCCGGGCGCGGCCACCACCAGAATTTCGTCCGCGAGCGCGGCGAAGTCGGCCCGGAAATGGACCGAACTCTTTAGAACCAGAGTGCGGTAATCAGCCGGATCGGCGCCGAGATGGCGGAACATGGCGCGATCGGCAGCTTGCTGTTTGCGGCTTGATACCACGACCTCGACACCCAAGGGGCCACCGCAACGCACCCGGGCCATCGGCCCGAGATCCATATGACAGCCAAGGTAGAACGGCCCCGTGCCGGTGAAACGGCCGGTTCCCAGTGCTAGCACCTCAAACGGCACTTGCAGTGGCGGCGCTCCGATGCCACTCGCTGCACCGAGCGGAACGTCGATCACGGCACCCACGCCAGCGTACGTTGCCGCTTCGGCAAATCCCGCGTCGCACACTACGCCAAGGCAAACCCGTTGCGCGTTTTGCCGCAACAGTTCGTGAAGGATATCGGTCGTATCGCCACTACCCCCGCCGCCAGGATTGTCCTGGGTATCAGCCAGGATGATGGTGCCGGCTTCCCTACGTAGTCCCTGCTCGACCGCATACGCGACCGCGTCGGTAGGCGCATACAGACGCCCGCCGAAATCGGCCTGCCTCGCGAGAGCAGCTTGCGTCAGCGATTCGACCGCGTGTTCGACCGCCATGCGATCATGGCCGTACGCGATCACGCTAGCTCCGCTGTGATAAATGTCGGCAAGCGGGAAGCCTGGCACAAACTCCGCGGAAAAAACCTGTTCCGATACCAGCGAATCACCGAGCGCAACCAGACTGCGCATCGGCTCGGCCAAGGTACTTTGCCAGGGCATGGGGATAAGAAAAGGTAACTGGCGATAGCCCTTGTGCAGCGCGCTGCCGGCGAGCAACCGGTCCATCAACACCCGCGCACGCTGCCCAGTCTGCGCCATATCGACATGCGGATAGCTCCGATATGCCAGCAGGCCGCTCGCATGCTCGAACATGGCGGGCGTGATGTTGGCGTGGAAATCGAGTGCGACGACGATCGGCAATGCAGCGCCGACTCTTTGCCTCAAGCGCCGGAGCAATTCACCTTCGCCGTCCTCCAGATGCTCACTCACCATCGCCCCGTGCAGATCGAGGAACAGCGCGTCTAGCGGACCCGCATCGCGGATCATCCGGTCGAGCATGAAGGCAATCGCTTCGAACGCGTCTTCCGTCACCGGGCCGCTTGGATTCGCCGAAGCCCACAATAGCGGCACCAGTTCATGCGAGGGCTGCGCGGCACGGATAACACCGTCGATTGCCAGATTCACGCCCGAGACTGCGCCGAACATCTCCTCGCCAACCAGCAAACCAGGCCACGCGTCCGCTTCGACAAAGGTAGCGAAGCGCGCGCGGCTGGCGGCGAAGGTATTCGTCTCATGTAGAAAGCCGCCGATCCCGATTCTTGCCACGCCATCCCCCAATAACACCGACTCGTTGCGACTGGCGTTACAACATGCCCTCTACTGCCGCTACGAAAATGCGGCTGTAGTCTGCAGCGCTAAACTGAATCGGGTTAGTCCCGGCAGATCCGTCGACCACGGCCATCTCGCCGACCTTCGCCGCGTCTTGCGCGCCGATGCCGATCTCGCTCAGCGTATGGGGAATGCCCAACGATTCGCGCATCGCCAACACCCAGTCGAGAAACGATGCAAACGACGGCTGCGCCAGCTCAAGGTAGCGCGCCAACAATTCGATCCGCTCCGCGATGACGGCTTCGTTGGCCTTGAGCACATACGGCATTAGGATAGCGTTCAGCATCCCGTGGTGAGCGTCATACAACGCGCCCAGCGGATGGGCCAGCGCATGCATCGCGCCGAGACCACGCTGAAACGCTGTAGCGCCCATGCTCGACGCCACCAGCATCTGCAAGCGCGCTTCGAGATCGTGGCCATCCTTGACCGCACGCGGCAGAAACTGCTTGATCAAACGAATACCCTCAAGCGCGATGCCCGTGGCCATCGGATGATAAAACGGCGAGCAGTAGGCTTCCAGGTTATGCGACAGAGCGTCCATGCCGGTCGCTGCCGTCAGCTTTGCAGGCAGGCCCACCGTCAGCTCAGGGTCGAGAATGACGACCGCAGGCAACATCTTCGCGTGAAAGATGATCCGTTTCACGTGCGCGTGGTCGTCGGTGATCACCGAAGCGCGCCCGACTTCCGAACCGGTTCCGGCAGTAGTCGGCACTGCCACAACGGGCGCCATACCGGCCACGTTGACGCGCAGATAGTTATCGCCGACATCCTCGAAATCCCACAGCGGACGCTCTTGCCCAACCATCAGCGCCACAGCCTTGGCCGCATCAAGGGCAGAACCGCCGCCGAAGGCGATTACACCGTCATGCCCACCGGCCTTGAAGATGGCCACGCCGTCGTCGACATTCTTGCCGGTCGGGTTGCCCTTGATATCGTGAAACAGCCCGCACTCGAGGCCGGCGGACCGGCAATGATCGAGCACGCTGCCGATGAGCGGCAATGCCGCCAGACCCGGGTCGGTAATCAGCAGCGGCCGGCGCATGCCGAGGCTCTCACACCATTGCGGCAATTCGCGGACGCGGCCCACGCCGACCTTGACCGCAGTCGGGTAATTCCAGTTGACGGAGGGAAGTGACATACGAAATTCCTTCGAAGGTCTCGGTCAGAGGCCGGTTTTCAGATGAAAGGATTTGGGTCGCGTCAGGTGCTCATAACCGACTGCCGACAAGGTCGCGCCGCGGCCCGTATTCTTCACGCCGGTCCATGCGAGCGCTGGGTCGAGATAGTCGCAGCGGTTCATAAAGAACGTACCCGTTTCGACGCGCCGGCCGATCGATAGCGCGGCTTCTTCGTCGGTGGTGAATACAGCGGCGGTCAAACCGTAGGGGCTGTCGTTCATCAGTTCGATGGCCTGATCATCTCCCGATACAGGCATGATGCCCACCACCGGGCCGAAACATTCGTCGTTCATTAGCGTCATGCCGTGATCGACATCCACGAACACGCCCGGCCCCACATATGGCGTGCCAGTGCGCGACATGCCGAACTGGCTTTCGTCGATCAGATTCCTGGCACCTTTGGCGAGTGCCTCGGCGATCACTGACCGCACACCGTCTGCTGCCGACGTCCGCACCACCGGACCCAAGGTGGTTTGCGCATCGAGCGGATTACCCAATATGTATTGGTTCGTCAGCGCCACCGCCCGCTCGACAAAATCCTTATACAGAGGCTGAGCCACATAGATTCTCTGGATACCGCAGCATGACTGGCCGGAATTGAAGAAGGCCCCGTCGACGAGCGTCTCCACTGCGTGATCGAGCTTGGCGTCGCTTCGCACATAGGCGGGATCGTTACCGCCCAACTCCAACCCAACGCCGATAAAGCGCCCGGCTGCCGCTTCCTCGACGATCCGACCACCGCTAACTGAACCGGTGAAACAGACAAAGCCAATCTCGTTCGAGCGTATCAAGCGACGCACACGTTCATGGTCGACATGCAGATACTGAAATACGCCCTCGGGCGCCCCGGCCTGAACAAAGGCCTGATGGATCAGTTCGGCACACAACGGCGTCTGGTCGGAGTGCTTAAGGATCACCGTGTTGCCTGCCAGCAAGGCCGGCACAATACTGTTGACCGCCGTCAGCAAAGGGTAATTCCACGGCGCGATGGTCAACACCACGCCAACCGGTTCACGCGAAATAAACCGCGTAAAGCCCGCTTGCGGTTCTACCTGAACGGGCTTCAATGCATCTTCTGCAATCGCCATCATATGGCGCGCCCGCCCGGCGAAACCGTCTACCTCACCAGCGGTGTAGCGCAGCGGGCGTCCCATCTGGCGGGTAATCGCTTCAGCGATAGCTGCCTTGTTCTCGACAAAGTGATCAACGGCGCGTCCAACCAGCGCCAACCGTTCCGAGAGCGGCGTTGCAGCCCACGCCTTCTGGGCAAGTTGCGCACGCTGCAGCGTTTCCCCGATCTGCGACTCGCTCGCATAAGGGCGGCGCACGAATTCGCTGCCGTCAATCGGGCTAATGGTAATCAACTCATCTTTCATCATGGTGGGCCTGGATTCCTGGACTCAGATAATCTCGAAGTAACGTGCCAACTCCCAATCGGTCACATGCCGACGGAACTGCCGCTCTTCCCATTCGCGAGTTGCGACAAAGTGCTCGACGAACGCTTCGCCAAACAAGGTCTTCGCGGCTTCGGAATTGCGCAGCCGTTGTGCGGACTCCCACAGGGTGTTGGGCAATCTCAGATGGGCTGGAAACTCTTGCGTATAAGCGTTGCCCTGGACGATCGGCTCTGGCTCCAGGCCTTGCTCGATACCACGCAAACCAGCGCCCAAGGCAGCTGCCAGCGCGATATAGGGATTCGCGTCGGCCGAACCGATGCGGACTTCAACGCGCTGCGATTTCTCCGAGCCCGGGATCAGGCGAAGGGCCGTGGTTCGATTTTCCACGCCCCAGGTTGCATCGAGCGGGGCCCAATAGCCCGGCACCAGACGCGAATAGCTATTTACGGTCTGCGCAAACATCGACATGAATTCGGGCAGATAGCGCTGCACGCCCGCCATGAAATTGGCCTGCTTCGCGCTCATGTTGTAAGGACGGCTTGCGTCGTGGAACACCGACTTGCCAGTACTTATCTCACGCAAAGACACGTGGATATGACCACTCTGTCCCGGGTGGTCGTGCGACCATTTCGCCATGAAAGTGGCCATCAGATTGTTCTTCTGGGCCAGCGCCTTGGTAAAGGTCTTGAACAGGATGGCCTTGTCCGCCATATCGGACGCGTTGTCCACCGCGAGGGCGGCCTCCAGCACGCCTGGACCGGTTTCGGTATGCAGGCCCTCGATCGGCATATCCATCTGCTCGCACAAATCGAGCAATTGGCGGTAGAAATCGCCTTCAACTGTACTGCGCAAAACCGAATAGCCAAAGTTGCCAGGCGTCCAGTTTTTCAGGCCACGATAATTTTTTTCACGCGCGGAATGCGGTGTCTCGTCGAACATAAAGAATTCGTATTCGAGTGCGGAAAAGACTTCGAAGCCCATATCTGCTGCACGTTTCAATACCCGTTTCAGCAAGCCCCGAGGGCAGATTGCTTCGGCTTCCTCTACGAATTCGCACAGGAAAAACAGCATGTCTTCGCCGTCACCCTGTTCAAGCGGCAAACGCCGGCAGCTCTCCGGTACGATGCGCACCAAAGCATCCGGATAGGCGGTGTGCCAGCCGGTATATTTCGTGTTGTCGTACATCTGGTCGTCCACGTCCCAGCCCAGTACGACATTGCAGAAAGCGAAACCTGAACGCAGGGCCCCGAGGAATTTATCCTTACGCAGATATTTGCCGCGCAGAATGCCGTCGACGTCGGATAAACCGACCTTGATATGCGTCAGCCGGCTCGCCTCCACCAGGTGAATCGCGTCTTCTACTGTCCTGATTGCTCGTTCTGGCTTCACCTGCGCGTCCATATTCCGTCTCTCCGCGTTGCCGGCTTGTACTTGTTACGGGTGACCCATCCTAGAAACGAGAAAATTCCAGATCAACAACAATCGTTATTCTTTATGGCGATGATCGGTTCGGGTAATGCTTGGCGCTATGAGGTCTCATGCGAGCGGCGCTTTTCTCAGGCGCGGGCCGCAATGTGGAGTTCGCACGGCGTCTGGAACATCTCAGAGGCAATCGGCGCGGCGCGCCCGACTGCCTCTGCCGGAACGAATACGTAGAAGCGCCAGAGATCGGCGTACCGGTCCTGCAGCGCGCATATCTCCGTGGTGGTCCCGCTACCGGCGTCGTTCAGAAGCTCGAGGCCCCGGCTGGTTTCGACGGGCACGGCGGCTTCCTTCATGGCGGTCAATGCCGGGCAGTACAACACGACGTCCGCGAAGGGCACGCCCAGTTTCTCTGCCAGCTCCCTCTCGACTTGCGCACGCTGTGTGTGTGACAAGTGATACCGCGCCACCCAATCCTTTCGCACTGCGGGCGGCACGCTGCGGCCAGAGACAACGTAGCCGCGTTTGAGAAGATCGCGATTCAATGTGCGGCGCGCGAGGGCGGCGGCATCCGCGATACCGCAACGCGCGAGGCGGTCCAGCAGCGTCCAGTCGTTGAGTTCAAGCAGGTCGCTTTCGACGAGTACGCCGTGATCGAGCGCGATCTCCACCGACTTCGAAATCATCGCGCCCGCCACGACCTTGGTGTGGTGGTAGTAGACACGCTCGGTCAGGAAGTAGCGCAGCCGGAGCACGCCGATGATTTCCGAACGGGCATCGGAGCGGTCCATCCCGTGCTTGGCGAGTCGGATCACGAGGCGGTTGTCGTGCTCGGCGAAGCAGCGGAAGATCCGGTCGTCGTAATCGTGGGACAGACCGGCAAAGAAGCTGTCGCGGCGGAGGTAGTCGAGCAGGTCGGCGTCGATGCTGCCCGACACGATGTCCTTCGCCCAATGAGGCACGCTTTCAGGCGATGGCAGGCCAAGCAGACTGCCCACCGCATCGCGAATGCCCAAGCCGTCCAGTGCATGTCCAAGCTCACCCGCGAACATATCCGCGAGGCGCGAGCCTTTGTCGTGTCGCGCGAAGAGCCGGCGCTCGTCTTCCAGCGTGTGGCCGAAAGGCACATGCGTGACATCGTGAAGCAATGCGGCGACGCCGATCGCATCTTCCAGCTCGGCGGGGACCTGCAAACCTGAACGACGCAGGCTCGCCACGATCCGATGCGCCACCGCGCAGACGCCGACGGAGTGATCGAAGCGCGTATGCAGCGCCCCGGGATAAACCAGATGCGCAGTGCCAAGCTGCTTGATGCCACGCAGCCGTTGCATCACCGGCAGATCGAGAACCGCTGTCTCGAGGCTGCCTAGTTCGATATCACCGTGGATGGGGTCGCGTAGCAGCATGGATGCTGAGGCTAGCTCGACGAAGCCGCATTGACATCGGGCGACGTCGACGCGTCCTGCTCGTCGGATGACGCCACGCCGTAGTACAACTCGCCCAGTTTGATCCGCTCTCGCCCCATCGCCACACGGTGCTGATTCGTATCGCGCAGTGAATAGACGCAGCCGCAATACTCCTGCTGATAGAAGTTCTCGCGCTTGCTGATCTCGATCATGCGCGCGGAGCCGCCGCCCTTGCGCCAGTTGTAGTCCCAATAGATCAGGTCGGGGTAATGCCCGGCCGCGCGCACGCCGCAGTCGTTGATCTGCTGCATGTTCTTCCAGCGCGAGATGCCCAGCGAACTGGTGATGACCGGAAAGCCGTGCTCATGCGCATAGAGCGCCGTACGTTCGAACCGCATATCGAAGCACATGGTGCAGCGAACCCCGCGCTCCGGCTCGTTTTCCATGCCACGCGCCCGCTCGAACCAGTTGTCGCGGTCGTAGTCAGCGTCGATGAACGGAATGCCGAACTGCTCCGCGAAACGGATGTTCTCGTTCTTGCGCAGTTCGTATTCCTTGAGCGGATGGATGTTCGGGTTGTAGAAGAAGATCGTGAAGTCGATCCCCGACGCCTGCATGGCTTCCATCACTTCGCCCGAACACGGCGCGCAGCAGGAATGCAGTAAAACCTTGCGATGTCCGTTGGGCAGCGCTAGCGACTTGCGTTCTGGAGACTGTGTCATGGCGTGTCCTGTGTTTCAGTCAAAGCCACCGCCGGCATGCGCGCCAGCTCGATAAAGGCCTTGAGGTAATCAATTTCAATGTCGGCTTCGCGGGCGCCCAGGAAAATCTGCTTGGCGATGCCTTTTCGCCCAAGCCGCACCGGCACAAGATTCATCTTGCCGGCATATTCTTCCACCAGCCAGCGCGGCAGCGCCGCGACGCCCCTGCCGCTTTCCACCATCTGCAGCATGATGTCGGTCGTCTCGATCGCCTTGTGGCGCCGGGGCGTGACACCTGCCGGCATCAAAAACTGATTATAGATGTCGAGCCGGTCGGTCTCTACCGGGTAAGTCACCAGCACCTCCCGCGTCAACTGCTCCGGCTTCACATACTCGACGTTGGCAAGCGGATGCTCGCGATTCACCACCAAGACCTGCTCATAGTCGAACACCGGTTCGAAGCGCAAGCCCGGCTTGTAGAGCGGATCTGGTGTCACGAGCAGGTCGATCTCATAGCCGAACAGCGCGCCAATCCCGCCAAACTGGAATTTCTGCTTGACGTCGACATCCACGTCCGGCCAGCGCGCGAGATAGGGCGAAACCACCTTGAGCAGCCACTGATAGCAAGGATGGCACTCCATGCCGATGCGCAACGCGCCCCGCTCGCCCTGTGCATACTGTTTAAGGCGCTCCTCGGCGAGATCCAGTTGCGGCAGCAATCGATTGGCAACCGCAAGCAGGTATTGACCGCCTTGGGTCAAGCGCAGGCTGCGCCCCTCGCGCAACCAGATATCCGTACCCAGTTGCTGCTCCAGCTTTTTCATGGAGTGGCTGAGTGCCGATTGCGTCACACAGAGGATTTCCGCCGCGGCGGTCAGCGAGCCGTGCTTGTCCACGGCCTGGACGATGGCCAGATGAATTCTCTCAAGCATGATTGCACATGAGCGAAAGTAATGGTTAGTTGAATTATCACCATTTTACTTCATAAGACGCCTTCGTTAGGATGCTCTAATCCGCAACCTGACCGAATCAAGGCGACACGATGGCAACGACACACAATCTAGGCTTTCCCCGTATCGGCGCAAAGCGCGAACTGAAATTCGCGCTCGAGTCCTACTGGAAAGGCGAGTTCTCGCTCGGCGAACTGAAGGCGCTGGGAGCGCAGTTGCGCGAGCGTCACTGGACAAACCAGACTGGCCTCGGCTTCGCGGCCGTCGGCGATTTCGCCTTCTACGACCAGGTGCTGGACATGAGCTTCACCCTCGGCAACCTGCCGGAACGAGTGCAAGGCTTTCACGGCGATACCCTCGACAACTACTTCCGCGTCGCCCGCGGCCGTTCGGCAAAGGGTGCCGAGGACCACGCCGCCTGCTGCGGTGGTGTTGCCGCCGGTGAGATGACCAAGTGGTTCGACACCAACTATCACTACATCGTCCCCGAGTTCAGCGCCGGCACCGAATTCAAGCTGGATGCGTCGCGTCTGCTCGAACAACTGGGCGAAGCCAAGGCACAAGGCGTCAAGGCCAAGCCGGTGATCATCGGCCCCGTCACCTATCTGGCAATCGGCAAGGCCAAGGACGATTCCGACAAGCTGGCCCTGCTGCCGCGTCTCCTGCCAGTCTACGCTGAACTGCTCGCCACGCTGGCAGCGCAAGGCGTCGAATGGGTGCAGATCGACGAGCCGATTCTCGTGACCGAACTGTCTGCCGAATGGCAGCAAGCGTATGTCACGGCCTACCAGGCTCTCGCAAACAGCAAGGTGAAGCTATTGCTGGCGACGTACTTCGGCCAGTTGCTCGACAACCTGTCGCTGGCGGTCAAGCTGCCGGTGCAAGGCCTGCATCTGGATGCGATCAATGCACGCGCCGAGGTCGACGCTGTGATCGCACAACTGCCGCAAGACCGCGTGCTGTCGCTCGGCGTGATCAACGGCCGCAACATCTGGAAGACGGACCTCAACAGCGTGCTGGACTGGCTCGAGCCGGTCGCGAAGCAACTGGGCGAGCGCCTCTGGATCGCACCGTCGTGCTCGCTGCTGCACGTGCCGGTGGACCTCGCAAGCGAACAGAAGCTGGATGCGGAAGTCCGCTCGTGGCTCGCCTTCGCGCTGCAAAAGCTGGGTGAACTGAAGGTGCTGGCTACCGCGCTGAACGATGGCCGCGACGCTGTGAAGGCAGAACTGGCCGCTAACGGTGCCGCGATTGCCGCCCGCCGTGCATCGCCGCGTGTGAACAACCCGGCTGTCAAAGCCGCACTCGCGAAGATCAATCCGGCTCTGGGTCAGCGCAAGAACGCCTATCCGGCGCGCGCTGACAAGCAAGCCGCGTTGCTGAATCTGCCGGCTTACCCGACCACGACGATCGGCTCGTTCCCGCAGACTGGCACGATCCGCCATGCGCGCAGCCAGTTCAAGAGCGGCGCGCTGGATGAAGCCGGTTACAAGGTTGCAATGCGCGCCGAGATCGAACGCAGCGTCCGCGAGCAGGAAGCTTTGGGCCTGGACGTGCTGGTGCACGGCGAAGCCGAGCGTAACGACATGGTCGAATACTTCGGTGAACAACTCGACGGCTACGCGTTCAGTCAGCTCGGCTGGGTGCAGTCGTATGGCTCGCGTTGCGTGAAGCCGCCTATCCTGTTCGGCGACATCAGCCGTCCGAAGGCGATGACGGTCGAGTGGATCAAGTACGCCCAGTCGCTCACCAGCAAGCCGATGAAGGGCATGCTGACCGGCCCGGTCACGATCCTGAACTGGTCGTTCGTGCGTGACGACCAGCCGCGTTCGGTGTCGTGCTACCAGTTGGCTCTGGCGATCCGCGAAGAAGTGCTGGACCTCGAAAAGGCCGGCGTGCGCGTGATCCAGATCGACGAAGCAGCCCTGCGCGAAGGTCTGCCGCTGCGCAAGTCGCAGTGGGGTGAATACCTCGACTGGGCAGTGACGTCGTTCCGCATCACCGCCAATGGCGTGGATGACGAAACGCAGATCCACACCCATATGTGCTATTCGGAGTTCAACGACATCATCTCGTCGATCGCCGATATGGACGCCGACGTGATCACGATCGAGACCTCGCGCTCGGATATGGAGTTGCTGGACGCGTTCGACAACTTCAACTACCCGAACGAAATCGGCCCGGGCGTGTACGACATTCACTCGCCGAACATCCCGACCGAAGAACACATCGTTCAACTGATGAAGAAGGCAGCGGAACGCATTCCGGCGCAACGCCTGTGGGTGAATCCGGATTGCGGTCTGAAGACGCGCCAGTGGGAAGAGGTGATCCCGGCGCTGACCAACATGGTGGCAGCGGCCAAGAAGCTGCGCGCTTCCGTCTAAGCACTCCCGCCATTGCAGACGCGCCGTCTCGCGCGGCGTGTTTGCCTGCCACGCGGGTCCCGAACCGGACCCGCACGGTACGCCGAAATTCAATCCATCCCGGGTCGCGCCCGGGATTTATTTCTTTGAGTCCCCGCCATGTTTGAACGTAGCCGTTTCACGCTCGATCAGATCGATCCCGAGCTGTTCGCCGCCATCCAGAAAGAAGACAAGCGCCAGCAGGATCACATCGAGCTGATCGCCTCGGAAAACTACACCTCGCCTGCCGTGATGGAGGCGCAAGGCTCGCAACTGACCAACAAGTACGCCGAGGGTTATCCCGGCAAGCGTTACTACGGTGGCTGTGAGTTCGTCGATGTGGTTGAGCAGCTCGCCATCGACCGCGTAAAGCAACTGTTCGGAGCCGAAGCCGCCAACGTGCAACCGAACTCCGGATCGCAGGCCAATCAGGGGGTGTTCTTCGCCGTGCTGAAGCCGGGCGACACCATCATGGGGATGAGCCTCGCCGAAGGCGGCCACCTCACGCATGGCATGGCGCTGAACATGAGCGGCAAGTGGTTCAACGTGGTGAGCTACGGCCTCGACGCTAACGAAGACATCGATTACGACGCACTGCAGAAGGAAGCCGAAGAGAAGAAGCCGAAGCTGATCATCGCCGGCGCTTCGGCCTTTGCTTTGCGAATCGATTTCGAACGCATCAGCAAGGTCGCGAAGTCCATCGGCGCGCTGTTTATGGTCGACATGGCCCACTACGCTGGCCTGATCGCAGCAGGCGAATATCCGAACCCGGTGCCGCACGCCGACTTCGTCACCACGACAACCCACAAGAGTCTGCGCGGTCCACGCGGCGGCGTGATCCTGATGAAGGCGGAACACGAGAAGGCCATCAACTCGGCGATTTTCCCCGGCATTCAGGGCGGCCCGCTGATGCACGTGATCGCCGGCAAAGCCGTGGCGTTCAAGGAAGCCGCGACGCCCGAGTTCAAGACCTATCAGCAACAGGTGGTCAAGAACGCCCGCGTGCTGGCGGAGACGCTGGTCGCGCGCGGTCTGCGGATCGTCTCGGGCCGCACCGAAAGCCACGTGATGCTGGTCGACCTGCGCGCCAAGAACATCACCGGCAAAGAAGCGGAGCGCGTGCTGGGCGAGGCGCATATCACCGTCAACAAGAACGCTATCCCGAACGATCCGGAAAAGCCGTTCGTTACGTCAGGCATCCGCCTTGGGTCGCCCGCCATGACCACCCGCGGCTTTGGCGAAGAAGAAGCCCGCCTCGTGGGCAAGCTGGTTGCCGATGTTCTGGATAATCCGCATGACGCAGCCAATATCGCCGCCGTGCGCGAGCAGGTCGGTGCGCTGACGCGGCGCTTCCCGGTCTACGGTTAAAAGTACCTAGCGTACCGAGACCACGAAGCAGCCGCTGGCGAGGAAACCGAAACCGGCCACCTTCGGGTGGCCGGTTGTCGTTTACCGACGCGCTCCTCGCTACAAATCGCCGCCATGGAGTAGCATGATCACGCGCAAGCCAAAAAGAGCGATCCTCTTTCGGCGAAATGCGCGCTGGGACAGCAACTACCGTTCTACCTTCCCTACGACATCACATGGAGCAAAGCATGGCCTATGGCAACTATCACAAGCGCAAGATTGCCGATCGCGATCTGCACCCCGAAACCCAGATGATGTCGTATGGCTACGATCCGTTCCTCTCGGAAGGATCGGTGAAGCCGCCTGTGTTCCTGACGTCGACGTTTGCGTTCCGCACTGCCGAGGACGGCGCCGACTTCTTCGATATGGTCTCAGGCCGCAAGCCTTCGCCCGAAGGCGAAAGCGCGGGCCTCGTCTATAGCCGCTTCAATCACCCGAATCTCGAGATTGTCGAAGATCGTCTGGCGTTGCTCGACGGCTCGGAATCCGCTGTCGTGACGTCGAGCGGCATGTCTGCGATTGCAGCAATCTTGCTGGCATTTCTGCGGCCCGGCGATTGTGTGGTTCAGTCCGTGCCGCTTTACGGCGGCACTGAAACGCTGATTTCAAAGTTTCTGCCTGAATGGGGCATTACTTCGCAAGTGATCGAGGATGGACTTTCGGTCGAGGCGATTCGCGATGCGCTCGAAGCGGCCGCGAAAAAGGGCAACGTGCGGATGTGCTACATCGAGACGCCGGCCAACCCGACCAACGCGTTGTTCGACCTGGAAGGGCTGCGTCGCGAGATTGATGCGTTCGAAACGCGCCACGGCTATCGTCCGCTTTCGGTTTGCGACAACACGCTGCTGGGCCCGTTGTATCAGAAGCCGGTGAAGCAAGGTATCGACCTCAACGTGTATTCCCTGACGAAGTACATCGGCGGTCACAGCGATCTGGTTGCGGGCGGTGTCACCGGTAGCCGTAGTCTGATCACAAAAGTGCGTTCAATCCGCAGCGCGCTGGGTTCGCAACTCGATCCACATTCGTCGTGGATGATCACACGTTCCATGGAGACCCTCGTGCTGCGGATGGAGCAGGCTGCTCGCAGCGGCAGCGCCGTCGCGCGATGGCTCGCGGGTAATCCGTATCATCCGGTTAAAGTTCTGCATCCCGAACTGATTGAGGATCCGACGTACCAGGCGGTCTATAAGCGTCAGTGCAGCGGACCTGGGTCGACATTTGCCTTCGTGCTCAACGGCGGTCGCGAGCAGGCGTTTAAACTCATCAATGGTTTGAGTTTGTTCAAGTCAGCGGTGAGCCTGGGTGGCACGGAGTCGCTGATTTGTCATCCCGCTTCCACGACACATTCGGGCGTGCCAGCAGAGGCACGCTCCAAGGCTGGCGTGTCGGAGGGACTGATTCGCGTGTCAGTTGGGTTGGAGCATCCGGACGATCTGATCGCCGATCTGTCTTACGCGCTGGAACACTGCTGAGGGGCGCAGCGCACGGCTGCGGAGCGTGATGGGGATTCGGTTCTGGCACCTACGGGCCAGAACCGAAAAATGCCATTGCTTAATCAAGTCCACCCTGGCAGAGATACTTGATCGAAAGATAGTCGTCGAGACCGTACTTCGATCCTTCGCGACCATAGCCCGATTCTTTCACGCCACCAAACGGCGCGGTCTCGCTCGAAATTGCACCCTCATTGATGCCGACGATCCCCGCCTCCAGTTGCCGTGAGATGCGATCAATGCGGCGCACATCCTGGCTGTAAAAGTACGATGCGAGCCCAAATGGCGTGTCGTTGGCCGCGTGGATCGCTTCCGCTTCATCCTCGAAGCGGAACAGCGGCACGACGGGGCCAAAGGTTTCCTCGCAGCTTAGCTGCATCTCGCTGGTGGCATCGGCGAGGACAGTGGGCGCGTAGTAGTTCGGACCCAATGCCGTGAGGCGCTTACCGCCGGTGAGGGCGCGTGCACCTTTCGAAACGGCATCGTCGACGTGGCGTGCGATCTTGTCGACGGCGCGTGCGTTGATCATCGGGCCGATCTGCGCGGCGGAATCGGTGGCCGGTGCGACCTTCAGCGCGGCGACGCGTTTGGCCAGTATATCGCCGAACTTCTCGTACACCGACGACTGCACGTACACCCGATTCGGGCATACGCAAGTCTGCCCACCATTGCGAAACTTCGACACAAGCAGACCATCGACCGCAGCATCGAGATCCGCATCGTCGAATACGATGAACGGTGCATTGCCACCCAGCTCGAGCGAGAGCTTCTTAAGCGTCTTGGCCGATTCGCGCGCCAGATACTTGCCAACTGGCGTCGAACCCGTGAAGGTAATCTTGCGCACACGGCCATCGTGCAGCCAATCCGCCACAGCAGGCACCGCACTCTCGCGCGATGAAGCGATCAGATTAAGCACGCCCGGCGGCACGCCCGCTTCGTGCGCCAGCATCACGAGCGCAAGCGCGGTGAGCGGCGTGTCCTCAGCGGGCTTGCCAACAACCGTACATCCCGCAGCAAGCGCCGGCGCAATCTTGCGCGCGATCATCGCGAGTGGGAAATTCCACGGCGTAATAGCCGCGACAACGCCAACCGGCTCCTTCACTGCGCTCATCCGTTTGCCGCGCTGCTGCTGCGGAATCAGGTCGCCGTAGATGCGCATCGCTTCATCCGCGAACCACGCGACATACGATGCGCCATACAGCACTTCACCACGCCCTTCTGCGAATGGTTTGCCCTGTTCGAGCGAGATCAGGCGACCAAGCGCGTCGGCGTTCTCAAGCATCAACGCGTGCCAGCGATGCAACACAGCCGCCCGATCCTTCGGCAGCGCGTCACGCCACGCGGGAAAGGCGCGCGCGGCGGCATCGGTTGCGGCGCGGGCGTCGGCCTCACCACCGTCAGCGATAGTCGCGATCACCTCGCCCGTCGCCGGGTTCGTCACATCGAAGCGCTTGCCGCCAATAGAAGCAACCCACTTGCCGTCGATAAAGTGCTCGGTGCGGATCAGCTCGCTCAGTTCAAATTTCGTTGCCATCGAAATCTCCTTGTTCAGGCGAGCCGTTCGGCGATCGCCTTGCCCACTTCCGTGGTGTTGGCCCGGCCACCGAGATCGCCGGTAAGCGGACCTTCCTTGAGCACCGCTTCGATCGCGGCGAGCATTGCATCGTGAGCCTCGCGTTCGACGCCCTGGTGGTTGCCGAGGAAGTCGAGCATCATCGCCGCCGACCAGACCATGGCGATCGGATTAGCGATGTTCTTGCCGAAGATATCGGGCGCGGACCCGTGAACCGGTTCGAACAACGAAGGAAACTTGCGCTCGGGATTCATGTTGGCCGAGGGCGCGAGGCCAATCGTCCCGGTACAGGCGGGACCGAGATCGGACAGGATGTCGCCGAACAGATTGGTCGCCACGACCACGTCGAAGCGGTCCGGATTCAGCACAAAGCGCGCGCAGAGAATGTCGATATGCTGCTTGTCCCACGTCACATCCGGGTACTGCGCCGCGATGCCAGCTGCGCATTTGTCCCACCACGGCATGCTGATGGCGATGCCGTTGCTCTTCGTCGCGACAGTGATCTTCTTGCGTTCGCGCCGCTGCGCGAGGTCGAAGGCGAACTTCAGGACGCGTTCGCTGCCGTGGCGCGTGAACACGGACTCCTGCAGCACGAACTCACGCTCCGTGCCTTCGAACATCACGCCACCCACCGACGAATACTCGCCCTCGGTGTTCTCACGCACGATCCAGAAATCGATGTCGCCTGCCTTGCGCCCAGCCAGCGGCGAAGGTACGCCGGCAAAGAGACGCGCGGGACGCAAGTTGATGTACTGGTCGAATTCACGCCGGAACTTCAGCAGCGAACCCCACAGCGAGACGTGGTCGGGCACCGTCTCCGGCCAACCGACCGCACCGAACAGAATCGCATCCATGGGCTGCAGTTGCGCTTTCCAGTCGTCCGGCATCATCTGACCGTGCTTGGCGTAGTAGTCGCAGCTTGCCCATTCGATGTGCTTGAATTCCAGCGCGATGCCGAATTTCTTGCTGGCGGCCTCCAGCGCGCGCAACCCCTCCGGCATCACTTCCTTGCCAATGCCATCTCCGGGGATGACGGCGATGCGGTACGGCTTGTTCATGTGACTCTCCTCTGCAGATAACGAATAGTCCATTGAGCGACCCGGCGAATTGCGCAGGTTTCTCTTTCAAAAGATGGGGCCTCGGGATTCATTTTCGCTCTAACGCGAGAATCACGCTGCCAACTGCCCTACACGGTCGCCACAGGCGTCACTGGCGAGCCCACCGCGCCCGGCAAGCGCAGCGGCGGCGCGGTGAGCAGAAACCGGCTGCGTCCGTTTGCGTGCAACCATTCGGCCAGTTCGCTCAGATGCCAGAGTTCGCCGAGATACACGCCCAGCCGGAACAGACACAGATCATGCAGCGGATGCGAGGCGTACCGATCGCTTTCAGCGGCTCTGGCTGGCAGCATCTCCACGGCGGCGTTGTCCGAGATCAACGCTACCACCTCGGATTCGAGAATCCAGTCGCGTAATTTCTCGTCGCGGCCATCGAGCGCGGCGAAACTTTGGTTCAGGCGGCTCATGTCCGGATTGCCGGCCATTTCAATTAACGCCTCGTCAGTGCCGGTACGCAGACAGACCATGTCGCCCGGCTCGACGTCTACGCCCTGGGCGTCCATCACCTCGCTTAACTCGGCATAGCCAACAGCAACCTTCTTCGTGCCGAAATGGCGCTTGAGGTCGATCATGACGCCGCGTCCTTGCACGCCCGTCGCCGCCATGTTTTCGATCCCGAGGCGCTTCGCACCCACAGGATGCTCTACGACACGCTCGTTGCCGCCCCGGTAATCGATCGGTCCGACGATATCCTCTCCCGCCCGAAAGCCGTTGTAGAAGGCCATTTCCGGCACGCCATCGCCCACTAGATCGAACCACTGCCCCATATGCGCGAGACTGTCCCACTGTGTCGAGTACTGGAGCGCAAGATGGGCCGTGTCGTCACAGATGACGTCCAGCAATTGCGGGTTATCGCGTGAAAGCGGGTAAGTCATATTCGGGCGGCAACCACGCCGCGTCGGCTCGATGCGGGGCGGCGGGCGGCGCGGATTGAGCGCCGTTCCACCCGGACAGTCGAGCGGCAGGCTCAGACAGAAAACGCGACCTTCACTGACTTCTCGTATGCCCTGGAGGACCTTCTCTGGCGTCAGCAGATTGAGCCGTCCAAGTTGATCGTCGGGGCCGAAGTCGCCCCAGTTTGAATCCTCCGGCCGTTGATTCCACCGCCGGGCACTGCTTGACCGCATCATCTCACTACATCTCCTATGGCAAAACTCACGTCTTCGTTGGCACCATCCCGATCCGACCGGGTCCCTGGCTCAACTTCCTCGTCGGGCATCCAGCGCGACGTATTGAAGACGCTGACAGCGATGATCAGCAACGCCCCTGCGGCGATAAACGACGCCATCGAAAATCTGAGTCCGAGCGACGGCGTCACAAGCGCGATCACGTAGGGCGCAGCCACGCTTACCGAGGTCATCGCATAGCTGATTCCAATGCCGGTTGCCCGCGCTGCAACCGGGAAACGCCGTGCCTGGTAGAGCGGCAAGATTCCGAATAGTCCATTGGCAAACATGCCCATCAGAAATGCACCCGCACCCAGTTGAAAGTGGTTAGAAACAAGCGTGTAGAGGACCGTCGACGGAATCACGATCAACATGAAAACAATGATGGTCAAGCGCTCGCCGAAACGGCTCGCCGCGTAGCCTGAAAGCGGCTTGCCAATCACCGAGCCGACTGAATAGGCCACGACAAAAGGAAATATCGAACCCGAATCCAGATGCTGGGTCGTGAGCAGGAACGTCGGATAGAGGACCTGTACGGCCCAAAGCATGAAGTTGATGCCAGCCGAAAACGCCCAGGCCTGTGCAACGGCGGGATTGAATACGAACGGCTTGAACTTGCGGCCTTCCTTTTTGTGTTGCTGCTGACGCACCCAGTCATCCGACTCCTTGACGTTACGACGCAGGAATAGGGTAAGCAGCGCAGGCACGACGCCGATAAAAAACATCCAGCGCCAGCCGAGCACTGGAAACACGAAATGGAATGAGAGTGCCGCCAGCATGTAGCCGAACTCGTAGCCCGCGACCATGATGCCGGAGGCAAGCGGGCGGATTTTCTCGGGTACGGTTTCCATCAACAACGATACGGATGCGGTCCATTCACCACCGAACCCGAGGCCAAACAGGATGCGCAATGCCATGAACGATGCATAGCTCCACGCGAGCCCACTCAAGCCGGCGGCGCACGAAAACCACAGTACGGCTGCCATAAACGCAAACTTGCGGCCAAAGCGATCGGCAGCGAGTCCCCAGCCTATCGTGCCCGCGATCTTGGCAAAACCCGTGGCGGTGACGATGAACGCCATCGCAGGCAGACCCACATCGAACACTGTGCGCAGATGCGGAATCAGAAACAGGAGGATGGTGAAGTCAAACGCGTCGAGCGCCCAGCCCGCTGTCGCGGCAAAAATAATGTGCCAGTGCTTCCTGAGCAAGGCCGCGTTCGAATGTGCCGCCCCTTCCGCGAAGGTAGCGGGTTCCATTGCTTTGTGGGGCATGGATTGTCTCCTGACGTGTCAAAGTCCGACGTGATAAGGGGCTTACACCCTGCTTCAATCGATCTGGTTCACACGGCCCATACTTATGCTTGCCGGGTCCGTGCCCCATGGTTCATTGTTCGATGAATTCCCGGGCAAGCTTGCGGGCCGCGTTCGCGAACATGAGAATGTCCACTCCGGTCGCGACGAATGTGCAGCCAAGCTCGAGATAGCGGCGCGCGAGTGTCTGATCCGATGTCAACGTACCGGCCGCCTTACCGGAAGCGACGATGGTGCGAATCGCCCCCTCGATCGCTTTCCGCACCTCCGGATGAGTGGGCTTGCCGCGATATCCCATCGACGCCGCCAGATCCGCGGGGCCGATGAATACGCCGTCGACACCGTCGACCTCGCAAATCGCCTGTAGATTCTCAAGCGCCGTAACGGTCTCCGCTTGCACCAGCAGGCAAATTTCGCTGTCCGCAATGTCCAGATAGTCGGCACGCGAGCTCCAGCGCGACGCACGGCCCACCGCGCTGCCCACGCCACGAATCCCGTGCGGCGGATAGCGCACGGCGGCCACGCTCGCGCGAGCCTGATCGGCAGTATCGATCATCGGAATCAGCAGGTTGCGCGCGCCGATATCGAGCAGGCGCTTGAGCAATGCCGGATCAGCGTTCACGGGCCGCACGACAGGTTCGGCACGATAAGGCGCAACCGCCTGCAATTGCCCAAGAATGCTGCGCACGTCGTTCGGGGCGTGCTCCGCGTCGATCAACAGCCATTCAAAGCCAGCGGTCGCGCTAACTTCAGCCAGATAGGAATCGGCCATCGAAAGCCAGAAGCCGATCTGCTTCTGGCCATTTGCGAGCGCCGTCTTGAACGGATTAAGCACGGACGTCGGCGTTGCGTTCATCACGGTTTGTAGCCTCCATGGGGACTTGATTGAACTGGATGGGTTCCACTTTGCCGAGCAGGAACAGATAGTTGAGCATTGCAATCACGATCAGCGCCGACGAGAACAGCAACGCCGCAACGAAGGAACCGGTTGAAGCCACGATTGCACCCGTAACAACCGGGCCGACTACACCGCCCATGTTCGAGACCGTGTTCTGGATGCCCGCAACCCGCGACACCATGTTGCGTGGTGCGACATCTCCGGGCAGCGCCCAGACCTGGGATGCGGCGACGGTCGTGCCTGATTTCGCGACGCAGAGCAATGCGACGGCCACCAAAGGCGACGCGGCGAATGCCGCGAAGCCGATGCTCGACGCCATCAACAGGCCGACGATGAGAAACAGCTTGCGGGTAGCGGTAAGCGAGAGGCGTCCCGAGGCATACACGCGATCCGAAGCCCAGCCTGCGAAGATCTCGACGACCATCGAAAGGATGAGCGGCAGCGAAGCCATGAAGCCCATCTCCATCATGCTCATGCCGCGTTCCTTGACGAGATACGTCGGCAACCACGTGATGAAGAAGTACGAGTTGTAGTTGATCATGAAGAAGCCGATGCACATGGCCCAGGTGTTCCGGTGTGCGAACAGTTGGTACCATGGCACATCGGCGAGCGCTGCGCCGCCTTCGCGCGGCGCTTCTTCATCGGCGCGAATGTAGGCAAGTTCGGAAGCGCTGACCCGCCGATGATCGGCCGGCGAGTTCTTGAACACCAACACCCAGACGACGCACCAGATCAGCCCCAGCGCGCCGGTAATCGCAAACGTGACCTTCCAGTCGAAGACCGCCAGCAGCCAGGCAATCAACGGAAGCGCCACGGCGCCTCCAAGCTTCGATCCGCTATCGAAGATGCCCGCCACGGTGGCGCGCTCCTGGCGCGGAAACCATCGGGTTGCGATGCCCGCGTTACTCGGATACGAGCCCGCTTCGCCGACACCCAGCATCACCCTCAACGCCACAAGCGATTTGAAGCCGCTGGCGAGTCCTGTCACGGCCGTCGCGAGCGACCACCAGAACACAGCCATGCCCAGCACGATCTTCTGTCCAAAGCGGTCCGCAAGCATGCCTGCGGGCAGTTGCAGCAGCGCGTAGGACCAGAAGAACGCCGACATCACGATGCCCATTTCCATCGCACCGAGATGGAACTCGGACTGAAGATGGGGTGCCGCGGCGGATAGCACGGTCCGATCGATATAGTTGATCGCAATGGCTGACCACATCAGGCCAGCCACCACCCAGCGCACTTTGCTGCGGGGCTCCTGTTGCAACGCTTGGCTCAATCTCTGTCTCCGATTTTTTTGTAGGCGCGAGGTGGCGTTTCAGCTCACGATGCCCATGTGCCAGGGCACAAACTCGTGATCGCCCAGGCCGAGCAGTTCGCTGCGGGTGCGTTCGCCCGATGCGGCCCGCAGGATGTGCTGGAAGATGTCCTCGCCCATCTCCTCGACTGAGCGTTCGCCATCGAGGATCAACCCGCAGTTGATATCCATGTCGTCGCGCAGCCGCTCGAACATCGCCGTGTTGCTCGCGAGCTTGATCGTGGGTGCGGGCTTCGAGCCGAACATGGAACCGCG
>NZ_JAMFSB010000360.1 GCF_026225065.1 Paraburkholderia sp. | reverse complement strand
TGGCACGCGGGCCTTGCCCCCGCTTACCTGCGAGCAGCCGAGCGTCAACACGGCCGGGCTTTCGCGCGCAGCGTATTCACGGTGCATAACCTCGCCTATCAGGGCGTGTTTCCGGCTCATCTGTTCGGCCAGCTTGGGTTGCCGGCCGACTTCTTCCATATGCAGGGCATCGAGTTCTACGGGCAGATGTCGTTTCTGAAAGCAGGCCTGTTTTATAGCGACCGCATCACCACGGTGAGCCCCACCTACGCCAGGGAGATCCAGACGCTCGCCCAGGGCGGCGGCCTCGACGGACTGCTGCGCAACCGTTCGCACGATCTGTCCGGGATCCTGAACGGCGTCGACTACACCGTATGGAACCCGTCGACCGATACCCTGCTTCCCGAGCACTACACCTCGACGTTGCTGTCGGGCAAGCACGCTTGCAAGGCCGCGCTGCAAAAGCGTTTCGGCCTGGCCGGCAAAAGCGATGCGCTGCTGTTCGGCGTGGTGAGCCGTCTCACTGAACAGAAAGGCCTCGATCTGCTGCTCGCCGCGCTGCCGGAGATCATCAGGCGAGGCGGTCAACTCGTCGTATTCGGCACCGGCGACGCCGCGCTCGAGAAAGGCCTGCAGCGTGTGGCCCATTCCCATCCGGATTCGGTGGCGGTCGAACTGGGTTTCGACGAGTCGCTCGCACACGCGATCATCGCCGGCAGCGACGTGGTGGCCGTGCCATCACGCTTCGAGCCGTGCGGGCTCACGCAGCTTTATGCGCTCGCTTACGGGTCGCTGCCGCTCGTGCACCGTGTCGGCGGTCTCGCCGACACGGTGGTCGACGCGTCGCTGGAAAATCTCGCCGACGATCTCGCCACCGGTTTCGTCTTCGAACGCTTCGAGCCGGACGCGCTCGGCGCCGCGATCCGCCGCGCCTTTGCGCTGCACGCGCGCTCCACCGAATGGAAAGCGACCCAGCGGCGCGCCATGCGCCAGGACTTCGGCTGGGGCGCCTCGGCGGAACGCTATCTGACGCTGTACCGCGAACTGACCTGATCGACCGGACCGGGTTGCGCCTCGCAGGTGCGCTGACGACGCACCATGAGTGCATGCCCTGACTCGCTCCCCGCCCGCCCGATGATGGCTTGACGCAACACCACGGGGGACGGATCATGCCGGCCGTGCAAAAACTCATGTATTGTTGATCGATAAGCGCACGGTGCGCCGATCAACACATCATGAAAAACGTCCTCAGCATCCAGTCGCATGTCGTTTTTGGGCACGCCGGCAACAGCGCGGCGGTATTTCCCATGCGCCGTCTCGGCGTGAACGTCTGGCCGCTCAACACCGTGCAGTTCTCGAATCACACGCAATACGGCCACTGGACCGGCAGCGCAATCGATGGCTCGCAGATGCAGGATCTGCTCGACGGCATCGGCGCGATTGGCGTGATGCCGCGCTGCGACGCGGTGCTATCCGGCTTTCTCGGCGCCCCCGACCAGGCACAGGCCGTGATCGAAATCGTCAAGGCCGTGAAGGCGGCCAATCCACGCGCCTGGTATTTCTGCGATCCGGTGATGGGCAACACGACCGGCTGCAAGGTCGAACCGGGGATCCAGGAATTCCTCGTACGCTCCATGCCCGAGGTAGCTGACGCCATGGCGCCGAACCACAGCGAATTGCAGCGTCTCGTGGGTCGGGAGATCGAGACCATGGAAGAGGCGGTCGAGGCGTGCCGCGAGATCATCCAGCGCGGTCCGAAGCTCGTGCTGGTCAAGCACCTGCTCGACCGCAACAGCCCCGCTGACCGTTTCAACATGCTGGTGGTGACGCCCACTGAAGCGTGGATGGGGCAGCGTCCGCTCTACCCGTTCGCGCGGCAGCCGGTCGGCGTGGGCGACCTGACGAGCGCGGTGTTCGTCGCCCGAACGCTGCTCGGCGACCCGCTGAGGGTGGCCTTCGAACATACGCTGGCCGCCGTGAATGCGGTCGTCAAGGCCACCTGGCAGGCAGGCCGCTACGAACTGGAACTGGTGGCCGCGCAGAATGAAATTGCGCAGCCGCATGAGTGGTTCGATGCGTGGACGGTCGAGACGGTGTAACCCGCGCGACGGACCTCGACGAACGGCAATGCTCCGCGCGGCTACCGTTACCGCTGACGGCTACGGCTGACCCATCATTGTCAGCCGCTCGTCCTATAATGCGTGCCGCGTGGTGCACGCAATTCTTTTCAAGCACCCGCTACAGGCAAACGAGGCACTGATGGACGGTCATATCCGCAGCGAGCGGGAAGAATATTTCGAGGAATTGTGCATTAGCGTCGACGCCGACGAAGCGCACGAACAGGAAGCGATCGAGTACTTCGAGAAGCAGTTCGACGAGGCGGATTTCGATCCGACGCAGTGGCTCGATATCGCGCTCTACTATTCGCCGGCGGTGGCGCGCGGCATCATCGATCTGGTCGCGGCCGACGACAAGGCGCGCAGCAACATCGCCGAAGTGATCGCCGACAACCTCGACATCTCGTACGGCGAAGACGAGTGCCAGCAGTTTGCCGAGACGATCCAGTTCGCGCTCAACAACGGCGTGCCGATCGACCTCGACCTGATCCTCGACGGCTGTCAGCGCGCCATCGACGATCTCGAGACCTGGGCCGACGACGACACCAAAGCACCGCTGATGCGCCTGCGCGAAGAAGTGCTGCGCCTGCAAGGCGAGCAGTAACAAGTAGCCCCCTCCCACCGGGCCGGCGCAGCCGCGCCGCCCGCCTCGCGTGTGCCGGCATCCGCACGCATCAAACGCTTAAGACCTGCCCGCCGCCCGCCCCGTCCGGGGCCTGTGCTGAAATTCTCATTCCAGGCGCTTCGAACTGCCAAGACGAGCGCATATTGGCTTTCTATATTCGCGCCAGGTTGATGGAGACATTGATGCACGTCCGGCCGCAGGCGTTCGGGGTCAATCACGCCTGGTCACGCCTGGTCACCCCGCCTTCCGGGACGCTCACCAGGGCTTGCCCGCAATGCCGGTGTCCACGTGTTTTCCATCATTGTTTCTGGCGTAGGATCATCCCTACCCTGAAATACTTCGGACCCCTTGAAGGAGACCACGCCGCACGCATCGAACCACACGCGAGTTTCATCGCACCGTTTGACCGCCCGCGTCTGTGCGTTTGCTGCGCGCGGCGCATTGCTTCAGCGTGACAGCCCTACCCGGCCGTCGTTGGCCGGTTGCACCTTGCCCGATTTTCATACCGTGAACCTGTCGATGGAAGGAGAGACCATGAGTCTTCGCAAAACGCTGAAACCCCTCGTTGTGATGCTGGGCGCGCTGCTCGCAATCGCGCCGCTGTCCGGCTTCGCGGACGACCTGCCGGTCAAGATCGGCTTCGCGGCCCCGCTTACGGGCGTGAACGCCGGTTACGGCAAAGACCTCGAAAACGGCGTGCTGCTCGCCATCGAGGAAGCCAACGCGCAGAAGATCAAGATCGGCAACCAGGTCGCCAACTTCCAGCTCGTCTCCGAGGACGATCAGGCCGACCCGCGCGTCGGCGTGCAGGCGGCGCAGAAACTGGTGGACTCCGGTGTGTCGGTGGTGGTGGGCCACTTCAACTCAGGGACGACGATTCCCGCTTCGCAGCTTTATGAGACGGCCGGCATTCCGGTCATCGACCCGGCGGCCACCAACCCGATCATCACCGGTCGCGGTTTCGCCAACACCTTCATGGTGATCTCCACAGATGCGCAGAATGCCGGCAACGCAGGCATCTATGCGGTCGAGGTGACCAAGGCCAAGCGCATCGCGATCCTCGACGACCGCACCGCATTCGGCCAGGGCGAGGCGGACGAGTTCGAGAAGGCTGTGAAAGCGCACGGCGGCAGTATCGTCGCGCACGAATACACCAACAACCAGGCGGTCGACTTCAGCACGCAGCTCACCGCGATCAAGGCCACCAACGCGGACCTGATCTTCTTCGGCGGTCTCGACACGCAGGCAGCAGGCGTCGCGAAACGGATGAAGCAGCTCGGCCTCACCGCGCAACTGGTCGGCGGCGGCGGCGTGATGGATGAGGATTTCATCAAGCTCGCAGGCGACGCGGCCGAAGGCTCGATGGCGTGGGAATATGGCCGGCCACTCTCGCAGTTGCCTGGCGGCAAGGACTTCTCGGCCAAGTTCAAGAAGCGCTTTGGCGTGGACATCCTGTCGTATGCGCCGTTCGGTTACGACGCGGCATGGGCGGCGATCAAGGCCATGCAGCAGGCCAAATCGAGCTCGCCGGCGGTATATCGCCCGGTGCTGAAGGCGATCAGCTTCGACGGCGTGACCGGTCCGATTGCGTTCGAGGCCAATGGCTCGCTGAAGAACGCCGGCTCGACGATGTATCAGGTCAAGAACGGCGCATGGGTGCCGATCGTCACCAAGGGCGGCGGCAATTGAGCTGAGGGGCGCCGCACCCTACGAAGGACGCGTGTTTGACACGTTGTTCGGGGCAGGCGTGCGGCTGACCCGGTTGGCATCCGCTCCATTGATGCGGCCCGGCTGCGCGAAACGATAGTCCGGTGGCGTTGCGCGCACAACCACTTGCGACGAGGCATCGCGCTCGATCCTCACCAGCGATGCCTGCGCTTCGTTAAAGGCATCGGCCGAGCACACCTGATGCACAAACTTCGTATGCAGGCGGCGGGTGATCTGCAGCACCCGCGTGCCTGGATCGAAGACGTAGTGCGACGTGTAATCGAAGTAACTATCCTGCACGCTGGCATCTACCGGCAGATCGGTTACGCGGACCGTAGCGGGCAAAGTAATCTGTGCGGTCTCATCGAAGTCCCCGCCGACGCATACCCAGGGCTGCGTGCGTTGCGGCTCGGCGAGCCACGACTGCACCTGGCTGGCAATGCCGCCCGAGAGACTCGACAAAGCCGGTAGCGCGGTGGTGCCGTCGGTCCACGTGAAGTGCTCGAGCGTGCCTTGCATCGTGGTCGTGAAAGGCCCCTCGGTCGTCGCGACGTCGCTCGTGCTGAGCCTGGCGGAGCCGTGCAGGTTCGTCTGCAACAGACGGCTCGCAGCAACCTGCTGTGCCCGCTGATGCGTAGCACGCCGGAACATATTGCGCTCAAGTTCAGCGGTAGCGCCCGAGTCTTCCACGCGGTAAGCGTACGACGCTGCCCCGCTCTCATTTACATCGATCTGCAAACGCACGGCGCGGCCCCGTGGCTGCACGGGTGGCGTGCGCGACATGACGCCATCGTCGACCAGCAGGACCGGCCGGTCCATCACGACCAGCGGCAGGTAGCCGAAGGCAATGCCACCGGCGGTTGTATCGGCATAGAGGCCGAGTTGCGGAATCCAGACGATCGCATGGTTGATCGCGCTGTCGCCATAACCGGGCACGTCCGGCAACGTGTAGTACGGGCCGAGGTTGAGCAGCACCGCTTCGCTGCGAATCCCGAGCGCCGCCAGCAACGCGCTGTACAGCGCGACGTGATCCTTGCAGTCGCCATAGCGATTGCGCAGGATATCGATCGCCTTGTGCGGCACCGCGGCAGTCTCGCCGAGAAAGAGCGCCACGTAGCGCACGTTCATGCGCACCCAGTCATACAGGATGCGCGCCTTTTCGCGGGGATCGGCGCTTGCCGCCGTCAGCGATTGCGCGAGCTGGGTAATCGCCGGGTCGCTCATGGTGGCGTCGACAGCCGGCGCCTTGTAGCGTGCCGCGAACGTGGCGTAGTCTGGCACCGTCGATACCATCAGCCGGTCGCCCCACGTTTCGTAACCGACCGCACCAGACTCGATGGGCGCGTACGGCCCGTGCTTGTAGTCGAACTCATAGCGCGTGCGGCCGTTCTGTGTGACGGGCGGCACCGCCACGTAGCCGCGTGTGTCCGCGTATAGCGGCACGTCGGCGGGCAGGTCGAAGATGAGGCGCTGCTGCTCGACCGGGTCGCGCGTCGGTTCGACGAGGTACGCGAACGTTCCGGCTTGCAGCGCCTTGGCGCGCGTCTTGCGAAACGCCAGATGCACGCGCGAGCCCGGCTCTACGCCTGGGAAGATCACTGTGCGCAATACGCCGTCCTCGAAGGTCGGCGCGCCGGCCGAGCGCGGCTCCTGCACGTCGCGGATGCCGTCCGGTCCGACCTTGCGCACGGTGCCATCCGGGTCGAGGGTCTCGGCGGCGAGCAGTTGCACCTGCTCGATATCCTTGTTGAACCAGACATAGCGTTGCGCGATGTCGTCGACGCCGCTCGTCGTATTGGCGCGCATGACCGTGTCGTCGCGCTCTTCGGCCGAGCCGTCTTTCTGGATCACAAAGTAGTGAACGTCGCTCTCGACGGTGGAGGGAGCCAGGTCGTCGCTCGCGGCGGGGCCGTCGGCCTGCGCTGCGGACGCGTTGAATGCGCTGAATGCGCTACCGACAAGCCATGCGATTGCGGCGCACCACCGCAGCGTAGAGCGCGTCATGCCTGGCACGCCCTCACCGGCGCAGACGGCAGTTGCAGAGCGCTGACAATTTTCCCCAAGATGACACCTCGTCCCGATCGGTAGTGTGTTTGTAGCACATCGGAGGTTCACCTGGCGCTACCGCAGTTCCGCCCCTTCGTCGTGCGAGAGCTTTGTAAAAAAGAACAGCGAGCTCAACGTCAACACCCCGATCACCACGAACGCCGGCGAAAAGTCGCGCGCCATCAGATGCGCCGCGCTGCCGCCGCGCAGATGTGCTGTCAACGCCAGCAGCGAGGCCGCAAACGCCACACCGATACTGATCGACAGTTGCTGCGCCATGCTCGACAGTGCCGTTGCCCGGCTCATCATCGGCTTGGGCATATCCGAGTAACCGAGCGTGTTGAGCGTCACCATGCCGAGCGAGTTGAACAGGCCGCCGAACAGCAACACCACAAAGATCAGCAGATGCGGCGTGCTCGGGCGGAATAGCCCATAGCACGCGTAGAAGCATCCGGTGAGCGAAGTCGCGCCGATCAGCAGCGTGCGAAAGCCGATCCGGCGGATGGCCTGTTGCATCACCGCGCGCACGCTGAGCGAACCAACCGCCGTCGCCACGCTGAGCGACCCGGATTGCAGCGGCGATAAACCGAAGCCGAGTTGCAGCATCAACGGCATCAGAAACGGCGACGCACCGATCGCGATACGCAGCGGCATGCCGCCGACCACCGCGGTCCGGTACGCCTTGTAACGCAGCAGACCGGGATCGATGATCGCGTCGTCGTGGCGGCGGCTATAGGCCCAGTACGCGAGGATACACAGCGCGCCAAGCCCTGCCAGCGCAAAGGTCACTTCCTGTGGCACGAGTCCGCGCCCTGCAGTATCGAGACCGCCAACCAACCCGACGAGCCCGCTCGAAAGCAGAATGAAACCGGCGAGATCGAAGCGCTGGAACAGCGGTTCGTGGGTGTCGTCGACAAAGCTCATCGCCATCAGGACGCCCAGCACACCGAACGGGATGTTGAGCAGAAAGATCCAGCGCCACGAGGTAATCGTGACGACCAGGCCGCCGAGCAACGGTCCGGCGAGTCGTCCGATAGCGCCGGGCACGGTGAACCACACCATGGCCGCGACCATGCGTGCGGGTGGGATGCTGCGCAGCAGGATCAGCCGCCCGACCGGCACCATCATCGCGCCGCCCATGCCCTGCAGGACGCGGAACAGAACCAGTTGCGGCATCGTTTGCGCCAGTCCGCATAAGGCCGAGCCGAGTGAGAACAGCGCGATCGCCGAGCAGAATACCCGGCGCGCGCCGAAGCGGTCCGCGAGCCAGCCGCTCGCCGGTAAAAACACCGCAAGGCTCAGCAGATAGGAGGTGATAGCCAGATTCAGATGCAGCGTCTGAACCTGCAGCGAGCGGGCAATCGACGGCAACGCCGTCGCCATGATCGACGTGTCGAGGTTTTGCAGGAACAGCGGACAGGCGACGATAAGTGGAATGAGTCGGGAGCGATCAGTCATGCGCTCCCTTTTACAACAAAAGCGTGACGGCCGCAAAAAGGCGACGTCAGATCTCTTCCAGCGCCCGCCGCAGCGACAGCGCAATGCCCAGCGCCGCAAGCCGTACTTCATCGAGCGTCGGGAACGTGGGCGCGATCCGCAGATGCCGGTCGTCCGGATCCCGTCCATACGGATAAGCCGCGCCCGCCGGGGTCAACACGAGGCCGGCCTCGGCCGCGAGCGCAACGGTGCGCTTCGCGAACCCAGGCGGCGTGTAAAGACTGATGAAGTAGCCGCCCGCCGGCGCATTCCACGTCACACCCTCGAGTCCGCCGAGGTGCTCCGCGAACGCCGCCGCGATCGCCGCGAATTTCGGTTCCACCAGCGCACGATGACACTCCATCAGCCGCTCCAGACCCGCGCGGTCGCGCAGGAAACGCACGTGGCGCAACTGGTTCAGCTTGTCCGGGCCGATCGTGCGCACCGATACGCGCTGCTGCCACCAGTCCACATTGCGCTTCGATGCGGCCAGAAACGCCATCGCCCCGCCGCCGAACGTCACCTTCGAAAGCGACGCGAATATCAGCGCGCGATCCTCGTGCCCGGCTGCGGCGCAGGCGTCGAGCACGTTTAGGGTGCTGTGCTTCTGATCGGTCAGATGATGGAAGCGGTAGGCGTCGTCCCACAACAAACGGAAATCCGGCGCCGCCGCCGGCATGGCAGCCAGACGCCGCACCACCTCCGCTGAGTAGATCGCGCCGCTCGGGTTGCTATAAAGCGGCACGCACCAGATGGCCTTGATGGATGCGTCGCTCGCCACCTGGGATTCCACGAAATCCATATCTGGGCCGTCGTCGTTCATCGGCACGTTGATCATGCGGATGCCGAGCGCCTCGCAGATCGCAAAGTGCCGGTCGTAGCCGGGCACCGGACACAGCACGGCGATATCGTCCTGCTTGCGCCAAGGCTCGCCGCCCGGCACGCCGAACAGCATGGCAAACGCCAGCGCGTCATGCATCAGTTCGAGGCTCGAATTGCCGCCCGCCACTACCTGCGCCACCGGCACCTCGAGGAATGCCGCGCCCAACTCGCGGGCTTCGGGCAGGCCCAGCAGGTGCCCGTAGTTGCGGCAGTCAATGCCGTCGCGCGACAGAAAACCCGTCGTGCCCGCCTCGTCCAGTAACGCACGCGAGAGCTCGAGTTGCTCGGGCGCTGGCTTGCCGCGCGACATGTCGAGGCGCATGCCCAGTTGCTTGAAGTCGTTATAGGTCATCGGCATCGTGGTTGTCTCCGGTTTCAATGCAGTGTTGCGTAGCTTCTTGATAAAGGTCGAACGAGCAAGCGTATCTCGCCCGTCGCCCGTGAACAGCGGCAGTATGCCGGTCGCCCCGCATTCAGACAAACGCGTTATATTGAACGTTTCGATCAGCTTTTCTGATACCTATGAAAACCTTGGATCTCGACGTGCTCGCGATGGTGGTCGCCATCGCCGATGCCGGCAGCTTCGTGCGCGGCGCGGCGCTCGTGCACCGCTCGCAGTCCGCGCTCAGCATGCAGATTCGCACGCTCGAGAATGCGCTAGGCAAGCCGCTGTTCATACGTGGAGCGCGCAGCGTCACACCTACGGCCGACGGTCAGGTGCTGCTCGCCTATGCCCGTCGCATGCTGGCCCTGCGTGACGAAGCGTGGGCGTCGATGGTGCATCCAGAGGTAAAAGGCCGCGTCGCGATCGGCGTGCCGGACGACTACGCGGCGTCGTTGCTGCCAGCGGTGCTGCGCAAGTTTTCAGCGAGCTATCCGAAGGTCGAGATTCAGGTGATCGGCCTGCCGAGCCATGCGCTCGCCCCACTCGTCAAGGACAACAAGGTCGACCTCGCCTGCGTGACGCGCCTGAAGAATCTGAATGGCGAGTTCATCCGCTTCGAACCCATGGCGTGGGCAGGCGCCTCGACCAGCGGACGCGAGATCTGGAAAGAGCGGCCGTTGCCGGTCGCGCTGTTCGGTGCGGGCAGTGTCGCGCGGGCGAACGCGATCCACGCGCTCGAGCGCGCGAAGATTGCCTATCGCACCTCGTATGAGAGCCCGAGTCTGATGGGCCTCTTCAGCATGGTGGAAGCGGGGCTCGCTATCGCGCCGCTTGCGCGTTGCGCAGTGCCTGGCCACTTCGTGCAACTGGGGCGAGCGCATGGGTTGCCTGCTTTGCCCGAACTGGAAATCGTGCTGGCCCGCAGCGCCCGCTCCAACCGTCCACCGTGCGACTTCCTCGCCGAACAGATTCTCACTGAACTCAGGCTGTAAGCAGGTGCATCGACGACCAGTACCTCTGTAAAATGTTGCGCCGTACGCTCACCGATTACGGCGCAACAGAATCCCCTCGATCACACCCCGAAATACACCCACGAACTGAAGGCCTGTCGCTATGCAAACCAACCCGCTCAAGATTGCCGTGCTGTTCGGCGGCACCAGCGAGGAACGAGAAGTGTCGATCGCCAGCGGCGCACAGGTCGTGCGTGCGTTGCGCGAGTCGGGACACGAAGTACTGGCCATCGACACGTCGCGTGGCCTGCTGACCGGCGAAGACGAAGTGCGTTTTCTCAGCTCACGCGTCAACGAAGCGCCGCCCGCCTCCGACGAACTGGCGCTGATCCGCGCCGGGCAAACGAGCGCGCTGCAAACAGCGGCGCTCGCCGGCGTCGACGTGGTGTTCGTCGCCTTGCATGGCGGCAGCGGCGAGGACGGCACCATGCAGGCCATGCTCGATCTCGCTGAGTTGCCGTACACCGGCAGCGGGCATCTAGGCAGCGCGCTCGCGATGGATAAGGACATGGCCAAGCGGCTCTTCGTGAGCGCGGGCATTCCCACCCCGCGCTGGCTCATGGCGCCCGTCGACACGACCACCGCCGGCGCACAACTCGGCTACCCGCTCGTCGTCAAACCGAACAGCCAGGGGTCGACCGTCGGTCTGTCCGTAGTGCGCTCCGCAGAGCAACTCGCCGCGGCCATCGCACTGGCCGCTGCCTACGACAGCGAAGTCATGCTGGAGCAATTCGTCGCCGGTCGCGAGGTTACGGTAGGCGTGCTCGGCGACGAAGCGTTGGCGGTGGGAGAAATCGTCATCGACCCGAATGCGGTGTTCGATTACAAGGCCAAGTACCAGCCCGGCGCAGTGCGCGAAATTTTCCCGGCCGACTTGCCGGAGGACATCGCCGAAAACGCCCGTGCTCTCGCGCTGCTCGCGCATCGCACGTTGAAGCTGGATGGCTATAGCCGCTCCGACTTCCGGCTCGATAGCAACGGCGTGTTGTGGTGCCTCGAAGTCAACACGCTGCCCGGCATGACGGCAACCAGCCTGCTACCGCAATCGGCGCAAGCTCGTGGCATCGCATTCGGCGAACTTTGCGACAAAATCTGCCGGCTGGCGATCGAACGACATCGCGCGCGCAAGTGAGTGCATTAGGCTAGATCGTTTCTAGCGAGTGCTTTAGGGGAATCAGCGGGTGCTTTAGCCGGATCATTCAGGCAAGGCCTTCAGGTGAGTCCTGGAGGCCAGCCTTTCAGCCGCTCGCCCACCTCATTCGCTCTCACCTAACCTTACAAGCAGCGCCTGAAGTTTCTCCACATGCCGCATCAGCAGATTGCGATGCTTTTCGATCTGCTCGAGCCGTCCCGTGAGATCGGCGTGGTCCGTGTCCTCCAGCTCGGCGGCCGCGATCACGTCCTCCACCTTGGCGCGCAACGCGGCCAGTTCGACAGGAGGACTCGCCAGGTGCCGCTCGAAACGGCGCACGTCCTGCACCGCCAGGTCGCGTGCCTTGCGAAACAGCACCTGACGCCGGTGCGCCTCGGCGTCGAACATCTCCTCCTCCGCGCGACGCGCGGGCGCCGGTTGACCGAAGATCGGCTCGGGCGGACGCAGCACCGTTTTCTTGCGTACCGGATGTGCCGTGCCGCGAAAACGCGCCAGCGGCGACTCGTTGTCGATCGCCTCGCGTGCGTTCGCGGGAATCTCGCGCGCCTCATGCGGCGTGTTCATCCAGCCGGCGGGTAAGCCCGTCACCGCCTCGACACCGCGCACGAACTCCTCGCTGAATTCGCGTTGGCCGGACAACATCAGTTTCAGATAGCTTGCGGAGAACGTCATTATCCGCGCGAGGCGGGTTGCCGCGCCGACCTCCTGGGTCAGCACCACCAGATTTGCTCGCCAGATCGAAAGCAGGAACTCGTCGG
The DNA here is from genome assembly GCF_026225065.1 of Paraburkholderia sp. Taxonomy (GTDB): domain Bacteria; phylum Pseudomonadota; class Gammaproteobacteria; order Burkholderiales; family Burkholderiaceae; genus Paraburkholderia. The sequence continues at coordinate 26,719 of NZ_JAMFSB010000360.1, read as the reverse complement.
AATCTTCCATTGCTGGGTCTTCCATCTTTTCTCGCCCGATTAGTGTATGACGTGCCGGCGGGCTACAGCCCGCGCGCGCCGTTTTTGTCAAAGGGTAGTCGCTTCGCCGTGCAGCACGCAACCGGTATGTCCCGTAAGGGTGCGGCGTGGCTTGTCCAGCGACCGGAATAAGGGGGGCGTGGATACGCCATCGCGCATACGCCCTTTCTGTTGACACGCCCTGACCGGGTGCGTTCCGCAAGCGGGTGCAGCATCGCGAGGGATTGGTCAGACGTATGCGGCACGTATCGTGCTCATGTAAGGTTTCCGTTCCCCACCTGAGAAGGGTAATTCGATGAAGAAGATCATACTTGCCTTGAGCACAGCACTCGTCACTCTCGGCGCGATTGCGCCCGCGCACGCCGACGATCACCATCGCGTGTGCCATAAGGTCCACGTCCATGGACACTGGGAGCGACACTGCCATTGATGCCGGCGGCAAGCCCCGTCACAAGGCAAAACGGTCCCCGCCCGTCGTGACAGACAGGCGGGGACCGTTGCATTCGTGCGCGGACTTATGGCGGGCGTATGACCGAAAGCAGTTTGTACCGATCGACGCGCCGCTCTTACGCGGCGGCGACGCGCTCGAGCGCCGTTTGCACCAGCGTCTTCAGAAGCGGCTCGACCTGCGCGGCGAGCGTTTCGTCATACGCGTACGGCATCTGCTCTTCCATGTACGTAATCTGCGTCAGCTCGAGTTGCACCGCATGGATGCCCTCGGATGGCTGGCCGTACTGGCGTGTGATGTAACCGCCCTTGAAGCGGCCATTCGCGACTGCCGAGTAGCTGCCGTGGCGCTCGACCACGTCCACCAGCGCTTCAGCCAGTCCCGCCACGGCACTCGCGCCGTTTGAAGTGCCGAAATTGAAATCCGTCAACCGTCCTGGGAAGAACCGCGGCACGTGCGAGCGGATCGAATGCGCCTCCCACAGCAGCACCTTGCCATGCTTCGCCTTTAGTGCTGCCAGATGCGCCGCCAGCGCCTCGTGGTACGGCTTCCAGTAGAGTTCGCGGCGGCGTGCGACCTCGGCATCGTCGGGCAAATGCCCGTCGAGATACAGCGGCTCCTTGTCGAACGTGTCGACGGGCAGGAGGCCTGTCGTATCCTGGCCCGGATAGAGATTCGCGCCGTCGGGCGGACGGTTCAGGTCGATCACGTAGCGCGCATTGGCCGGCATCAGAAACGACGCGCCGAGCTCGCGGGCAAACGCGTACAGGCGGTCGAGATGCCAGTCGCAATCTTCGGTGCGCTGGGCGATGGGCGTCATCGTCGCGGCAATGTCGGCGGGAATGTTCGTGCCCACGTGGGGAATCGAAATCAGCAGGGGCGCACTTCCCTCGTGCAGCGAAAAAACCGGTGGATTGTTCGAAGCAGTCATGTCAGTCCAGAATCAGTGGGATCGGGGCGTCATCTGACAGCTTACCCGAGTCGCCCGTTGGCGTTATTTCAAACCGGCATCACTTGAGCAACTCAGCGAGCGCCACCCGGTATTGCGCGTACGCACGTTCTTCATCGCGATGCCGGCGATTGTCGACGACCTTTTCGCCGCCGGCATAGACATCGCGAATCGGCGTCTCACCATGCTCGCAGAAGACCACGCCCGAAAGCCATGCTTGCGGTGTGTGTTCGGCGATGCCCGGATGGTCCGCGTCGAGCACCAGCCAGTCGGCACGCTGCCCTACCCTCAATGCGCCCACGGCTCGGCCGGTGGCATGCGCACCGCCGTCGAGCGCGGCGTTGAACAACCTGTCGGCGACAAACGGCGCCTCGGCCGAGGCGAGCACATTGCGCTGACGGCGCGAGAGGCGCTGACCGTATTCCAGCAGCCGCAGTTCGGCACGCCAGTCGACGCCAATATGACTATCCGAACCGATGCCAAACCGTCCCTGGGCGTCGAGATAGGCGTTCGCCGGAAAAATGCCGTCGCCGAGGTTGGCTTCGGTCGTCAGGCACAGTCCCGCCACCGCGCCGCTCCTGGCAAGCGCGAGGGTTTCGTTCGCATCGACGTGGGTCGCATGCACGAGACACCAGCGCGAATCGACATGGAACCGCTCGAGCAGCCACTGCACCGGGCGCGCGCCTTCGGTCTCGAGACAGGCATCCACTTCCGCGGTCTGTTCAGCGATATGAATGTGCACCGGCGCACCTGGAAACTCCGTATCGAGACCGTCGAGCAGCGTGCGCAGCGACGGCTCCGAGACCGCCCGCAACGAATGCGGCGCCACACCGTAGCGCAGAGCCGGGCTTTCGGGGCGTGCGTCACACAGTTTACCGAGCAGGTCGAGCAGGCTTTCCGGCGTATTGATGAAGCGCGGCTGATCGGCCCGCGGCGCGCGCGCGCCGAAGCCGCCGTACTGGTAGAGCACCGGCAGCATCGTCATGCCGATGCCGCTCGTCTGGGCCGCATCCACTACGCGCTCGGCCAGCTCGGCCGTGTTGACGTAACGGCTGCCGTCCGGCGTGTGATGCACGTAGTGAAACTCGCACACCGACGTATAGCCCGCCTTCAGCATCTCGATGTAAAGCCACTGCGCGACGGCGGCGAGTCCTTGCGGCGTGATCTTCGCGGCGAAGCGGTACATCAGGTCGCGCCAGCTCCAGAAGTTGTCCGTGGCGTTCGCACGATATTCGGTCAGGCCCGCCATCGCGCGCTGGAATGCGTGCGAATGCAGATTCGGCATGCCGGGCAAGACGGGGCCTGCCGCATGGCTAACGCCCGGCGGCGGCGCAGACGTGTCCGGGCTCACGTGCGTCAGCGTGCCGGTGGCATCCCACGTCAACAGCACGTTGCGGCGCCAGCCATCGGGCAGATACGCGTGCTCCGCGAACAGCGCGTGCGTCGATGGCGGGGTAGCGCCCTGGGTTGATCCATTGGTTTGCCCATGACCCGGCGCTTGATTCAGATCAGTCATCTTCAGACCTTGATGGGTTGGACGCGAGCTTCACGCTGGCCTTAGCCACGCAGATCACCCGCAAATTGTCCGGCGGCGTCGCGCCGCGTATAGACCGTCTCGCCCGCGCGCACCACGCGCGCGCACAGCGGACGGCCGATCCAGTAAGCCAGGTCGGCCAGCGTCTCGACCTGCCAGACGGCGAAATCCGCCGCGCGGCCAACCTCCAGCGAACCATGACGACCGGCCTGACCCAGCGCGCGCGCGGCATGCTGCGTGACGCCTAGCAGCACCTCGGGGACGGTCATGCGAAACAGCGTGGTCGCCATATTCATCATCAACAGGAGCGAAGTGATGGGGGACGTGCCGGGATTGCTGTCGGTGGAGATCGCGATGGGCACTTCGTAGCGGCGCAGCAGATCGAGCGGCGGCAACTGCGTCTCGCGGATGAAGTAGTACGCGCCGGGTAACAACACTGCGACCGTGCCGCTGTCCTTCATGGCCGCCACACCCGCTTCGTCGAGAAACTCGAGGTGATCCGCGGACAACGCGTGATGACGCGCGGCAAGCGCCGTGCCGCCGCTGTTGGACAACTGCTCGGCATGCATTTTCACCGGCAGCTTGTGGCGCTCGGCCGCGGCGAAAACGCGCTCGCTTTGCGCGAGTGAAAAGCCGATGCGCTCGCAGAAGACATCGACCGCGTCGACGAGGCCTTCGTCGGCCAGCGTGGGAAGCATGCGCTCGCAGACTTCGCTGATGTAGTCGTCGGCACGGCCGGCAAACTCGGGCGGCAATGCGTGCGCACCGAGAAACGTTGTGTAAACCGACACCGGGTACTGCTCGCCGAGACGGCGCGCGACGCGCAGCATCTTGCGCTCGCTGGCGAGATCGAGGCCATAACCGGATTTGATTTCGATGGCGGTCACGCCTTCGGCAAGCAGCGGTTCGAGGCGGCCCGCTGACTGGCGCAACAAGCTCTCTTCGTCGGCGGCGCGAGTCGCGCGCACCGTCGAGACGATGCCGCCGCCTTGTCGCGCGATCTCTTCGTAGCTGACACCGGCGAGGCGCTGGGCGAACTCGTCGGCGCGCTGGCCGCCGTACACGAGATGGGTATGACAATCGACGAGGCCGGGTGTGACCCATGCGCCGCCGAGATCTTCGCGCGGCCACGCGGCGTAGTCGAGCGGCAGTTCGTTAGCCGCACCGAGCCAGACGATGTGGCCGTCGCGCACCGCGATCGCGGCGTCGGTCAGCGTATTACGCGGATCGCCCTGCGGGCAAAGCTTCAGGTGATGCCAGACGGTTTGCTTCATCGCGTGCTCGTTGCAGCTTGTTGCGGTCTGTGAATGCGAGGGCCGATGGGTTTCAGCTCACGCGTAATGCAAGCGGATGGCGAGCAGCGCGCCTTCGCCGCGCGCCTTGCACGCCAGGGCAGCAGGTGCCTCGATATGCAGCGTGTCGTCTATTGTCAGGGTCACTGGAGCGGTAGCGCCGAGCGTCACCTCAAGCGAACCAGCCGCGCAAAACAGCAGCACGACGTCAGCCGACAGATGATGGATTGGCGCAGCATCAGTGGCACCCGCAGCTCCCGCAGCGCCCTCGGCCTGAGCTTGCCATACTTCGACCTCGCCCGTTGCCGCACCCCGCCGTACCATCAGGTTGAAATCGCGCGTCGCACCGTCGACGAGCCGCGCGTCGATCGCGGTCTCGCCCGCGAAGCGCGCTATCTCGAGCGGCTCTTTGAGTGCATGCGTCGGGCCGTTCGCTTCGTCGAGCAGCATACCCGCGCCCGACAGCAACACCAGCGTCCGGTCGATCCCGTCAAAGCGCGAGAACGGCCCGGACTGCGCGACGTCCGCAATGCTCACGCGCCACACGAAGCCATCGAGCTTCGCGCTTTGAGGAAAGGCCACTATCTCGCGCGTGACGCCGCCGCCGTTCTTCCACGGCGTCGCCACAAGATCGGCGCCGCGGATCAATGTCATGCCGCTATCCGGCGCCACGATTAACGGCCCAGCATCGGCAGATTAAGTCCCACCTCACGCGCCGTCTCCTGCGCGAGTTCGTAGCCGGCGTCCGCGTGACGCATCACGCCCGTGGCCGGATCGTTGAACAGCACGCGGCCTAGACGCTCGCGCGCGGCGTCCGTGCCATCAGCGACGATCACCACGCCCGCGTGCTGGCTGAAGCCCATCCCCACCCCGCCGCCGTGATGCAGCGATACCCACGTCGCGCCACCGGCGGTGTTCAATAGCGCGTTGAGCAACGGCCAGTCGCTGACGGCGTCCGAGCCGTCCTTCATCGATTCGGTTTCGCGGTTCGGGCTCGCTACCGAACCGGTATCGAGGTGATCACGGCCGATCACGATCGGCGCCTTCAACTCGCCAGTCCTGACCATCTCGTTGAACGCCTGACCGAGGCGATACCGATCCTTCACACCCACCCAGCAAATCCGCGCCGGCAAGCCCTGGAACGCAATCCGTTCGCGCGCCATGTCGAGCCAGTTGTGCAGATGCGCGTCGTCGGGAATCAGTTCCTTGACCTTCGCATCGGTCTTGTAGATGTCCTCAGGATCGCCCGACAGCGCGACCCAGCGGAACGGGCCCTTGCCCTCGCAGAACAGCGGACGGATATACGCCGGCACGAAGCCCGGGAAATCGAAGGCGTTTTCGACGCCCATCTCAAGCGCCATCTGGCGGATATTGTTGCCGTAGTCGAGCGTCGCGGCGCCGCGTTCCTGCAGCGTGAGCATGGCCTGCACCTGCTTGGCCATCGATTGCTTGGCCGACTTGATGATGCTGTCCGGCGCCGTCTTCTGGCGTTCGCGCCAGTCTTCCACGCTCCAGCCTTGCGGCAGGTAGCCATGAATCGGATCGTGCGCGCTGGTCTGATCGGTCACGCAATCCGGCGTAATGCCGCGCTCGACGCACTCGGCGAACACGTCGGCTGCATTGCCGAGCAGACCGACCGACACCGGCTTACCCGTCTTCTTTGCCTCTTCGACGATCGCAAGCGCTTCGTCGAGTGTCTTCGCCTTGCGATCGACATAGCGCGTCTTCAGACGGAAGTCGATGCGCGTCTCATCGCATTCGACAGCGATCATCGAGAAGCCAGCCATGGTACCGGCGAGCGGCTGCGCGCCGCCCATGCCTCCAAGACCGCCGGTCAGAATCCAGCGGCCCTTCGCGTCACCGTTGAAATGCTGGTTCGCCACTGAGAAGAATGTCTCGTAGGTACCCTGAACAATCCCCTGGCTGCCAATGTAAATCCAGCTCCCCGCCGTCATCTGCCCGTACATCATCAGGCCCTTGCGGTCGAGCTCGTGGAAGTGTTCCCACGTCGCCCAGTGCGGCACGAGATTCGAATTCGCCAGCAGCACGCGCGGCGCATCGGCATGCGTCCTGAACACACCCACCGGCTTGCCCGACTGGATCAGGAGCGTCTCGTCGTCGTTGAGATCCTTCAGCGTGGCGAGAATCTGGTCGAAACAATCCCAGTTACGCGCAGCGCGGCCAATGCCGCCGTACACCACGAGCGCATGCGGATGCTCGGCGACTTCCGCGTCCAGGTTGTTCTGGATCATGCGGTACGCGGCTTCCGTGAGCCAGCTCTTGCAGGTCTTTTCGACGCCACGCGGGGCGCGAATCGTGCGGGTCGGGTCGAGACGCGGATCGAAGTGCTTGGGGTTGTTCATGGTGGCCCTCGGAGGCGGAAAAGTACTCAAAAATCAGTTAAATGCGCGGGTTAAAAGCGCCGTTCAGGAAGCGAGATCAAAAGTGTCCGGTAAAACGGTAACGACTGCCGGGATGCCACAGATTCGCCACCGATGCGACCAGACTCTGCGACCACGTGCGTCGATGCAGCACGAGGCATGGCTCGAGTTCGTCCATCGTCAGCAATCGACGCGTATCGGCGTCCGCCACAGACGCCTCGATCCGGTACTCGACACGCTGCAGCGGCGCGACGCGCACCAGATACTGGTTCGGCGTGGTGCTGGTGAAGTCCTGCAACGCGTAATCGGGGGCGACCGCCGGGTTGACCCAGCGCTCTTCGAGCTGCACCGGTTCGTCGTTTTCGAAATGCAGCACGCGCGAATGAAACACCGGACTGCCGGCGCTCACCTGCATCTCGTCGGCGAGCGCTTCGTCGGCAATCGCCGCGCCGATGTGCAACACCTTCGCCTGATAGCGATGACCGCGCGCCACGATCTCGTCGGAGATACTGCGGATCGCCACCAGGGTCGATTCGTATTTTGGCCGCGCGACGAATGTGCCTGAGCCCTGCACGCGTGTCAGCACCTGCTCGGAAGTGAGTTCGCGCAGCGCACGGTTGACCGTCATGCGCGCCACGTTGAACTCGCGGGCAAGCTCGTTTTCCGAGGGGACCTGGTCGCCCTCACCCCATTCGCCCGCGTGAATGCGGGAGAGGATGAAGTCCTTGATTCCCTGATAGGCCGGTGCGTTCATGCCGGGTTTGCCGTTAGTGATGTCAACGTGCTTACTGCTCGGACGGGAACGTCAGCGGGCTGTGTGCAGCGATCGTGCCGTTCTGCACGAGATGCGTCACCGCCTCGATGTCCGGCGCGAAGTAGTGATCGAGTTCGTAGTGCGCAACTTCATGGCGCACCGTGTTCATCACGTGCTGCAATTTCGGGCTGGTTTGATGCGGTGCGCGCAGATCGACACCTTGCGCGGCGGCAAGCAGTTCGATCGAAAGAATATTGGCCGTGTTCTCGGCGATATCGCCAAGCTTGCGCGCCGCGAAGGTCGCCATCGACACGTGGTCTTCCTGGTTCGCCGAAGTGGGCAGCGAATCGACCGAGGCCGGATGCGCGAGCGTCTTGTTCTCCGAAGCGAGCGCGGCCGCCGTGACGTGCGCGATCATGAAGCCGGAGTTCACGCCGCCATCGCGGACGAGGAACGGTGGCAGACCGGAGAGCGTCGAATCGATCAGCAGTGCGATGCGACGTTCGGCGAGTGCACCGATTTCGGCCGCGGCCAGCGCCAGATTGTCGGCCGCAAACGCGACCGGCTCCGCGTGGAAATTGCCCCCCGAGAGCACTTCGCCGGTGTCCGGGAAAATCAGAGGATTGTCCGACACAGCGTTCGCTTCGATCAGCAGAACATCCGAGGCATGACGCATCTGGTCCAGACACGCGCCCATCACCTGCGGTTGGCAGCGCAGACTGTACGGGTCTTGAACCTTGCCGCAATCGCGGTGCGAGAGATTGATGCCCGAGCCTTCGAGGAGCGAACGGTAGGCCGCCGCAGCGTCGATCTGGCCTTGATGGCCGCGCAGTTCATGGATGCGATGATCGAACGGCGCCACCGAACCGGCCGCCGCGTCCACCGACAGCGCGCCCGCCACCAGCGCGGTGCGGTACAGGTCTTCGATCGCGAACATGTTGTAGAGCGCGAGCGCGGTCGATGCCTGAGTACCGTTCAACAGCGCCAGACCTTCCTTCGCCTGCAGCGTGAGCGGCTTCAGGCCAGCGAGGCGCAAGCCTTCGATGGCGGACATGCGCTCACCCTTGGCAAGCACGTCGCCAACGCCGAGCAGCGCGGCCGACATATGCGCGAGCGGCGCGAGATCACCCGAAGCGCCGACCGAACCCTTCACGGGGATCACCGGCAGCACGTCGGCATTGAACAGCGTGATCAGCGCGTCCATCACTTCGCGGCGGATGCCCGAATGACCGCGGCCGAGGCTCGACAGCTTGAGCGCTATCAACAGACGCACGACTGGACGCGACATTGGTGCGCCTACGCCGACCGCGTGCGAGAGTACCAGATTGCGTTGCAAAAGTTCGAGCTGGTCGTGCGGGATGTGGGTGCTGGCGAGACGGCCGAAACCGGTGTTGATACCGTAAGCGGGCTCACCCTTCGCGGCAATATCGGCCACGGCCTGGGCGCAGGCATCGATCGCGGCGAAGCTGGCGGGATCGAGCTGCAGCGTGACCTGTTCGCGGGCGATCTGGCGCAGTTGCTGGAGAGTCAGGTGACCGGGCTTGAGAATCATCATGGAAGAGTCCTGTCTATACAATTTCAGAGAAGTCTAGCGGTGACGTCTTGTATATACAACTTGTTTTTAATAGTCTGATGTCAGGGATTTCCATTAGGCTCCCGAATCATGGCTGGCATGGTTTTCGCAGGTTTGCACCGCTGCGGCGCGGACTTCTGCGCCATCAGCGGGCACGGCACACCGCGCCGCTCCATCATGAGTTGTATATACACGTCAGGCGCGTCGGGTGGCAAGTGGACAAAATGAGATGTGGCCACGCCGGCAGCGAGGCGCCGCGAGGCAGGAAGGCAGGAAGGCCGATCCGAGAGCGCCGGGACGCGCCTATAGCTGCAACCGCGTCCCGATGAAATCCAGAAACGCCTGCACCCGCCCCGCGAGCGCCGCGCTCTGATAAAACACCGCGCTAACCGGCTGCCGTTCGTCGACAAGAGCATTAGCAAGGATCGGCACCAGCCGCCCGCTGCTCACGTCGGCGAGCGTCATGAAATCCGCAAGGCAGGCGATGCCGCTATCCGCCAACGCTAACTGCCGGATCGTCTCGCCGCTCGATGCCGTCATGACCGGCGCGATCTTCAACGATACGCGCGCGCCATCCCGCAACGGCCAACGGTTCAGATGCTCAGGCGCGGTAAAACCGATCAGGCGATGCGCGCGCAACGCCTCGACGGAATCCGGCTCGCCACACTCGGCCAGATAGCCAGGGCTCGCCACGATGCGCAGCTTGCTGCTGCCGAGCGAGCGCGCATGCAGCGTCGAATCCTGCAACGCGCCAATGCGGATCGCGATATCCACTTTCTGCTCGAGCAGGTCGACGATCCGCTCGTTGCTGGTCAGTTCGAGCCGGATCTCCGGATACAGCGCCGAAAACGCTTTCATGTGCGGGGCGATGCAGTGGAGCATGAACGGCGACGCCGCATCGACCCGCAAGCGTCCGCTTGGCCGCTGGCGCCGGCGCGCCACCGATTGCTCCGCCTCCTCCATCGCATCGAGGATCGCCCGCGCCCGGTCCAGGTACAGCACGCCCTCTTCCGTGAGCTGTAAACGCCGCGTCGTCCGGCGAATCAGCGCTGTGTCCAGCTTCTTCTCCAGCCGCGTCAACGCGCGGCTCACGCCGGAGACGGTCTGCTGCAGCTTTTCGGCAGCGGCCGTGATCGAGCCACTGTCGATCACGGTTACGAATACCAGCAGTTCGTCGGTGGAAGTCTTCATTGTTGATTTCAAATCAAGATTGATTTGAGACTAACACGCTTTTTGCCAGAATCAAGACAGCGGATACTCACGGTATGCCATCGCCGATCCGTTGATCGACCCGATGCCAATCAATGCAGTTTGTTCCAGCAAGCAAGGAGAACATCTTGAAGATTTTCGTTACCGGCGCCAGCGGTTTTATCGGCGGTTCGATCGCCGCGGGCCTCGTGCGCGCAGGACATCGCGTCCGCGGTCTGATCCGCAATCCTGAACACGCCGCCGAACTCGAGCGCCTCGGCATCGAACCGGTCGTTGGCACACTCGACGACCGCGCGTTGCTAGTCGCCCAAGCGCAGGCCGCCGACGCCGTCATCAACGCCGCCAGCAGCGATCACGGTGCGGCAGTGGAAGCGCTGATCGAAGGGCTCGCCGGCTCCGGCAAGCCGTTTCTGCATACGAGCGGCTCCAGCATCGTCGGCGATGCGTCGGGCGGCGAAGCCGGCGCGGCCAGGATTTATAGCGAAGACGCGTTGCCCGAACCGACTGAGGATAAAGCGGCGCGCGTCGCAATCGACCGCCTGGTGCTCGAAGCGGCGCACAAAAATATCCGCTCAGCAGTGCTATGCAACACGCTGATCTACGGTCATGGCGCCGTTGCCGGCAGCGCCAGCGTGCAGTTGCCGCGCCTCGTGCGCCAGGCGCAGAAAAGCGGCGTGGTTCGGCACGTGGGGAGTGGCGGCAATATCTGGTCGAACGTGCATATCGACGACGTGGTCGAGCTGTATCGCCTCGCGCTGGAAAAGACGCCGGCCGGCACTTTCTACTTCGTCGAAAGCGGCGAAGCGTCGTTTCGCGACATGACCGCGGCCATCGCCCGCGCGATGAAACTGGGTCCGGCGCAAGACTGGCCGCTCAAGGACGCCGAGCAGGAATGGGGTTATGAAATGGCGAACTATGGACTCGGTTCGAACAGCCGGGTACGCGGTGAGCGCGCTCGCAAACTGCTGGGTTGGCAGCCGCAGCGCACCTCGGTGATCGAGTGGATTGAACGGGAGATGATGTAGCGTCAAGGGGTTGCTTCAGGGCGTCCACCGAAGGGCGCCCTGAAGATCGCGTAATCTCTGTAAGCGAAGCTGTTGCGAATCCGTAAACTCAACTCGTTAGAATGCCGCCCAATTGATGGGCCGATTCGACAAAGCGAGTGGCCCCCTGAGCCCGGATTCCTCGATGAGCATCGCGCTAAATTTCGATTGGCTGACCAACCTTCTCGCGATCCTCTTCATCGTGGCTTGCCTCTATGACGCGCGCTACGACGAATACGGCACGCTGACCCTGGCGGCAGCGGCGATGGGACTCGTGGTCATGGCAATCGAGCTGTTCCTCAGGCCTGCGTTCGAAATGTCCTTATAGCGAGCGGCGCGGACGCCGTTCGCTCAACCGCCCGGCCCCCCCACCGCTCTATCCCCTCATCACGAACCGCAAGCCGGGCAACCGCGCGGCGCGTCCTCGTAGCGATCGTGGTGCTTGACCCAGTCGCCAAGATTCCTGACCTCGTTACGTCCCTTCGGCGCGATATCCAGATGCGTGTACGTACCGATAAACGGCTCGCCACCGCGCGCGTAGCTTGAATAGGTGTGGAAAATATTGCCGGCCTCGTCCTTGTAGAAGACGCTGTGGCCAGGCGCCTCGTCGCCGAAAATCTCCTGCTCTTCGAAGTTGTAGAAGCCTTTGCCGCCTGCGACCTGCTCCGGCGTAAACGACACGTGATAGTCGAAATTGAAATCGCTCTCATACGACGAAACCCAGCGAAACCGCCAGCCCATACGCTTTTTGAACGCATCTATCTTCTCGAGCGGCGCACGCGAAACCGCCATGTACGAAACGTCGTGGTGCTCAAGGTGGGGCAGCACACCGTCGACGCTATCCGAGAGGAACGAGCAACCGGGGCAACCTTCCTTCCACTCCGGACCCAGCATGAAGTGATAGACGATCAGCTGGCTGCGTCCGTCGAATAGCTCCGCGAGCGTCTTGCGGCCCTGCGGCGTATCGAAGGTATAGGTCTTGTCGACCTTGACCCATGGCAGCGCCAGACGCTTGCGGTTGAGCTCATCGCGCGCGTGTGTGAATGCCTTTTCTTCCGCCAGCAACGCGCGGCGCGCAGCCAGCCATTCTTCTCTTGAGACAGTGCTATGGGGTTCCATCTGCTTCTCCTTCCTCAGTGGTCAGGCAAGGTGACGCTCGAGTCCATCCAGCGCGGAGCTCCAGCCCTCTGCGTGCTGGTCGCGCGTCTCTTCGTCAAGGAACTGTGCGTGCGTCAAGGTGAGCAGCGTGCCATCGCCATCGGGGCGCAACGCCACCGTCACGAGCGACTCGCTCTCCGGCGCCGAGCGCCAGCTCCACGTGAAAACCAGCTTCGCGTCGGGCACGACTTCCAGATAGCGGCCGCTGGCTTCGTGCTCCGCGCCGTCCGTGCCGCGCATGACGAGCCGAAAACTGCCACCCTCCCGCGCATCGACTTCAGCGTGAATCATCTCGTTGCCGCTCGGGTGCATCCACTTCAGGATTTGCGCCGGCTGCGTCCAGGCGCGGAAGACTTTGCCGGACGACGCGTTGAGACGGCGCTGGAGCGTGAGACTGGGGCGGGTGGACATGCCTCCTCCTGTTCGACAAAAGCGGCGAGACGATCGAGCTGTTCGGTCCAGAAGCGTTCATAGCGGTTCAGCCACAGCATGGCCTGCTCCATCGGCCCCGCGGACAGCCGGCACGCCACCGTGCGGCCGGTTTTCGTGCGGGTGACGAGTGCATCGGACAGCACGTCGAGGTGCTTCATCACCGCCGGCAACGACATCTCGAATGGCTGCGCGAGTTCGCTCACCGACAGGTCGCGATGGGTGGACAGACGCGCGAGCAACGCCCGCCGCGTGGGGTCGGAAAGCGCAGCGAACGTGCGGTCTAGAAGAGCTTCTGAAAACTTAACCATGAGGTTAAGTGTAGTCGCGCGGTTTCGAATGTCAAGGAAGTGACGCGTGAGATGCCGGAGAAGATGCGGGCGATGCGAGCGGACCCGTGGGGATAGTGCGGAGAGAAAAAAGACACGCGGCGCATCACAGCACAAAAGACTGCAACACGCCGCGTCAAGGGTGGAGATTAAATCGACTACACACGCAAGCAGAGCTGCCCAGACCACCCTGCTCACGCGCCAAACCAGGGACTACCAGGGACCACGGCAGAACCGCGATCAGATAGCCCAGCCGCCAAGATAGAACGCGGCCAGCACGACTGCGATCGCCACGGTGCCGACGTTCAGCTTGCGATACTCGCCGCTCACGACACGGCCGATCACCAGCGTGCTGAAGCCCAGCATGATGCCCGTCACGATGTTGGCGGTCAGCACGATAAACACCGCGCAGACGAGACCCGACATCGCGTCGACCATGTCGTCCATATCCAGCTTGCTCACGCTGGAGAGCATCAGCAGGCCGACGTACATCAGCGCCGGAGCCGTCGCATACGAAGGCACGAGACCCGCAAGCGGCGAGAAGAACATCACGACGAGGAACAGCAGACCGACGACAGTCGCGGCCATCCCCGTCTTCGCGCCGGCCGCGACGCCGACCGTCGATTCAATGTAGGCCGCAGCCGGAGCGCCGCCGAGGAAGCCCGAGAAAATCGAGCTCAGCGAATCCGCCGTCAGCGCACGGCCGCCGTTGATGATGCGGCCGTTGGCATCGAGCTGACCAGCCTGCCCTGCGACAGCGCGAATCGTGCCGGTCGCGTCGAACACGGCCGTCATCACTAGCGCCAGCACACTAGGCAGTACTGCCAACGACAACGCGCCTTTAATGTCCATCGCACCGATCAGCGAAGCATGGCCCGGCGCGCTCAGCGACGGCAGCGCAAACACGCCGTGATACGTCACCGCCGGATCGATCAGCAGGCCGAGCGCCGAGATCGCGACGATCACGATCAGGATCGAGCCCGGCACGCGACGCTTCACCAGACCGAAAATCGCAGCCAGCCCCACCACCGACATCAGTGCCGGCAGCGCCGTGATATTGCCGAGCGAAACCGGCAGACCTGCGCCCGGGTTCTTGACCACGAGGCCGACGTCATTGGCCGCGATCAACAGCAGGAACAGGCCGATGCCGATCCCGGTGCCGTGCGCGACGCCCGACGGCAGATTGCGCAGGATCCACGAACGAACGCCCGTCACCGAAATGCCGGTGAAGACGATACCCATCAGGAACACGGCGCCGAGCGCCACGGTCGGATGCAGGCCCTTGCCGAGCACGAGACCGAAAGCCGTGAAGGCGGTCAGCGAGATCGCGCAGCCGATGGCGATCGGCAGCTTGGCCCAGACCCCCATCAGCAGCGAGCCGAACGCTGTCGTCAGGCACACGGCCACAAACACCGCGCTGGTGTCGAAGCCCGCCTTGCCGAACATACCCGGCACGACGAAGACGGAATAGACCATCGCCAGAAAAGTGGTGACGCCGGCAATGATTTCCTGGCGCTGCGAACTGCCGCGCGAGGAGATTTCAAAGTACCGGTCGAGAAAGCCCTTGGAGTCGAAGGTGTCGACGCCGACATCGGAAATCGGCTGGGCGTGGGGTTCCATCATGATGAGTGCCTCCTTTATCAGCATGCTGAAACAGCCGGGGCACCGGCTGTCATCAGGTTCGTCTCGTTGCGTTTATGTAATGTGGTGGGGCAAGGTTTGAACGTTCGTCGCAGCGGACAGTCTGTGTTTCAGGCCAGCCCGCTTTGATCTGAAGATTCCCGACATCCCTTACAATCGGCCATCTACTTATCGGGTTAAACCGGCAGAGTCAAATCCGCGTTAGCACCGTTCGTCATTTGCTGTCCCGAAATGTAGGCGAATACCAATATGTCTCCCATCGCATGAATGGCATGCCGGTCATGTCTCGATGCTTATATCGTCTAAGGCACGGCGGCACAGGGGTTCGGCCCGCGTGTTTACACCTACGGTCTGTAACGCACGTGTCGCATGCCTGTGGTGCCGCTTTGCGCGGGCCGCAGACCGGGAGATGCCCCATTGACGTCGTCGGCTGGCTGCTTTCCAGTGGCCTCGCGCCGGAACGCAGCGTGCTGCGGGTTAAACTCTGAGCCATTCGCCGTTTCAATTGCAGCGGCGCAGGATGCGGCAAGTCAATCGCACCCTTCGCTCGCGCCCATGGAGTCTTTCTTGATGAGTGGCGGTTTTCGACGTCCAGCTTTCCGTTACCCGATCCTTCTCGTCCTCGCGGCTGTCGCCCTGTCGGGTTGCAGTCTGCTGCGCGGACCGCAGCAGGCGCCAATCACCGAGGCCGTCCCGGATCTCGTCGAACCCGCCAGTTCCACCCTCGTAGCCGGACCGCCTGAGACGACGGTTCAAACGGAAACGACCAAGCCCGAAACGCCGGCAAAGCCCAAGCGTCCTCCGGCGCCACCGCCAAAGAAAGAGGAGCCGCCTCCACCGCCGGTTGCCACGCCCGCCCCGCCGCCGCCCACGCCTGCGCCGCTCATCGTGACGCGACTGATCGATCGCAACCAGGCGCACGGGCTGCTCGACAGCGAAGTGCAACGGCCTGACGGCAAGGTCGTAGGACGCGCCGTCGATCTCGTCACTGACCCGAGCGGCAAGCCGATCGAAATGATCGTCAATCTGCAGGGCTTCCTCGGGGTCGGCGACCGCAAGGTTAATTTCCCGTGGAACGTGTTCCGCTTCACGCCGGCCGCCAAGACCGCGCCCATCACGCTGAATCTCGCGCCGGGTCAGGCGCCGCCGACCGACCGCGCGAAGGCGGCCGCGGCAGCGGCCGGCACCGCGACCGCCACACGCTTGCCGTTGCTCGACGCCACGGTTGAACGGCCGAACGGCGCGAAAGTGGGCCGCGTGATCGACGTGCTGATCGACGCCAATGCCCAGCCGCAAGCAGTCGTGCTCGACGTAAGCGGCATGGTGAGCGCCGACCGCCGCACGATTGCGGCGAACTGGTCAGCGCTGCGGTTCGCGGTAAAAGACAAGACGCTCTATCCGCTGATGGACCTGAGCGATGCGGCGATCGCCGCGTCGCCGCCGTATGCATCGGATCAGCCGATCCGCGCCGTTTCGCCTGCACCGCCCGCGCCGCCAGCAACGCCTGCGCCGCCGCCCGCCGCCGCTGCATCATCCACAGCGACTGCATCTACCGCGCGGGCGTCCCGATGACAGGCCGGCTTATGGTTACAACACGCAGCCTGCGCGCGCTCGACTGGATGAATTTCTTCGTCGCGAACGTGCAGACCGGCTTTGGTCCGTTTATCGCGTCCTACCTCGCCTCGCACAAGTGGACCCAGGGTGAGATCGGCATGGCGCTGTCGGTGGGCACGATCAGCGCGATGGTGAGTCAGGTGCCGGCAGGCGCCGCCGTCGATGCGATGAAGAACAAGAAAGGCGCCGCCGCCTGGGCGATCATCGCGATCATCCTCTCCGCGGTGTTGCTCGCCAGCAGTCCGACCGTGCTGCCCGTAATTGCCGCAGAGGTCTTCCACGGCTTCGCGAGTTGCATGCTGGTGCCAGCCATGGCTGCGATCTCGTTCGCTTTGGTCGGACGCCAGAACCTTGGCGACCGGCTCGGGCGCAATGCGCGCTGGGCGTCTATCGGCAGTGCGATTGCGGCCGGGTTGATGGGGCTGTTCGGCGAGTACTTCTCGTCGCGCGCCGTATTCTGGTTGACGGCCGCGCTCGCCATGCCCGCGCTGATTGCGCTGAGTATGGTGCAGAACACCGGCACCGTCGACGCCACGCCCCAGGCGAAGCCCACTCCGGACGCGGACGAAAAGCGCGAGAGCCTGCGCGAGTTGCTGCGCGACAAGCGCATGCTGATCTTCGCGGCCTGTATCGTGCTGTTCCACCTCTCCAACGCGGCGATGCTCAACCTCGCGGCCGGTGAAGTGACTGCTGGCATGGGCGATAACGTCCAGCTCGTGATTGCGGCCTGCATCATCGTGCCGCAGGCGATCGTGGCGATGATGTCGCCGTGGGTGGGACGCTCGGCGCAACGCTGGGGGCGCCGCCCGATCCTGTTGTTCGGCTTCGCTGCGCTGCCGGTTCGCGCGCTGCTGTTTGCCGGAATCAGCAGCCCTTATCTGCTGGTGCCGGTGCAGATGCTCGATGGCTTGAGCGCTGCGGTATTCGGGGTGATGCTGCCGCTGATCGCCGCGGATGTGGCCGGCGGCAAGGGACGCTATAACCTGTGTATCGGACTGTTCGGTTTGGCGGCGGGGATCGGCGCGACGTTGAGTACGGCGGCAGCGGGTTTCATTGCAGACCGCTTCAGCAATACGGTCAGCTTCTTTGGGCTCGCCGCGGCTGGGGCGCTGGCGGTGCTGCTCGTGTGGGCGGCGATGCCGGAGACGCGCGAGAGTGAGACGGTGCCGCAGCCGGAAGGGGTGCCGGAGGCGCCGTAGTTGGCGGATCCGCTACGAAGAAAAGCCGGCGTCGTGAAAGCGATGCCGGCTTTTTTGTTTGTTTGCGCGAGCCCGCTCAATCCAGAAACTCCGTCGCCCGCTTGCGCAACACCGTGCCGAAATCATCCAGCCACCCAATCGACAACCGCCAGCTCTGCCAGTACAGATCCACATCGACGGGCTTACCCGGCGCCATATCCACGAGCTCACCGCTCTCGAGATGCGACGCGATCATCCGCTCCGGACACAGGCCCCACCCCATCCCCGTGACGCACGCTCTGAGGAAGCCCGCGACGTGAGGAATCCAGTGCAACGGCGGATCGACCTCGGCACGAGTAATCCGGCGCATGAAGCGCTTCTGCAACTGATCCTTCGGATTGAAGTCGATGCAAGGCGTGCGCCGCAGCGAATCGCGCGTGACCCCATCGGCGAAGTAGCGCTCGAAGAAATCCGGCGCGCACACTGCCCGATAACGCATCCGTCCAAGCCGCACCGACCGGCAGCCCTGCACCGGCTCCGCCTGCGTGGTTACCGCGCCTTGCACGCTGCCATCGCGAATCCGCTGCGCCGTATGATCCTGATCGTCGATCACGAGATCGAGCAGCATCTCCCGCTCCACACAGAACCCCGCCACCGCATCGATAAACCATGTGCCCACGCTGTCGTCGTTGACCGCCACGCGCAATGTCGGCCACGACTCGACCAATGCGCCCGGAAGCGCCGGCAGGCGCCCCGTCAGCTCCGATTCGAGCAACTGCACCCGCTCCGTATGCCGGCACAGCAGCGCGCCCGAGGTCGTCGCCACACACGGCTGCCCGCGTTTAACCAGCACGCTGCCCACCCGCTCCTCCAGCAATTTCACGCGCTGCGACACCGCAGACGGCGTCACGTTCAGTTCGTTCGCCGCGCGGTCGAACGATCCATGGCGCACCACAGCAGCCAGCGCATCCAGCAAAGCGTAGTCGAGCATTAGCGTTCCTTAATCAGCATTAACTTTATTAGCTTCTCTTACGAGCCTGGAAACCGCAGACTAGCGCCAATTCGTCTCATACGTCTACTGGATCTCTCATGGATTGGCTTGCTTTCTCCCACGGAGCGGCGCTGTGCGCGTCGCTGATCGTCACCATCGGTGCCCAGAACGCCTACGTACTGCGCCAGGGCATCATGCGCTCGCACGTCGGCAAGATCGTGCTGTTGTGCACATTGTCGGACTTCATCCTGATCGGCGCGGGAGTGGCCGGTGCGTCGGCGCTGGTCGAGCGTTATCCGGTGTTCGTCCATGCCATGCTGTATGTCGGCCTGGCCTACCTCGCCTGGTTCGGCATCAACGCGTTGCGCCGCGCGGTGCGTCCCGGCCATGCCGTGCTCGACGTCGACGCGGCGAGTGACGAGCGCTCAGGCAACGCAATGCCCGCCACGCCGTCCGTTCAACGGGCCATGCCGATCATCCTGATGACGCTCGCCCTCACGTGGCTGAACCCACATGTATATCTCGACACCTTCCTGCTGATCGGCACGGCCGGCGCCCGCGAAGCACAATCCGGCCGGGTGGCCTTCGCGCTCGGTGCGATGGCGGTCAGCGCCGTATGGTTCGTTGGCCTCGGCTACGGCGCCCGGGCGCTCGCTCCGCTGTTTCGCCGTGCGACGGCCTGGCGCGTGCTCGACGGCGCGATCGGCAGCATGGTGCTGTTGCTCGCCGTCACGCAATTGCGCTAACCGAACGGCAAGCACAGCGAAGCACTCGGCAAACACGAGGCCACTGCAGCAGGGCAAACAACGGACAATCAGCGGGGGCAGGAAGCCGTAGAATCGTGCTTCCTGCCCCGCTTTTTGTATACGTGCCGCCCCCATGGTCAATCCGACGCACTTCGATCTGCATTCTCTGCGCGTCTTTCTGACGGTCGCCGAAACCGGCAGCCTGACCCGCGCTGCCGAACGCAGCCATATGACGCTCTCCGCCATCAGCAAGCGCATTGCCGACCTCGAACGGGCCACCGACTGTGCCCTCCTCGTGCGTCATCCACGCGGCGTCGAACTTACGCCTGCGGGCCACGGGCTCTTGAGTCACGCGCTGCAGGTGCTCGACCAGGTCAACCGGATGGCGAGCGAAATGAGCGATTTTGCCGTGGGCGTGCGCGGTCATGTGCGGATCTGGGCCAACACCTCGGCCATCGTGCAGTTTCTTCCTACCGACCTGCAGCGCTTTCTCGCCGCCAACCCCAGCGTCAAGGTCACGCTCGAAGAACGTCTGAGCGGCGAAGTGATCGAAGCGCTCGGCGCGGGCCGCACCGATGTAGGCATCTTCGCGGACAACGTGCCCGCGCCGATGGTGGACAAACGCGTCTACCGGCGCGACCGGCTGATCGTGCTGGTCCCCGCGGACCATGCGCTCGCGGGCGTCAAGCAGATCGCCTTTGCCGACACGCTCGAGTACGACTACGTCGCCCTGAACGCCGGCAGCTCGCTGCTGCTGCGCATGATGGACGCCGCCCTCGCCGCCGAGCGACCGCTGCGGCTGCGCATCCAGATGCGCAGCTTCGACGGCATCTGCCGGATGATTGAAGCGGGCCTCGGCATCGGCATGCTGCCGGCCGCGGCAGTGCGCCCCGAAATCCTCGCGGCAGGCCTGCGCGCGGTGCAATTGACCGACGTCTGGGCCGAACGCACGCTGTGGATCGGTGCGAAGGACACTAAGGCACTCACGCCGGAGGCAGCCAGGCTGTTCGATTTCATGGCGGGCATGCCGGAAGCGGCAGGCTGAGCTGAGCTGAGCCCAGCCAAGCCGAGCCAGGCCAAGAAGCGCCGCTGCGCCCTTTCCGCCCGGGAAAGGGTCCGTGAAGAATCCGACATTCCCAGCGCCGCCGCGCTGCGTCACTATCTTGTGCAACGGAACACACACGATGGAGACGCAGCATGGCTGGACCGCTCGACGGAATCCGCGTCCTCGAACTCGGACAACTGATTGCAGGCCCGTTCGCGAGCCGGATGCTCGCCGAATTCGGCGCCGATGTCATCAAGATCGAAACGCCCGTCACGGGCGACCCGCTGCGCAAATGGCGCATGCTGCACGAGGGCACCTCGGTCTGGTGGGCCGCGCAGTCGCGCAATAAACGTTCGGTGACGCTGAACCTGAGAGACCCTGAAGGCCAGGAAATTGCACGGCGCCTCGCCGCCGAGGCCGATGTCGTCATCGAAAACTTCCGCCCTGGCGCACTGGAAGGCTGGGGCCTCGGCTGGGACACCCTGCACGAACTGAACCCCAAACTCGTGATGCTGCGCGTCTCGGGCTACGGCCAGACCGGTCCTTATCGCGACCTGCCCGGCTTCGGCGTGATCGGCGAAGCGATGGGCGGACTGCGCCACCTGAGCGGCGAACCTGGCCGGACTCCGGTGCGCGTCGGCGTGTCGATCGGCGATTCGCTCGCCGCCCTGCATGGCGTGATCGGCATCCTGCTGGCGCTGCGTCATCGCGACCAGAACGGCGGTGAAGGCCAGATGATCGACGTCGCCCTGTACGAATCGGTCTTCAACATGATGGAGAGCCTGCTGCCCGAATACTCGGTGTTCGGCGCGGTCCGGCAAGCGGCGGGCAGCAGCCTGCCAGGAATTGCGCCGAGCAATGCTTATCGCTGCCGCGATGGCAAATTCGCCCTGATCGCCGGCAACGGCGACAGCATCTTCCGCCGTCTGATGGAAGTGATCGAGCGCCCCGACCTCGGCGACGATCCGGCGCTCGCGCAAAACGACGGCCGCGTCGCGAACGTCGAACGGATCGACGCAGCCATTAGCGCCTGGACGGAACGGCACTCGCTCGACGAAGTGCTGGCACATCTGAACGAAGCGCGCATTCCGGCCGGCAAGATCTACGATGTCGCCGACATTGCCGCCGATCCGCACTACCGCGCCCGCGAGATGATCGTGGATAGCACCCTCGCCGACGGCACACCGGTGCAAGTCCCCGGGGTTTTGCCGAAACTTAATGCCACTCCGGGCACGATCCGCACGCTTGCGCCAGAGCTCGGGCAGCATACCGACGAGGTGCTCGCCACCCTCGGCCTCGACGACGCCAAACGCGCTGCACTGCGCGCACGCGGCATCATCTGAACAAGCAATCAGGAGACCTTCGATGAGCGCCACCCGCCCTCGTCTGTACATCCAGGAAGTCGCCACTCGCGACGGCTTCCAGAACGAAGCCCGCTTTATCGAAACCGACGACAAGGTTGCCTTGATCGACCGGCTCAGCGCCTGCGGCTTCGCCAAGATCGAAGTGACGTCGTTCACGTCGCCGCGCGCCATTCCGGCGCTGCGCGATGCCGAAGCAGTGATGCATCGTATCGAGCGCCGCCCCGGTGTGATCTACACCGTGCTGGTGCCGAATGTGCGCGGCGCCGAACGCGCGTTGTCATGTGACGTCGACGAAGTCAATCTGGTGATGTCGGTCAGTGAAAGCCACAACCGCGCGAATCTGCGCATGAGCCGGGAAGAATCATTCGCACAACTGCGCGATGTGATCGAAGTGGTAAGCAGCACACGGGTGGCGATCAACGTATCGCTGTCGACCGCGTTTGGCTGCCCCATGGAGGGCGATGTTGCGGAGGACGAAGTGCTGAGATGGGTTTCGCGCTTCGCCGCGCTCGGCGTGCACGGGGTCACGCTATGCGACACGACCGGCATGGCATATCCCAACCAGGTCCGGCAACTGGCGCAACGCACGCGAGATGAATTCGCCGGTCTGGAAACCACCCTGCACTTTCACAACACGCGGGGCATGGCGCTTGCCAATACGCTGGCTGCATTGGACGCGGGAATCGACCGCTTCGACGCCTCGCTGGGCGGGCTGGGTGGCTGTCCGTACGCACCTGGCGCGACGGGGAACGTGTGCACCGAGGAACTCGTGCATATGCTGGAGCTGAACGGCTACGATACCGGCGTCGATCTGACCGAGGCGCTTCAGGTCGCGGCCTACTTGCCCGGGCTGATCGGCCACGACGTTCCGAGCCAGTTGCTCAAGGCCGGCCGGCGGCTCGATCTGCATCCGGCTCCGGATGCGAATGAGCAGCGCCCCTCCGCGGCCTGAACGGCGGCGTTCCGCCCCTTAGGGCTGCACGCCCGGCGGCTCGTCGGGGCAAATCCCTGCGCGCCCTACTCCAACTGTCTGCAGCGCACCGTCAGCCACATACGGCACCAGGCCGTCCTTGCAGATTTTCTGCACCGTCTCGCGCGTGCATTGTTCATCGCCGGGGGCACAGTAGTCGATTGCGATCACGGGCAACGCGTATTTGTCGCTCACGATCCGCGCCTGCCCCAGCAGCCAGTCACGATCGGCCTGTGGCACCGTCGTATAGCGCTGGTTCGCCTGATCCCAGCCGCTGTAGAGCGATTCGAAGGCTACCGCGTACACGAGATCGTGCACCTGCGGCAGGATCTCGAAGCCGCGGTTGAACATCAGCCTCGCCCGTGGATAGCGTTTCTTGATCGCACGGATCACCTCCACCAGTCCCGCTTGCTGACGCTCGCGGTCTGCGTCGGTTTTGGCGATCAGTTGATACGAATCGAGCGTATCCAGAAAGAAGCCGCGATAGCCTTTGCGCCAGAGCGGCGCAATCACCTGCTTCACATAGAACGCCGGCCAGCCCGGTGCGTCCTGATCGACGACCTTCGATTCCCACGCGGGGTTATTGCCAGCCAGCCATTCCTTCGGCATCGCGGCGTAGTACTCGCGTTGCGGCGTTACTTCGCCGACGCTGACGTATGCGAACCAGACGGTATGGTGATCGTGCCGGGTGGCGGGATCGAAGTCGCTATCCGGCTCGACCACCACTACATCGAATCCAGACAGTGCCTCGACAGGTACCTTGTCGCTATAAAAGAACGCCACCGAGGGTTGCACGGAGGCATTCGTCGCGCTGGTGGCGTTGCCGGCTGCACTGGCGGCGCTCTGGGCTTGCGCGAGGGGCCCCAGTCCGGCGGCCGTGCCGAAGCAGGCCACCCAGGCGGCGAAGCGGCACAGCGCGCGCACCATGAACATTCGCATCCCGCACTATCAGTTATGCAGCATGTACGTTTCGTATTCGAGTTTAGCGAACTTGCGGTCCAGTGTCAGCACCGCGCCGACTACCAGAATCAGCAGCGCCAAAGCAAAACCATACCCATACGTGTTGGGACTCATCTGCAACGTGATCCACGTCAGCGCCCCGTTGAGCACCACAAACGCGACGCACAGCTTCAACACCGTACGCCGTGCGTCCAGATAGAAGAACACGTTCAGAAGACCCAACAGCACCACCTGCAGACTGGCCGCAATCACGTCGACGGTCAAAAGCGGCATATATAGCGGCGAAATATTCAGCGCTTCCAGCACGTTCGGCCCAAAAGCGAAAATCAGCAGCAGCACGACCACCTGAATCTTGATGATTTCATACAGGCCCGCACGCACGCTGCCCACCATCATGTCGCGCATATCGTTGATGTGACGCAGCGTCGCGCCGCTACGCACGGCATCGTAGAACGCGTCGTAATACTCGACGAAATCCGCTTCGATGCGCACCAGAAACGTCGCCATGCCGGGCATCACGCACACATAGGCGATGAAGACGGGAATATCGTAGATCACCGAAGCATGCAGCGGCCCGATGACCGGGGCGCCGGTGCCAGGCGAATACCAGAACATGAACTTGTCGAGCCACACGCCGAGATTGAAGAACAGCCCCACCAGCGCAAGCGTCGGATAAGCAAAGCGCTTATCGAACACCTCGAAGGAAATCAGCCGTCCGCTGCGGTAGTTACGGTAGATCAATCCAGACAGACCGCCCAGCAACACCAGGTGCCCCGCCACGAATCCTCCGAGCAGACCCGATAGACCATGCCGGTTGAGCATCAACGCAAAGGCGACGGTGCAGCCATAGCCGATCAGAAACACAAACAGGATCTGCCGGTACTGCTTGACGCTGGAGAGAAAAATCACGGCGATCCAGATGTTGCTGATCACCACGAAACCCGCAACCATCAGCACGCGATAGGCCAACGGCTCACTCTTGAACCCTACCAGCATCGCCACCACACCCACCAGCCCGGAGGCGATCGTGCTGACCAGCACGACGCCGTTGTAGTTCGACAGCACCAGATCGTCACGCTTTTCGAACAGGCGGTCGGAGATGAAACGCGTGAACGACAGTTGCAGCGGACCCGTCAAAATCAGGCTCAGTGCAATCAGATACGTCACCGATATCTGAAACTGCACGATCGCGTATTTCGGTATCACGAACGCGAGGCTCATCACCCCGATGATCAGGATACCGAAGATCGACAGGATCAACGGCCCCGAGCTGATCAGGCCCGCGTAGGCATAAGCCCGCGCAACGCCGAACAGCGTGTCGTGTTTGAGGATCTTGCGCAGTTCGAAACCAATCCCAGCCATTAGCGTGTCTCCCCAGCTTGAGCGGCGTGAGGGCTCGCCGGCGCGCCATGGTGCACCGGGCAGCCGCCCGTGGCTGCACTGCGCGAGCCGCGCGGAACGTCTGGCGCCGCTGCGAGCTTCTCGTACAAGGCCCGGTAGCTGTCGGTCATCTGCGCCTTCGTGTAATAGCGGCGCACCCGTGCAAGACCAGCCTGCTGCGCGGCCTGCCAGCGGGCGTCGTCGTTCAGCAGCGCCACCACGGCCTGCGCAAAGGCCGCCGGATTGGCGATCTGCACCACCGCCCCCGCGCTGCCGAGCGCGCGGTCTTCCTCATCGAGTCCTTCGATCATCTGGCGGCATGCGCCGACATCGGTCGTAATGGACGGAATGCCGGCGGCAAATCCTTCCAGCACGACCAATGGCAACGCCTCGCTGATCGACGTGAGCGCGATCACGTCGATTTTCGGCAGCACGTCGTCGATGCGCTGAAAGCCGAGGAATTTCACATTCGCGGCCAGCCCCAGACTTTCCACCAGCGCATGGCACTCGAGCGCATAAGCCGGATCCTCTTCTTCCGGCCCGATGATCCAGCCTTCGATGTCGGGCATGCTGCGCGAGGCCACGAACATGGCGCGAATAAACGTCTTGATGTCCTTGATCGGCACCACCCGGCCGATCAGCGCGACCACCTTGTGCCGTCCTGCTACGCGCTGCTCCACTAGCGGCGCAAGGCCGTCGACGTCCACGCCATTCGGAATGCTGCGGGTGCGCCCGGCAACCGCGCCGTCGGCGACCTGGCGCAAGCGGTTCGTTTCATACAGGGCGACGATCTCATCGGCGGCGTCGTACGCGAGCTTGCCGATCGCCTCGAAAAAGCGCACCCACAGTTCGCGGAAATAGCTGATGCGCGAGATGTCGCGCTCGAATGCGCCGCGGTTGTCGCGAATCCACTGGCTCTGCAACAGATCGATCTTGCGCTCTTTCGTATAGATGCCGTGCTCGGAAATCAGCAGCGGCCGTCCCGTGCGATAGTGCAACAATGCGCCCAGAAAACCAGCATATCCCGTCGAAATCGTGTGATAGACCTTCGCCGGTATCAGCTTCTCTGCGACGTTCGCGAGTAGCCACAACGGCTTGTGCATGATGCGCACGGTCCAGAAGTAGTCGGTAAACGACGGGTCGGTGCAATGCTTTTCGTACTGCTCGACGATGAACTCCCACGACTGGCGGCTTGCCAGAAACTGCGCTTCGTTGAGCGCACCGTGTTCGCCGAGCGTCGGCACCATCTCGGCCATCAGCTTGCCCACGTCCGCACCGCGCACGTCGCGCAATGCCGCGTGCAGCTCGGCCGACTTCGCAAATGCCGCGGCGTCACCTTCAATCTCGCGCGGCCGGCGTGCGTCCACAGAACCCGTCTCATACAGGTAATGGGTTTCGAAGTGCACGACGTTGTCGGGCAACTTGTAGGCCGCGCCGTGATAGTCCTGCTCGCGGCTGCCGATAAAGACGATCGCAAAGCGCGTCTGCGGGTACGCGCGCAGCATTTCGTTGACCCAGCTCGACACCCCGCCCCGCACAAACGGGAAGGTGCCTTCCAGCAGCAGGCAGACATCGGCATCGGCGGCACGCCGCATCAAGGACTCTTTCATGATGACCAGTAAGTCACAGCAGGTTTGAGCGTCGGCAGCGCTGCGGCATTGCCGAGCGTCGCGAGCCATTGACTGGTTTGGG
>NZ_JAMFSB010000359.1 GCF_026225065.1 Paraburkholderia sp. | reverse complement strand
TGCAGATGGCGTGGTTCGAGCATCCGGTCAACGAGGCGCGCGAAGCGCGCGGACTGCCCTCGGTCAATTCCATATGGTTTCATGCGCAAGGTGCCGCGCAACCAGTTAAAAGCCCTTTCACGCGCGTACTGTCGGACGCAGCGGCTACGCGCGGCCTCGCGCTCACCGCTGGAGTGGAGATTGGCGCGCCGCCGGCTTCGTTTGCAGCCCTGGCGGCCGGCGCCACTAAGGCACCGCGCGCGAACGGTACAAGCGGAGTCCAGCAAGGCGGCAATGGCTCCGCGGCAACCGCAGCAACCGCACCAACAACCCTCGTCGAACTCGACCCATTCTCCGCGCCCTACATCGAGCAGGACTGGGGCCGCTGGAACGACGCATTCGCGGCGCTCGAAACCGACTGGTTCGCCCCCGCCCTCGCTGCCCTGCAGTCAGGCCAGCTCGGCGAACTGGGCCTCACACTATGCGGCGACACCGGCTCGGTGACGCTCACCATTACACGTGGCGATCTGCGCAAGTTCTGGCGCCGCCGCGTGCTTGCTTCGCTCTTTATCGAATGACGCATCCAATAACCCAGCTACCGCTCCACCGCATGTTTTCCGGCCTTTCCGCATGACTCGAATCGTTACGCGCGCCTGCTCCCCCGTCGATGCCGAAGTGTTGACCCGTCATGGCCTGCATCCGGTGCTGGCGCGTCTGTACGCGTCGCGCGGCGTGTGCTTGCCGGATGAGCTCGAAACCGGTCTCGCGCGGCTCGTTGCACCTGCCCAACTGAAAGGCTGCGAAGAAGCGGCCGCGCTGCTGGCCGATTCGATCGAAGGCAAACGCCGCATGCTGGTGGTGGCCGACTACGACTGCGACGGCGCCACCGCTTGCGCCGTGGCCGTGCGCGGCCTGCGGATGTTCGGCGCCAGCATCGACTATCTGGTGCCGAACCGCTTCGAATACGGCTACGGCCTGACGCCGGAAATCGTCGCGCTCGCGGCACGCAATCCGTCCGGCAAGCCGGACCTGCTGATCACCGTGGACAACGGCATCGCCAGCGTCGACGGTGTGGAAGCGGCCAACGCGCTCGGCATCGACGTGCTCGTTACCGATCACCACTTACCCGGCGACGAGTTACCCGCCGCGCGCGCCATCGTCAATCCGAACCAGCCGGGTTGCAGCTTCCCGAGCAAGTGCATCGCGGGCGTCGGCGTGATGTTCTACGTGCTGCTCGCGCTGCGCGCCGAACTGCGCCGGCGTGGCGCATTCGACGACGCGCGCCCCGAACCGCGCCTGGATGGCCTGCTCGACCTCGTCGCGCTCGGCACGGTGGCCGACGTCGTCAAGCTCGACGGCAACAATCGCGTGCTGGTCGCGCAAGGGCTGCAGCGGATTCGCAAGGGCAAGATGCAGCCGGGTGTGGCCGCGCTGTTTCGTGCTGCTGCGCGCGACGCCCGCAGCGCCTCCGGCTTCGATCTGGGCTTTGCACTCGGCCCGCGGCTGAACGCGGCGGGACGCCTCTCGGATATGTCACTTGGGATCGAATGCCTGACCACTGACGACATCGGCCGCGCGTGGGAACTCGCGCAGCAGCTCGACTCGATCAACCGCGAGCGGCGCGAGATCGAAGCCGGTATGCAGCAGCAGGCGCTCGAAGATCTGTCGACGATCGATCCGGCCGGCTCGGCGACCGTCGTGCTGTTCAACCCGAGCTGGCATCAGGGCGTGATCGGCATCGTTGCAGGACGAATCAAGGAGAAGTTCCACCGGCCCGTCTTCACCTTCGCACCGGCGGATGAGAGCGGCGTGCTCGTCAAAGGCTCGGGCCGTTCGATCGCGGGATTTCATCTGCGCGATGCGCTTGATCTGATCTCGAAACGCGAACCCGGCATGATCGCCAAGTTCGGCGGCCACGCCATGGCGGCCGGCATGACGCTCGCCGCCGCCGACGTGCCGCGTTTCACCGCCGCCTTCGAAGCGGTGGGCCGCGAGTGGCTCAGCGAAGAGGCACTCGCCCGCGTGGTGGAAACCGATGGCGATCTGGAAGAAGCGTATTTCACGCCGCAATTCGTCGAGATGCTGGACGCCGCGGTCTGGGGTCAGGGCTTTCCGGCGCCGGTGTTTTCGGGCGAATTCGAAGTGGCATCGCAGGCGCTGGTGAAGGACAAGCATCTGAAACTGCAACTGTTACGGGGCCGGCAGCGTTTCAACGCGATCTGGTTCAACCACACGGATTCGCTGCCCAACCGCACGACGATCGCCTACCGCCTCGCGAGCGATACGTGGAATGGCGTTTCGCGCGTGCAGTTGATCGTCGAGCATGCAATGAGCTGAGCGGCCGCGCGCCCGCCTCGGCCTCGCATCATCTACGCCGGGGCCGCCAAAACCGTGCAAAATCCCCCGCAAAACTGCCTCAAACACCCGCCGGATCGCGCATTAGCCTCCGGCGGGCAGCCTCGATCGGCTATAATTTCCCCTTTTTACGAAGCTATAAAAGATCGACATGGAAGCGGAACGTCTCAACGCGATCGAAGCCTCTCTGGCCGACCTGCGCCATCGCGCGGGCGAGCTACGGGGGTATCTTTGACTACGACGACAAAGCACTGCGTCTAATCGAAGTCAACCGGGAACTCGAAGACCCGAACGTCTGGAACGACTCGAAGCACGCCCAGGCCCTCGGCCGGGAAAAGAAGCTGCTAGACGACGTCGTCGGCAAGCTCACCTCGCTCGACAACGACCTGCGCGACGCGCAGGACCTGTTCGGCATGGCGCGCGAAGAAAATGACGAGGAAACCCTCCTCGCCTGCGAAAGCGATGCAGCCAGCCTCGAACAGCGCGTCGCCGACATGGAATTCCGCCGCATGTTCTCGAATGCGGCCGACCCGAACAACGCGTTCCTCGACATTCAGGCAGGCGCCGGCGGCACCGAAGCGTGCGACTGGGCCGCGATGCTGCTGCGCCAGTACCTGCGCTACTGCGAGCGCAAGGGGTTCAAGACCGAAGTGCTGGAACAGACCGACGGCGACGTCGCGGGCATCAAGAACGCCACCATCAAGATCGAAGGCGAGTACGCCTACGGGTTCCTGCGCACCGAAACCGGCGTGCACCGTCTCGTGCGCAAGTCGCCGTTCGACTCGTCGGGCGGCCGTCATACGTCGTTCTCGTCGGTGTTCGTGTATCCGGAAATCGACGACTCGATCGAAGTGGACATCAACCCGGCCGATCTGCGTATCGACACGTATCGCGCGTCTGGCGCGGGCGGTCAGCACATCAACAAGACCGACTCCGCGGTGCGGATTACGCACATGCCGTCGGGCATCGTCGTGCAGTGCCAGAACGACCGCTCGCAGCACCGTAACCGCGCCGAAGCGATGGCCATGTTGAAATCGCGCCTGTACGAAGCGGAAATCCGCAAACGTCAGGTCGAACAGGACAAGCTCGAAGCAGGCAAGACCGATGTGGGCTGGGGTCACCAGATCCGTTCGTACGTGCTGGACAACAGCCGCATCAAGGATCTGCGTACCAACGTCGAAATCAGCAATACCAAGAGCGTGCTCGATGGCGACCTCGATCCGTTCATTAGCGCCAGCCTGAAACAGGGCGTCTAAAGTAAGCGCATCGGGCGCGGCGAGTTTTGCCGCGCCGCATCTTTTGACCGCCTGTTGCAGTCTGATTTCCGACCGGCAGGCAACCTCGTGCGGCCCACCCGCATGCAGGCCACCCCGAATACCGACCCATCATGACCGAACCGATCCAGACGAACGCTGCGCCCGAGGGGGACGAAAACAAGATCATCGCCGAGCGCCGCGAAAAGCTGCGCGAGCTGCGTGAACACGGCGTCGCCTATCCGAACGATTTCCGCCCGACGCATCACGCGGAAGACCTGCAAACGCAATACGCCGACGCCGACAAGGAAACGCTCGAAGCGAATCCGCTTCAGGTTGCCGTGGCCGGCCGGATGATGCTGAAGCGCGTGATGGGCAAGGCGAGCTTCGCCACCGTGCGCGACGGTTCGGGTCAGATCCAGTTCTTCATCACGCCGGCTGACATCGGCCAGGAAACCTACGACGCGTTCAAGAAGTGGGACATGGGGGACATCGTCGCCGCGCGCGGCGTGCTGTTCCGTACCAACAAGGGTGAGCTGTCGGTGCGTTGCACCGAGCTGCGGCTGCTGTCGAAGTCGCTGCGTCCGCTGCCGGACAAGTTCCACGGTCTCGCCGACCAGGAAATGAAGTATCGCCAGCGCTATGTCGATCTGATCGTCACCCCAGAAACGCGCAAGACCTTCGTGGCGCGCACGAGAGCGATATCGTCGATCCGCAAGTTCATGGCCGATGCCGACTTCATGGAAGTCGAAACGCCGATGCTGCACCCGATCCCGGGCGGCGCGGCAGCCAAGCCGTTTGTGACGCACCACAACGCGCTCGATATGCAGATGTTCCTGCGCATCGCGCCGGAGCTGTATCTGAAGCGGCTGGTGGTGGGCGGCTTCGAGCGCGTGTTCGAGATCAACCGGAATTTCCGTAACGAGGGCGTCTCGGTACGCCACAATCCGGAATTCACGATGATCGAGTTCTACGCGGCGTACACCGATTATCAGTGGCTGATGGACTTCACCGAACAGCTGATCCGTCAGGCCGCGATCGATGCGCTCGGCACGGCGACGATCAGCTATCAGGGTCGCGAACTGGATCTGGCCAAGCCGTTCCATCGCCTGACGATCACGCAGGCGATCCAGAAGTACGCGCCGCAGTACACCGATGATCAACTGGCCGACGCCGCATTCCTGCGCCCCGAGCTGAAGAAGTTCGGTGTCGACGCCTCGCAGCCGCAGTTCCTGAATGCAGGCGTGGGCGCGCTGCAACTCGCGCTCTTCGAAGAGACCGCCGAATCGCAACTGTGGGAGCCGACTTACATCATCGACTACCCGATCGAAGTGTCGCCGCTGGCACGCGCGTCTGACAAGGTGGCAGGCATCACCGAGCGCTTCGAGCTGTTCATCACCGGCCGTGAAATCGCCAACGGTTTCTCCGAGCTGAACGATCCGGAAGATCAGGCCGCGCGCTTCAAGAAGCAGGTCGACCAGAAGGACGCGGGCGACGAAGAGGCGATGTTCTACGACGCCGACTACATCCGCGCGCTCGAATACGGCATGCCGCCGGCCGGCGGTTGCGGTATCGGCATCGACCGTCTGGTGATGCTGTTGACCGACAGCCCGAGCATCCGCGATGTAATCCTGTTCCCGCATCTGCGCCGCGAAGACTGATTGCACGGATCGGGTTGATCTGATCCCTCAGGTCCCGAGTGACGTGACGCCCGGCTCGCTGCCGGGCGTTTTCATTTGGCCAGCCTACAGGGCCAATAGGCCCATCTCCACACGGCCCGTCGTGCCACCTGACAGTTTGTAACGATCGGTAAAAGGTTCACAGGCGGAGGCGGCCCGCGTCGAACTCAGAACATCGAGCAAGCGCGTGAAATCAGCCGCCAGGCGGCCCCCTGCGCGATCCGCTTCAAAACATCTCTGCGGACGCTACAGAACTGGTTACAAATTGAAACCCCGCGCCAGTCCAGCTGTCCCACACTTATGTCTTGAAAAAACTAACCGGACTCTGCTCAAGACGGAGGTCATCATGGACAATCCTGGCAACACACAACCACGCCGAATTCACCCGCTTGTCGCGACCGCGGCAGGCGCTGTCATCATCGCGAGCCTCGCGGCCACAGCGGCCATCACAGGTCTGTTTCCCAAAGCGTCGAGCAACGGCGCGCAGACGGATCAAACCCAAGCTGCACAGGTCACCTCGCAGCCCTCGCAGCAGGTGGTCGATTCGGCGGCCCCGGCCAATCCGAACACCTACGCGCAGCAACAGCAGCTGCAGGCGGCCCAAGGCGCGCAGGCCCAGACGCAGCCCCAGCCACAGACCGATGCTCAGGCCCAACCTGCTCCGGCAGTAGCGGCTCCCTCCGCTGCGCAGGCGCAGTACGCACAGCAGCAACAACCGGATCAATCGGGCCAGTACGCACAGCAACCGCCGCCCCAGCAGGCCTATTGCGCTAGCTGCGGCACAGTTGTAGCGATATCAGCAGTGCGTCAGGAAGGCCATGGCACCGGCGTCGGCGCTGTGGGCGGTGCGGTGGTCGGCGGTCTGGTGGGCAACCAGTTCGGCGGCGGCGTAGGCCGCGGCGCGATGACGGTGCTGGGTGCAGTCGGCGGCGGCTTTGCCGGTAACTCGGTCGAAAAACATCTGCGCAGCACGACCGCTTACTCGGTCCACGTGCGTATGGAAAGCGGCAAGAACCGTTACTTCACGTACCACGAAGCACCGCCGTTCCAGCAAGGCGAGCACGTGCATCTCGAGAACGGTGCGCTCGTAGCGGGTTAAAAAGCCCATCACTAAGCGCACAAATAAGCGCACCAAACAAAACGGCGATTCCATCGAAATCTGGAATCGCCGTTTTCCTTTCAGAGCCGATCGTGGGCCAAGCCCAAACCCACAACCACAGCCCGCTCAATAATCCGCATCCTCGATCCACGCCGTCTGGATCGCTTCGAGAATCTTCTCGTTCGACCGGTTTGGATCGTCGTCGAAGCCGTCCAGTTCAGTGACCCAGCGGTGCAGATCGGTGAACCGGATCTGCTGCGGGTCCACTTCCGGGTGCTTGTCGGTGAGGGCCATCGCGATGTCTTGCGTGTCGGTCCACTTCATGGCTGCGCTCCTGTTAGTGATTTTCCTTCGCGTGGTTGATCGAGTAACGCGGGATTTCAACGACCAGATCCTGGTCGACCGGCATCATCGCCTGGCACGACAGACGCGACTCCGGCTCGAGGCCCCAGGCCTTGTCGAGCAGATCGTCCTCGTCTTCCTCCGACGGCGTGAGCGCATTGAAGCCTTCGCGCACGACCACATGGCAGGTCGTGCAAGCACACGATTTCTCGCAGGCGTGCTCGATTTCAATGCCGTGTTCCAGCAGATTGTCGCAGATGCTCTTGCCCGGCACAGCATCGATCACCGCGCCTTCCGGACACAGTTCGACATGGGGCAGCACAACGATTTGAGGCATACGATTTCCGTTTAGTCTGAGGCACGGCAGCCGGCGAACCGGCTCCGTGCCATTTTACTGGTGACGCGCGCTTTTTTGATGCGCGTCACGTGATTCGTTCGGCGTAGATGTCGTCGAGCTCAGATGTCGTCGAGCTTGCGGCCCGCCAGCGCACGACGGATGCCCTTGTTCATGCGGCGGGCGGCGAATTCGTCGGTGCCTTCGGCCACAGTCTTCGTCGCAGCTTCGATCGCGCCGGCATCCTCGCTTTGCGCGACGTTCCGCAAGGCGGTGAGCAAGCCGTCGAGTTCGGCGCGCTCGTCTTCATCGAGCAGATCGGCGTCGGCGGCCAGCGCCGCATCTGTCGCTTCGATCAGACGTTGCGCTTCCACTTGCGCCTCACGCAGTGCGCGGGCTCGCATGTCGACTTCGGCCGTACTGAAGCTGTCTTCGAGCATCTTGGCGATATCGTCATCAGCGAGGCCGTATGAAGGCTTCACCACCACCGACGCCTCCACGCCCGACAACTGCTCACGGGCAAACACGGACAGCAGACCGTCCGCGTCGACCTGATAGGTCACACGGATGCGCGCCGCGCCGGCTGCCATCGGTGGAATGCCGCGCAGCTCGAAGCGCGCGAGCGAGCGGCAATCCGACACCAGTTCGCGCTCGCCCTGCACGACGTGAATCGCCATCGCCGTCTGGCCGTCCTTGAAGGTCGTGAAATCCTGCGCGCGCGCGACCGGAATCGTCGAATTGCGCGGAATGATCTTCTCAGTCAGCCCACCCATCGTCTCAACGCCAAGCGACAACGGGATGACGTCGAGCAGCAGCCAGTCATCGCCGTCGGCACTGCGGTTGCCGGCCAGCAAATCGGCCTGGATCGCCGCGCCGAGTGCGACCACTTCGTCGGGGTTGAGATTGATCAACGGCGGCTGGCCGAAGAACGCTTCCACCGCGCGGCGGATCACCGGCATGCGGGTCGCGCCACCCACCAGCACCACGCCCTTGACTTCCTTGGTCGTTACCTTGGCGTCGCGCAGCGCTTTCTTGGTCGGCCCAAGCGTGCGCTGCACCAGCGCCTGCGTGATGGCCGCGAAAGTAGCCTCGTCGATCGTCAGATCGAGCTGGGTGCCGTTGGAGAGCCTCGCCTGCAACGTTGCCAGCGGCGCGTCCGACAAAGCCTCCTTGGCCTCGCGCACGCTGTCCAGCAGCATGCGCACGTCTTCCGCTGCGAGCGTCTGCGGCGCAATACCAGCCTGCTCGAGGACGTGGCGGTACAGCGCGTGATCGAAATCATCGCCGCCGAGCGCGGAATCGCCGCCCGCCGCGAGCACTTCGAAAACGCCTTTAGTGAGCTTGAGGATCGACAGATCGAACGTGCCACCACCGAGGTCGTACACGGCGTAGAGGCCTTCGGAGCCATTGTCGAGGCCGTAGGCAATCGCCGCCGCCGTTGGCTCGTTGAGCAGGCGCAGCACATTCAGCCCAGCCAGACGCGCGGCGTCCTTGGTGGCCTGGCGCTGTGCTTCGTCGAAATACGCCGGCACGGTGATCACGGCGCCGACCAGATCGTCGCCGAGCGAGTCTTCCGCGCGCTGACGCAGCGTCGCGAGAATTTCCGCCGATACTTCGACCGGGCTCTTCACGCCGTCGACGGTGCGGATCTGCACCATGCCCGGCGCGTCCACAAAATCGTAGGGCGCATTCTCGGCCCCTTCGACCTCGCTCTTGCCGCGGCCCATAAAGCGCTTGACCGAGACAATCGTGTTACGCGGATCGCTCGCCGCTTCGGCCTTGGCGATGCGGCCAATGCGGCGGCCGCCCTTCTCCAGATAACGCACCACCGACGGCAGCAGCACGTGGCCATCCTCGTCAGGCAGCACGTCGGGAACGCCACTACGCACTGCAGCGACAAGGGAGTTGGTGGTGCCGAGATCGATACCGACCGCGAGGCGCCGTTGATGCGGCGCGGGCGCCATGCCGGGTTCGGAGATTTGCAGTAAAGCCATCTGAGATCTTCTTCGGGGATCGTTCGGCCCCGTCCTGAATGGTTCGCGTTGCTGGGTTGAACGCTACG
>NZ_JAMFSB010000358.1 GCF_026225065.1 Paraburkholderia sp. | reverse complement strand
CGCCTGTGTGATGTGCTGCTGATACAGCGCGCCGTAACCACGCTCGTATTTCGGCGCCGGCTTTTTCCATGCGGCGCGACGTTTCGCCAGCTCGGCGTCGCTCACCTTGAGCTCGAGCTTGCGCGCGGCCACGTCGAGTTCGATCAGGTCGCCATCGTGCACGAATGCCAGCGGTCCGCCGACGAACGACTCCGGTGCAACGTGCAGGACGCACGCGCCGTAGCTCGTGCCGCTCATGCGTGCGTCGGAGATGCGCAGCATGTCGCGCACGCCCTGTTGCAGCAGCTTCTTCGGAATCGGCAGTTGGCCCCACTCCGGCATGCCCGGCGCGCCCACCGGACCCGCATGCTGCAGCACGATCACACAGGTCTCGTCGATATCGAGCGCGTCGTCGTCGATGCGCGTCGCCATATCGTTGTAGTCCTTGAACACCACCGCGCGGCCGGTATGCACGTGCAGCTTCGGATCGGCCGCACCCGGCTTGATGACGGCCCCGTCCGGCGCGATATTACCGCGCAGCACGGCGAGACCGTTGTTCGGCAACAGCGGCGCGGCGCGACGGCGAATCACGTCGTCGTTGAAGATCTTCGCACCTTCGAGGTTCTCGCCGATCGTGCGGCCGTTCACCGTCTTCTGCGAGCGGTCGATCAGATCGCCAAGCTCGGCCAGCATCGCCTGCAGGCCGCCCGCATAGTAGAAGTCTTCCATCAGGTACGAGCCGGTCGGACGGACGTTCGCCAGCACCGGCGTCTGCCGCGAGATATCGTCGTAGCGGTTCAGCGTCAGGTCGATACCGGCGCGTCGCGCCAGCGCGATCATGTGCACGATCGCATTGGTCGAACCCGAGAGCGCGAGGCAGGTGGTCACGGCGTTATCGATCGAACCGGCCGTGATGATGTCCGACGGCTTCAAGTCCTCCCACACCATCTCGACAATCCTCATGCCGGTTTTGGCCGACAACTGCGCGTGGCGCGAATCCGGCGCAGGCGTCGAGGCGAAGCCCGGCAGTGTGAAGCCCAACGCTTCCGCCGCGCTCGTCATGGTCGAGGCCGTGCCCATCGTCATGCAATGGCCCGGCGAGCGCGCAATGCCGCCTTCCACACCCTGCCAGTCCTGCTCGGTGATCTTGCCCGCACGCAGGTCCGCCCAGTACTTCCAGGTGTCCGAACCGGAGCCGAGCGTCACGCCGTTCCAGTTGCCGTTCAGCATCGGACCGGCAGGCAGGAAGATGGTCGGCAGATCCATCGAGATCGCGCCCATCAGCAACGCCGGCGTGGTCTTGTCACAGCCGCCCATCAGCACTACGCCGTCTGCCGGGTACGAGCGCAGCGTCTCCTCCGCTTCCATGGCGAGGAAGTTGCGATAGAGCATCGTGGTAGGTTTCTGGAACGGCTCGGAGAGCGTCTGCACCGGCAACTCGATCGGGAAGCCACCCGCCTGCCAGATGCCCCGTTTGACTTCTTCCACACGCTGCTTGAAGTGCGTGTGACACGGGTTCATCTCGCTCCATGTGTTGAGGATCGCGATCACCGGCTTGCCTGCATATTCCTCGCGGCTATAGCCCATCTGCGAGGTGCGCGAACGGTGGCCGAACGAGCGCAGGTCATTCACGCCATACCAGCGATGGCTACGCAATTCTTCAGGGGTCTTTCTCTTGGTCACAACACTCTCCAACGACGTCTTGACTACAAAGCTCGTTAATAAAACGCGCTGAGTACTCCTGCCCGAACCGCCGCGTTACCTCGCGCGGCAGTTCGTTGTGCTCAGCGCTTCTGTTCCTTCACACGCGAGACGATCTGCGTCGGGCTCACGAATTGCAGCGCGATCAATACCCACACCAGCGTGATCGCCATATAGATCATCGCCATCGCGTCGATCGATTGCGGCGCGCGTACACCGGTCGAAAACACCGCGTAGTACAGTGCGACCACCAGCGTCTGCGTGCCGGGACCGGCCGTGAAGAAGGTCAGCTCGAACATGCCAATGGTGCGCACCAGCACAAACAAACCCGCGGCCAGCATGCCGGGCACCAGCAGCGGCAGCAGCACGTAACGGAAATAGCGAAACGTATTCGCGCCGAAGATGCGCGCAGCGGCTTCGAGATTCGGGTCGATCTGCTCGATGAACGGCGTCATCACCAGGATCACGAACGGCAGTGCCGGCACGAGATTCGCGAGAATCACACCGGGCAATGTGCCCGCAAGGCCGACCTTGTACATCACGGTTGCCATCGGAATGCCGTAGGTGACCGGCGGCACCATCAATGGCAGCAGAAACACCAGCACGGCAAAGCGTTTCCCAGGGAACTGCACGCGCGCCAATGCATAGGCGGCCGGCACGCCGAGCAGCACCGAGAGGATCACCACGGCGCCGACCACTTCTACCGTGACCCACAGCACGCTCGCCAACTGGAAGTCGCTCCATGCCTGCGCGTACCAGTGCAGCGTAAAGCCTTGCGGCAACAGCGTGCCGAACCAGCGCGTGGCCACCGAGTTGACGGCCACCGTCGCGATCAGCAGCAGGACGTTGACGAGGAAAAACACCATCGCGCCCCACACCAGCACTTTCCAGATCCGCTCGGCAAGCGGCGTGCGCTGTTTGACAGCTTTACCCGGTTGCACGCCGCGATTGCGGCCCGCGCTATCGCCTTCGCTCTGATCGGTCTGGGTTTTCGGCTTGGCGGAGGCGGGCCAGGCTTGCGTAGCGTGATGATCGGTTGTCATCAGCCCTTCCCTCCTGTCACGGGTCCGCTATAGAAGAAGCGGCGCGCACCCAGCATCCCCGCGACCACCAGCAGTTGCACGAAGCCCATCACCATCGCGATGGCCGAGGCGAGCGAGTAATCGTAGTTTTCGAACGCGGCTTCGGCGGCAGCAATCGACATCACCCGTGTCGGTCCCGCCGGCGCGCCGAGCAGCACTGCCGAGGGGAACACCGAAAACGCCTGCACGAACGAGAGGCAAGCGGCCATCGTCAAACCGGGTACCAGCAGCGGCAGGTAAATGCGGAGAAACTGCTGCCACGGGCTCGCGCCGAGCGTGGCGGCGGCACTGGCGAGCGTCGGATCGATCCCCGTCACGTAGGATAGCGTCAGCAGAAACGCAAACGGAAACCCCGACACGATCAGCGAAATCAGGACACCCCAATAATTGTGGGTGAGCCGCACTTCGTCGGTGTACAGATGCAGGCCTTGCAGCGCCTGGGGGAACCAGCCGTTCGGCCCGAAATACGTGAGCATGCCGTCCGCAATCAACACCGTGCCGAGCGTGACCGGAATCACCAGCAGCGTCGTGATGAGCTTCTGATACGGCGAATTGCGGCGCAGCGCGAAGGCCACTGGAATCGATACGCCCACGTTAATCAGCGTCGCCGGCACCGCGAGCTTCAACGTGACGAGGATGGTGGGCCACATCGACGTATCGGTGAAGAACGTGACGTAGTTCGCCCACAGGCCACCGCCGTTCATCGGCTGGAACGACAGCACCAAACCGTAGGCGAACGGGTAAATGAACAGCGCAACGATAAAGATCAACGCAGGCGCAACCAGCCAGCCCTTGGCGTCGCGCGCAGCGACCGGCGGGGACAGCATGCCGGCGTTCATTGCGCGTCACCGTCGTAGACGAGCGTGCGTGAAGGCGGCACGCGCAACGTGATGCGTTCGCCCTCCGCGAAGTCGCCGGCCACGCGCGCCCACAGATCGCCGAACGCCGACTTCACACGAATCAGCGAATCGCGGCCGCCGTATTCGACGGTCGTTACTTCGACATCAAACGCATTCTCCGCGCCCGGCGTGCTGCGTTCCAGATCTTCAGGACGTAAGGCCACATTCACCCGTTTGCTGTTGAAGCCGTGCATCGGCATGCCCAATAGACGCACACCCTTCGCGTTCACCGCGACCGCTTCGCCTTGCGTGCCTTCGAGCGTGAACTCCATCACATTGCGATAGCCCATAAAGCGTGCGACGTGCAGGTTCTTCGGCCGTCCGTACACTTCCTTTGGGGTCGCCACCTGCTGCACGACACCTTCCTTCATCACGACGATGCGGTCGGCCATCGAGAGCGCTTCGTCCTGATCGTGCGTCACGTAGATCGTCGCGCGCTCGAGCTGACTATGGATGCGGCGAATCTCCGCGCGCATCTCGATACGCAACTTCGTATCCAGATTCGACAAGGGCTCATCCATCAGCACAAGCGGCGGCTCGATCACAATGGCTCGCGCAATCGCCACGCGCTGCTGCTGGCCACCGGACAACTGGCCCGGCAGCTTGCCTTCATGCCCGACCAGTTGCACGAGCTGCAAGGCTTCGCGCGCGCGGCGCACCGCTTCGCTTCTCGCGACGCCGCGCATCTTCAGCCCGAAGCCGACGTTGTCGAGCACGCTCATGTGCGGAAACAGCGCGTAGTTCTGAAACACCATGCCGAAGCCGCGTTTTTCGGGCGG
The DNA here is from genome assembly GCF_026225065.1 of Paraburkholderia sp. Taxonomy (GTDB): domain Bacteria; phylum Pseudomonadota; class Gammaproteobacteria; order Burkholderiales; family Burkholderiaceae; genus Paraburkholderia. The sequence goes on along the minus strand of NZ_JAMFSB010000358.1, from coordinate 13,359 downwards.
CAGGACGTCGATACGGGTGTCGTCGAGCCAGATGCCGCCGCCCGTGAGCGGTTGCAAACCGGCAATGCAATTGAGCGCGGTCGACTTGCCGCACCCGGATGGCCCCAGCAACGCAATGAACTCGCCGCGCTGGATATTCAGATCGAGGCCCTGCAACGCGGCCACAGGGTGACCTTCAGCATTCGTAAAACTGCGGCTCACCGAATCGAGACGCAACTGCTCAAAATGAGGCTTCATGGCGCTTACTCCCGTCCCATGCAAAGCAGAGGCGGGCCGCAGCCCGCACTCCGGCTATTGGCTTTTCTGCGCGCCGATATCACGGTCCCACTTCTGGAATGCGGCGACCATCGCAGCGGCATCCAGCGGCAGAACGTGCGGATGAGCGGCCAGCATTTGCGTGTATTCCGGCCGGCCGTATTTCTTCAGGACTTCCTGGCTATGCGCCGGCGCCTGATCGACGGTCACGCCCTTGATAGCCGGTCCCGGGTAGAAATAGCCATCGTCATAGGTCAACGCCTGCTGCGCCGGCTCCAGCATGAAATTCATCAGCTTGTAGAGCACGTCGAGCTTCTCTTTCGGCACGCCCTTCGGGATCACCATGTAGTGCGCGTCGTCGACCCACGTCATGTTGTCGAAGCCCTGCACGCGGAACTCGGCCGGTACGATCCCGAGCGCACGCGGGTTGATGTCCCAGCCGGTCACAGTCACCGTCATGTCGCGAGTGCCTTCGCCCAGCTCCTTCATCACCGCCGACGTGCCGCCAGGGTAATACGGAACGCAGTCGTTCAACTGCTTGAGGAACGCCCACGTCTTGTCCCAGCCGTGCACCGGATCGCGCGGATCCTTGTCGCCAAGGACATACGGCAGACCCATCAGGAACGTGCGGCCCGGACCGGAGTTAGCAGGACGGGCATAGATCAGCTTGTTCGGATGCGCCTTGCACCATTGCAACAACTGGTCGGGGGTCTTCGGCGGGTCGGTGACCTTGGCCGGGTTGTATTCGAGCAGCGGTCCAGCCGGCATGTAGGCCACTTCTAGCCCAAAGCCCTGCGCCAGGTCCTGCATCTTGCGCGGACCAGGCGCGTATTTGTCGAGCACGCCCGGGAAGGTGGCGGCCTGCTCCGGCAGTAGCTTGGTCCACAGGCTCTGTTCGATGCCTGCAGCAAGCGCGTCCGTACCGGTCAGCACCAGATCGATATCGGAGCGGCCAGCCGCCTGCATCGCCTTGATCTTGCCAGGCAATTGCGGCGCCGGGGCGTTCGTATAGGTGATGTTCGCCACAAGGTTCGGGTACTTCGCCTTGAACGCCTCAAAGCCCTTTTGAGTCAACTGAAGATCGCCCGCTACATCGACGATATTGAGCGTGACCGGGTCGGCATAGGCCGGCGACGCGAAGGTCGCGCCCAACGCTGTGCCCACTGCCACGCAGATACTCGCTAACCTGACTGACAGGCTGCCAGAAAAAGTCATTACGTCTCCTCGCTTCTTGGTATGGAAGTCCGCCGGTCGGAGTGCGGTGCCCGCGGTACGTGTCTCTCAATGCAACATAGCCAACGCCCGTTCGTCACGTCAAGTTACGTCACGCAAATCGCAGGCTAAAGCGCGGGCAAGACGTCGTAGCCTGTTTCAGCAAAATCCCTTTGATGCTTAACCGCCCTTGACGCCCTGCGTGTTCACATACAGCGAATACAACCCGTGGCTCGCCGCCATGAACAAACGATTGCGATGCACACCGCCAAAGCAGACGTTCGCGCAACGCTCGGGCAACGCAATATGGCCGATCGCCTCGCCTTGCGGCGTGAAGATGCGTACGCCATCGAGTTCGTCGCTGCCCATGCCCCAGCCGCACCACAGGTTGCCGTGAATATCCACGCGGAAACCGTCCGGCGTGCCTGGGCCCGCGTCGATCAACACACGGTTGTTCGAAAGTGTGTTGCCGCTGACGTCGAACGCGCGGATCTTGCGCGGCTCGCTACGCGATTCGACGACGTACAGAGTCTTTTCATCCGGCGAGAAGGCAAGCCCGTTCGGCCCGAGCACATCGTCGATCACCATCGTTACTTCGCCACTCTGCCCGTCGACGCGATACACGCAGGCAGGCAACTCCGACTCCTGCTGCTCGCCTTCGTAAAACCCATCGATACCGAAGGTCGGATCGGTAAACCAGATTGAACCGTCCGACTTCACGATCACATCGTTAGGCGAATTGAGGCGTTTGCCGTTGTAACGATCGGCCAGCACGGTGATCGAACCGTCGTACTCGGTGCGCGTGACACGACGCGTCAGATGCTCGCAACCGATCAGCCGCCCTTCACGATCGCGTGTGTGACCATTGGCGTTGTTCGAAGGCTGGCGAAACGGCGTCACCGTGCCGCTGTGTTCGTCCCAACGCAGGATGCGGTTGTTCGGGATGTCGCTCCACAACAGATATCGCCCGTCGCCAAACCATACCGGACCTTCCGACCAGCGCGCGCCCTGGTACAGGCATTCGACTGAAGCCGACGCAAGGCGCAAGGCCTTGAAACGCGGATCGAGAATACGGACGGCGGGGTCGGGATAGCGTCGGTTTGTCTCGGTCATGCAATGTCCTTTGGATGCTTCGTTTGATACCTCTTATGGTGCCTTTACGGCGCCTCGCACGGTGCCTCGTTCAGCACCCATGCGAGGCGATCGACGCTTATCCCTGCACAAGCTTGCCGTCGCGCAGGCGCCAGAGCTTGAGGGGATTATCGTCGTGCAACGCTTCGGGCAACAGTTCGGCGGGCAGGTCCTGATAGCAGACCGGGCGCAAGAAGCGCTCGATTGCGGTCGCGCCAACCGAGGTAGCTCGGCCGTCGGACGTAGCCGGGAACGGGCCACCGTGAACCATCGCATGCGAAACTTCGACGCCCGTCGGGAAACCGTTCGCCAGAATCCGGCCTACCTTGCGCTCGAGTGTCGGCAACAGACGCCGCGCCAGCGCGTAGTCGTCGGCTTCGAGTTGCAGGGTTGCGGTTAGCTGGCCTTCGAGATGACCCGCCACCTTGAGCATCTCGTCGATGTCCGCACAGGTGACGATCAACGAAGTCGGCCCAAAGATTTCGTCTTCGAGTTGCGCCGTCGCGAGAAACTTCGCAGCCGTGGTTTCAAACACGACCGGGATGGCGGCGCAAGTTGCCTCCGACGCAGTCCCCTGCGCCACGCTTTGCACGCCGCTCTGCTCCGCGCGTTGCTTGACGCCGTCCTTATAGGCAGCGGCGATGCCTGCGGTCAGCATCGTTTGCTCGCTTTTCTTTGCGAGCGCCTGCGCGGTAGCGTCGATGAAGCCGCGTGTATGCGGCCCTTCGAGCACCAGCACGAGGCCCGGATTCGTACAGAACTGGCCCACTCCAAGCGTGACGGAATCGACCAGCGCATTCGCCAACGCCTCCGCGCGCTTCGCCAACGCACCGGGGAACACGAAGAACGGATTGACGCTGCTCATCTCCGCGAACACGGGAATCGGCTCGCGACGCTTCGAGGCGATGTCGACCAGCGCCAGCCCGCCGCGCCGCGAACCGGTGAAGCCCACCGACTTGATGGCCGGGTGCTTGACCAGCGCTTCGCCGATTTCGTTACCCGCGCCAATGACGAGCGAGAACACGCCTTCCGGCAGACCGCTGTCCGCCACGGCTTTCTGGATGGCGCGTCCGACCAGTTCGGAGGTGCCCAGATGCGCCGGATGCGCCTTGACGACCACCGGGCAACCGGCAGCCAGCGCCGAGGCGGTATCGCCACCCGCCACCGAAAATGCGAGCGGGAAATTACTGGCGCCGAACACCGCGACCGGCCCGACCGGAATCTTTTGCAGGCGCAGATCCGAACGCGGCAGCGGCTTACGCTCCGGCAACGCGGAGTCAAGCGTAGCGGTCAGCCAGCGGCCTTCGCGCACGAGTGTTGCAAACAGCTTGAGCTGGCCGACCGTGCGTGCGCGCTCGCCTTCGAGGCGCGCTTTGGGCAACGCGGATTCAACGTGAGCGCGCTCGATCAGCACATCGCCGAGTGCAACGATATTCTCGCCAATCGCTTCCAGAAAACGTGCGCGCGTCTCGAGCGGCGCGTGACGGTAAGCGTCGAACGCCTGGGCCGCCAGTTCGCACGCGCGGTCGACGTCCGCGGCGCCGCCGGCGCCGAACGCCGGTTCTATCTCCGCGTTACGCGCCGGATCGAACGCGTGCAATGTGCCGTTGGTCCCGCGTACTGCGGAACCACCCAAAAGCATGTCTCCTGTGATCTGCATCTTGCAATTCCCTTAACGTGCCGCGGAGGTTTCCGCAAATTGGCGTTCGAAAGCGAGCAGCGCCTGCGTCGCGCTGTCGATACTCGCATGATGCCCCACTGGGCTCGAACTCAACAGCGGCAGCATCGGCCCCATGTCGGCGATTTTCGAGAACGTCACGGCGTCGTGCAGCACGCGGATCAGCGAAATATCGTCGCGCAAGGTTTCGAGCGGCATGAAAACGTCATAGAGGCGCTGCGCCTCATCCATCTGGCCGGCCTTGATGGCACGCAGCAACGCCATCACCGCATGCGAGGCGATACAGCCGGAGCCGGTGGTCCATGCGGCGAGACCGAACTCACGCAAATGCACCAGCGCCGGACGTTCGCCCATGCCGGACACCAGTTTAGCGGCTGGCACGCTTTCGAGCAGACGGCGCAGATACACGTCGTCGGCAGGGTTCTCGCGCACGATGGCGTACTTGACCGCGATCAGCGTGCCGCTGTCGACCAGGCGGGCGAGCGTGTCGACGTCCACGTAGTTTTCGCTCTTGACGTAGAGCGTGAGCGGGATCCCCGCGGCGTCGACGATCCGCTTGAGACCGGTTTCGACGCCCTCGGAAGTGGTGAACCCGGCGAGCGGCAGAACCATCGCCGTGCGGTACGAGGTCTGCGCAAGGATGCGCGCCTGGTCGAGCATCTTGCCGTAGTCGGCGCCAATGGCCGGGATCACCCGTGTGTCCGGTCCGGCGCTTTCCGAGAGCATGTCGAGCAGTTCGCGGTATTCGCTGACGGCCACGTGATACAGGTTGGCGTTGCCGCCATACAGCAAGGTGCGTACGCCGCCCGCTTCGATGTGCCGGATCAGCTTCTGGTTTTCGGCAGCGTCGAGCGAATAATCAGCGCGGCGGGCCAGCGGCGGCACGGCCATCACGGTGGCGGCAAACTCGCTATCGAGGATGGGGGAGATTTTCATGGCGCCTCAGCACGGTATCGAAGAATTGATGCCAAGGTAGCACCGGGTCCGCAATGTTGTCAAACAACATTTGCGAGGCACCCGGATGATGTGCTCGTGCAGGCGTGCGCGCACAGCGGCAGAAGCCATCTTTCGATTCTGCTCTTGGAGCCGCCCTGCGGGTGCTGCGGGAGATTTTCTCCCAGACCAGATCAATGCCTTAAATTTCGTATGACAACAATTAAACCGGAGGCCGTCGCGGACCGGGCGAGATTCGTTAGTTCACGCTGGATAAGCACCGATGACCAGACGGCACCGGAGTCGGCCAGGCAGAACAAATCAGAAAATGGCCAAACAGGCAGAACATAATCTCTCGCGCAGTTTTATCACTCGAATAGGCACTCTATTTTCGGGCCTGGTTTTTATAAGCGCCCCGCCATTAACCGGTGAGACGATTTGAACAGAATTCCAGCCCACCGGACAAACCATTCGGCCCTGATAGCTAAATTTTTGAAGATTATTGCCGATATCAAGTGTTTGAAACTATGATGCTGTTCCGCGCAAAAAATTGGCCCGGAACAATTGTTAAATCGCCCGGAAATCGCTTTCAACGGGAGATTTAACAATTTTTTGAGGTATCCGCAGCACCCGGCGCATTGGTCTTACAAGCGGTATCCGGTCCAGGCAAATTTTCGCCAAGCGAAGATAGTATTGGTTTATCCGCCGTACGGAGAGATTCGGAAAGTCCAGAATATGGGTCCGGACTTCGTTTTTCGAGCCGCTCAGTAATAAACGGTGATAAATTGCTGCCCATTATCATGCCGGTCGCGAGTTCGCGCCGGCGAAGCCCGCAGCTGGGCCGCTGTGATTGAGGAATCGAAAGTGTCGCTACATTTTACTAAGCAAATGTCGCCACTCGTGGACGCTCCGGACGAAGCAACGTGGTTCAACGCCATTACCACTATTGCAGACGGCTGGGGGTTCGACCGGGTTCTGATTGCAATGCTGCCGCGGCCCGGCATGCGTCTGGAAGATGCGTACGTGCGCAGCACCTATTCGCAAAGCTGGCGCCGCAGTTATGAAGAGCAGGGATACATGCACATCGATCCCATCGTCAGCCACTGCCTCACCCGCGCGACGCCGCTGATCTGGTCACCTGAACTCTTTGCCACACGGGATCAGCGGGCCCTTTACGAACTCGCCTGCTTGCACGGCCTGCGCTCAGGCGTGTCGTTACCGATTCACGGACCCAATCAGGAAGCGGGCATGCTGTGCTTCGCCAACAACTTCCATGGGACCGACACATTCTGGACCCACATCGACGGCGTGCTGCCCAATCTCGTCCTGCTGCGCGATCTGGTGATCGACACCAGTCGCCGGCATCTCCACTCGCATGCAAAAAGCGTCCTGCCGCAATTGACGCCACGTGAACGAGAATGCCTGAACTGGACCGCGCGCGGTAAATCCACCTGGGAAATTTCACATATTCTTAGTTGCTCGGAAGCTGCAGTGAACTTCCACGTAAAGAATATCAGGGCGAAATTCGGGGTGAACTCACGGCGCGCGGCGGCCGTGATTGCCGCTCAACTCGGTCTTATTGACCCGGGCTAAGCAGGGCGGCGGCGTCGCGGCTGTAAATCACACGTTCAGCACGCCCTAAATCGCTGTCGGAAACCGTTTTCAGGAAGTAAAGCCCCAGCAGGATTGAAACCGGCGGCGGGATTTCCGCACCCGATTCGAACCGGCTGCCGCGCGACTGCGTCACGCCAAAGCGCGCCCAGAAACGGCGCTGGCTTTCCTTTTTCATTTTCCGGTAAGCAATGATGAGATGCCGATCCACTGCTGTGGCCGGTGTCTCTTCTGCAACGTCAACGGCCCGGTTTTGAATGGTGACGGGTGCTTTCCAGTGATTTTCAAGCAATTCCATTTTTTGAGTCTCTCAGGTGGATTAACCATTATTCGTCTGAATTTTGATGGACCCTGAAAAAGGACACACCTATCCAGGTAGGTAGGTGCAAATCCGACCCAACATGCATACTGTTTTTCACGCGTTTTTTATGACCTGCGGACGACCCGATAAACACAGAAATTCAGGAATTATTTCCCGATAACTGATTATCGCGTTTGAAAAACGGTAAAAATGTGACTTAATTGACGCTGCGTCTGAACGTGATATTCGAGATCCGGCGGACCACAAAAGCCGCCACCAGCGCGGCAACGCCCGTGAGCACCACGCCGATATGGATGGACTGAACCAGCACATGGCGCGCTGCTTCCACTAGCGCCGGACCCGCGAGACCCGCCCGCCCCAGCTCGCCGAGCAAGGTATCGCGCAGGCTGGGATCGATCAGGATCCGCGGGTCAGACAACTTTGGCAGCCAGGTGGACGCCACCGGCTCGCCGAGCACCTGCAACGCGTCCGCGACGCCCGTTTCGTAGCGCCGGTTAATGATCGTGGCGACGATGCTGGTACCCAGCATCCCGCCCACCATCCGGCTCGACTGCAGCAACGCCGTCGTGATGCCGAAGCGCTCCCGCCCGGCGATCTCCTGGCCGAACACGTTCAGATTGTTGAGAATGAAGCCGAGTCCGATACCGACCGCGCCCATCGCCAACTCGAGATAAAGATGCGGCGTGGCCGGCGTCGCCAGCGCGATCCCGACTGAGGCGACTACAAGCAGCATGAAGCCGATCGAGAGAATCAGCGTCGGCTTAGGCAAGTGAATCACGATCCGCGTGTTGATCAGACTGCCAAGCGCAATGCAGGCGGCGATCGGCGTGGCAAGCAGCCCGGCCTCCTGCGGAGTCAGACCAAAGCCGCCTTGCAGCAGCAGCGGCGCGAAGAAAATCAGCGAAAACATTACAAAACCGGACAGCAGCGACAGGGTGAACAACGTCACGAGCTGAGTGTCCCTGAACAGGTCGAGTGGGATGATCGGGTGCGTTGCATGGCGCTCGCAGATCAGCAGCGCTGCCGTGCCGAGCACGACGAAAGCCGCCAGCAGCAGATTGACCGTGGTCAGCCCCGACTTGGGCACCGCCTCGATAAACGTCTGCAGCGCGCCGAGCACCAGCGCCACCAGCACCGCTCCGGTCCAGTCGATACGCACCTCGCCGGTCACCGCGCGCCGGTAATTGGGCAGATGCGCCCAGATGAAATACAGCGCAAGCGCGCCGACCGGCAGGTTGACGAGGAAGGTGGAACGCCAGCCGAATTGCTGGCTCAGCCAACCGCCGAGCGACGGCCCCGCGGCCGTGCCGATGCCGTAAGCCGCCGCCATGATGACCTGCCAGCGCACTCGTGCGCGGGCGTCGGGGAACAGATCGGGAATCGACGCGAAGGCTGTGCCGACCATCATCCCGCCACCCACACCTTGCAGGCCGCGCGCCACCACCAGGAATGGCATGGTAGGCGCCACCCCGCACAGGAGCGAGGCGATGGTGAAGACGATCACCGCCGCGAGCACGAAACGTTTGCGGCCGAAATAGTCGCCGAGGCGCCCGAACACCGGCACCGTCACCACCGACGCCAGCAGGTAGGCGCTCGCGATCCACGCGTAGTACTCGAAACCGCGCAGCTCGGAGACGATCGACGGCAGCGCGGTGCTGACCACGGTCTGGTCGAGGGCGACCAGCATATTGACGAGGGCGATGCCGAGCATCGCCAGCAGCGCATCACGGAAAGGCAGGGGGCGGGGAAGATTCACTTCGGCACAACGCGGCGTAGCGCGTAAAGGAGCATGGGAGAGCCAGACACGAGGCCGGACCGCTTAAAGAAAAACGGGCCGCGTTCGACGCGGCCCGCAGAGACTGGGACAACTCAGGAACCGAACATCCGCTCGAGCGCATTTTCGAGGTGCGAGCGCATCGCCCGTCCAGCCCCGGGGCCGTCCTTGCGGCGGATTGCTTCGAGCACCGCGAGATGCTCAGCCTGCACCAGCCGCTGCCGCTCGACCGTCTTCACCAGCGACAGGTTGCGCGACAGGTTCATGCTGAACACGATCTGCTCTTCGATAAACGACATCACGGTAATGAAGAATGGGTTCTTCGACGCCCGCGCAACCGCAAGGTGAAACGAGAAGTCGTCCTTCGCGCCGATCCCTTGGGTTTCGACGATGCGCTCCAGTTCGTCCCACGCGAACTGGATCGCGTCGATGTCGTCCACTTCAGCTTTCTCCGCGGCGAGTTCGGCCGCCCCGCCCTCTGTAACAATGCGAAATTCGTAGCAGCGACGGATATCGGAGAGCGTTTCGAGCGGCGCGAAGCGGCGCACGTCCGGATCGGGGCGGCGCGCGACCGTGGTGCCGGAGCCGTGCCGCGTAACGATGATGCCGTCGGCGCGCAGACGGGCCAGCGCCTCGCGCACCGTGGGCCGCGAGGTCTCGAAGCGATCGGCCAGCGCGTGTTCGGTGGGCAGCCGCTCGCCTTCCTTGTACTCGCCTTCGAGTATGCGATTAAGGATGTCGCTGTAGATCTTGTCGGGCAAGCCCGTCGATTTGCGCTCGTTCATCATAGATGAAGGTTTCAGCTTGTCAGAATAGGCCACAATTGTAAGGCAAACACGGTGGATTGCCTGCTCAAAGATTGGTTAGGCAGACTGCACGCCACCCGCAAAGGCGCACCGGACGGCGCTCCGACTATATGACCCTACCTGCGGAAATTTGCCAAGTGTTTGATTTACATCCCGACAAAAAACCACAATCCCGCACATGATCTAAGCTGGAACCGGTCATCAGGCGGCAGCAGGCGCATCCGGTCCCGAACCCTTCCCACGCGGAGTCCATCATGTACAAACGTATCCTCGTAGCGGTCGACGGCAGCAATACTTCGCGCCGTGCATTTGAATCTGCGCTGAACCTGGCGGTTTCCATGGGCGCGGTACTCCAGCCGTTCTATGTCGTCGAAAACACGCCAATGTATTTCGAGGCGCCCGGCTATGACCCGTCCATCCTGCGCAACCGGCTGATCGAGCAAGGCAAGGAACTGGGCGCCGAATTTACCCAGGCCATGCGGGAAAAAGGCGTTTCAGGTGAGGTGGCGGTCGCCGAGGCCACCGCCGTCGACGATGTCGCCACCGTGGTGCTGAAAGCGGCCGCCGCGTTCAACGCCGATCTGCTCGTGATGGGCACGCACGGGCGCCGGGGCGTTCAGCGGCTGTTCCTCGGCAGCGTTGCGGAACGCTGCGTGCGTCAGGCTGCTCTGCCTGTGCTACTGGTGCCTTCGGCGGCAGGACAGGAGCACGACGCCGCACCGGCTTGACGCGTCATTTTGCCGCGAAACGGGGGATAACCATGGTGGGACAATGGATTAATTCCCTTACAAACGGTCGTACACCATGCTTACGCCCACCGCCGTAGTCCGGTCTCCAGCCCGTCGCCGCCGCTCTTCCACTAGCCTCCCGGTGCCTGGCAGCATCGCGCGCTGCTCGAACTGCGCGATGCGGCCGCTCTGCATGCCGCGGGGCCTCTCCCCGGATGAACTGCCGAAGCTCGAAGCGCTCATCTGCAGCGCGCGCCCGGTCCGGCGCGGCGAGGCGCTGTACCGCTCCGGCGACCCGTTCGGCAATCTGTTTGCGGTGCGCTCCGGCTCGCTGAAAACCACCCTGACTTACCACGACGGCCGCGAGCAGGTCACGGGCTTGCGCCTTGCCGGCGAGGCACTCGGCTTCGACGGCATCAGCGACGACCGGCACGCCTGCAGTGCGACCGCGTTGGAGGACAGCACCGTCTGCATCATTCCGTACGTCAAGCTCAAACGTCTGTGCCGCGACATCGGCTCCATGCAGGAGCGTCTGCACAAGCTGATGGGCGAGCAGATCGTCCGCGAGGCCGCGCAAATGATGGTGCTCGGCTCGCTGTCCGCCGACGAACGGGTTGCCGCGTTCCTGCTCGATGTATCGGAACGCAACGCAAAACGCGGTTATTCGTCGGCGGAATTCAATCTGCGCATGACGCGTGAGGACATGGGCAGCTATCTCGGCACCACGCTGGAAACCGTAAGCCGCACCCTGTCAAGATTTCAAAAGCGCGGTCTGATCGACACGCAAGGCAAGTTCATCCGTATCGTCGATCTGGAAGGGCTGCGGCACGTGTAAGCCATCTGGCGTCACACGGCGCGGCCGTCGGCGCCGCCCCTGTCGTGGGACGCTTTAGTTCTGCCGGTATCCGCCTCGCCGTGGCTCCGCCTTGGCACGTGTCGTGCGACTGCGGTACAGTCTTCAAAAACTGTCCCCCATCAAGGAGACCCGGCGACATGAATCGCGACCCCGCCCCGCGTCATCCGCTAGCCCAGCGCCTGATCGACGCGCGTCAGATTACCGACGCCCTCTTCTCCATCGTCAAACCCGAGTACCTGTACGAACGTCCGATCCGCGAGCGCCACCGGATCGTGTTCTACATCGGCCATCTCGAAGCGTTCGACCGGAATCTGTTCGATCAGCGTCTGTGCACGTTACCCGCCTTCAGTGCCTCGCTCGACCAGTTGTTTGCGTTCGGCATCGACCCGGTCGACGGCGGCCTGCCGACCGATGTGCCGGACGACTGGCCATCGCTGGAGGTCGTGCGCGGCTACGGTCAGCAGGCACGCGAGCAGATCGACCGTGAACTGCCGGCCCTGAACATCGACGGCGAGCCCCCGACCGACGGCGCACAGGATGCTACGGCCGAGCAGTTGCTCAACGTCGCCATCGAGCATCGTCTGATGCATGCCGAGACGCTCGCTTATATGCTGCATCAGTTGCCGCTTGTGTGGAAGGTGGCTGGGCAAGGCCTTGGCGAAGGCCAGCCCGCAGCCCCCCTGGAGAGCCGCACGGGTGAACCGGACCAAGCGGCCATGGTCAAGGTGCCGGCCGGTTCGACGTTGCTCGGCATGCCGCGAGACAGCGGCCGTTTCGGCTGGGACAACGAGTTCGGCGAACTGCGCGTCGACGTGCCCGCCTTCGAGATTGACCGCCACATGGTGACGAATGGCGCCTTCCGCGAGTTCCTGCTTGCCGGCGGATATCACCAGCGGGCCTGGTGGAAAGACAAGGACTGGGCGTGGAAGGAAAGCGAGGGCATTAGCCACCCCGCCGGCTGGTCGCAGCGCGACGGCGACGGCGAATGGATGCTGCGCACCATGTTCGAAGAGATGCCTTTGCCTCTCGACTGGCCGGTCTACGTCAGCCACGCGGAAGCCAGTGCGTATGCTCGCTGGGCGGGCAAAGCATTGCCAACCGAAGCGCAGTGGCAGCGCGCGGCGCACGGCGCGCCGCACGCAGCGTCAGGCAACTTCGATTTTCGCAGTTGGGATCCGCAGGCCGTGGATGCGCATCCGGACAACATCAGCGCGTTCGGCGTGGAAGGTCAGTTCGGCAACGGCTGGGAATGGACCTCGACGTTGTTCGATGCGTTGCCGGGGTTCGAGCCGTTTCCGTTCTATCTGGGATATTCAGCGAATTTCTTCGATGGGCAGCATTACGTGTTGAAGGGTGGTTCGCCACGCACCGCGCAATGCATGTTGAGGCCGGCGTTTCGCAACTGGTTTCAGCCGCATTATCAGTATGTGTATGCAGGATTTCGGTGTGTGCGGGCGTGATGGAAATGGACGCGTTCTCCAACACGCTACCGTGCAAGGGATAGCGACAGCGTGCGCGGAGCGGGAGGCCGTTGCGCGCAGTCGATTCCGCTTTCACACCGAACGCGCTGACAACCGGTAGCTGATCGTGCGCGGCACACCAGCGCGGAACGCGAGACCCGTGCGACCCGCAAGCGGATGATCGGCGGGAGGCATCACTACGCGTCCAAGGTCGAAAAAGCTTTGGGCCGGCTCAACGCCCAATGCGAAGTTTCGTCCGGACCATGGTTCGTGCGCGCGTCCGCCATTGCTAATCCAGAGCAATGCGTCCGGAAGTTCCTCGGGATTCCAGTCGAGCAGGACATCGGCCTGCTGGGCGGAATATCGCAGGACAAACGGTGGCCGACACCCTGCGATCTGCAACAGTTCCTCGGTCTTGTCGAGCAGTGGCAATCGCGTTACGTCCATGGGACCGGTTGCGGTCGCTATCTCCTTCAGAGAAGCGAAGGTGCGGTTCGGCAAGCTTCGCGAAATACCGGGCTCCGGCGGAACCGGGTAGCTGTGAACCGATTGATGCGGACAGGCGAGCACCTCGATTCCTTCATCCGGGATTG
>NZ_JAMFSB010000048.1 GCF_026225065.1 Paraburkholderia sp. | reverse complement strand
GGCGGGCGGCTAGGGTGACGAAGCTCAACTGGGTCGGCACCGTCACGCCTTCGACGATGGTGAGCGCGTGCGCATGGGCCTCGGCGATGGCGATAGCGTCACGCACGAGGGTCAGGCCGACGCCGGATTTGACCAGATCGAGCATCGACGGCTCCTGATCGACCTCAGCCACCTTAACAGGCTTGACGCCGGCCTCGGCGAAGCGGCGCGACAGAAGCCGATGATGGGCGGAGGCGGGCGGCGTCCAGATCCAGGGCAGGGCGGCGAGGGTGCGCCAGTCGCGGGCTCCTTTCACACGGTCTTTCCAGCCGGCGGGCGCGAGCACGCGGTACTGGAAGTGCGTCAGGGTGACGGCGTGGAACGTGGCGCTGTCGCGTGTTTCGTCGTCTGATGGCAGGCCGATGTAGTAGCCGACATCGAGCTCGCCTGTGCGGATCTGCTCGAGCACCCAACCGGACATGCCATGGCGCAGGGCTGTTTCGATGTGCGGCCAGGTCTCGACGAGCTGCTTGAGGAAGCCTCCGAGGCGGAGGAATTCCGGATCGAGGATGGTGCCGATGCGCAGGTGGCCGCGCACTTCGTGGCGTAGTGAGGCGGCGGCGCGGTCTACGTCGCTGGCGGCGGTGAGTGCGCGTTCTGCGTGTGGGAGGAGCGCCTGGCCGTCGCGGGTTAGTGAGAGGCCGTGTGATGTACGGGTAAACAGCGTTAGGCCTAGCGTTTCCTGCAGGTGTTTGATCTGTAGGCTGACGGCTGGTTGGGTTAGATGGAGTTGCACCGCGGCACGGGTGAGGTTGCCCTCGTGGGCGACGGTGACGAATGCTCGTAGCAGGGTTAGGTCCATGCGCTGATATTAGCGCGGCTTATGGGGGAGTTGAGCATTACTCATTAGATTTTGGTGGGGGCGGCGCTTACGCTTTGGGTTTTGTGGTGGCCTGCGGCGCCTTGTTGGGTTGGTGTTCCTACGGTGTTGGCCTTTCCTTGCTTTGTTAGTGGTCTATTAGCTTCGCCCCTGTGCGGGGCGGCACTAAGCAAAGAACGCGGGCTCACACCGCCAGCTTGTAGGTGTCCGCCACTCACTTCACGCCGGAGTGGTCCGTGCACGAAATCGCCCCTCGCACTCTCACTCTTCGTGACAAAGGACTCATCCACCCCACTCCGCACTGCGTGCGTCGCGGATGGGTCTGCTTGGGAAGGCGTGGTCTTTCGCGAGGTGGTCGCCTTGGCCGCCCTGGTCGGCAGAAAATTTCCTCGGAAGGCAGAGGCCGGCTGGAGATGTGCCGTTTCCTCGAAGCGCCGTTTGTCAGCTAAAGCGATAAAGGGCAACCATGTCCACTTTCAGGAAAGCGACAACCGCGATAACATTAGAATTCCTACATAACATGCAGAAGGCGCTGTGCCCGACGGCGGGGCGCGTAGCGCGACGCTGGAACGGATGAGTCCTTTTTCACTAACGGGAGTGGTGCGAGGGCAGGTCTCGTCTCGGACCTCTCCGTTTTTAAGCTTAGTGGCGGACACCTACAAGCTAGCGGTGTGAAGCCCGCTTTCTTTTGCCTACTTTTCTTTGCGGCCGGCAAAGAAAAGTAGGTGCCGCCCCGCACAGGGGCAACGCTAGCAAACCACTAAGAAACCAAGGAAAGGCCAACACCGCAAGAACACAACCAAGCGCCGCGCAGGCAAATCCCCAAACCCCAACCCTTAACCCTTAGCCGCCTTATAAGCAACGCAATCAACCTCAACTTTACAGTCGATCACCATACTAGAAACCACACACGCCCGCGCCGGAGGATTCTCCCCAAAATACTCCCGAAACACCTTGTTAAACGAAGCAAAATCCCTCGGATCATCAAGCCAAACCCCACACCGAACCACATGCTCGGCGCCATAGCCGGCCTCTTTGAGAATGGCAAAAACATTCTGAATCGCCTTGTGCGACTGCGCCACAATCCCGCCTTCGATCACCTCGCCATTCTCCATCGGCGTCTGCCCAGACACAAACAACCAGCCATCCGCCTCAACCGCACGCGCGAACGGCATATGTTGCCCACCGGTCCCCTTGCCACCCTCAACGCCATATCGCTTCATCACAAACACTCCCTATAAGATCCAGCGGCACGCAAATCAAAGCACAACAGCGCGCCGCATCAATAAACCCAAAAAAACAAACCCTCAAAACGCGCCGTGCGCATCCGCCTTCGATGCCTCACCACGCGCCACAAAATGTCCCGCCCGCTCACCGGTCGGCTGCCCATCCCGATACGACAACACGCCATTCACCCACACTGCGTCAATCCCGTCGGCCTGCTGCTGCGGCTTATCGAACGTCGCCGCATCCCGCACCCGCGCCGGATCGAACAACACCAGATCCGCGTGATACCCAATATGCACCTCGCCACGCTGCGTCAAACCAAACCGCCGCGCCGATAAACCCGTCATCTTCCGCACCGCTTCCTCCAGCGGCAGCAACCCCGCATCGCGCACATAATGCCCCAGCACCCGCGGAAACGCGCCCCACAACCGTGGATGCGGCAACGGATCGTTCGGCAAGCCGTCCGAACCTACCATCGACGCCGGATGCGACAAGATGCGCCGCACGTCCTCCTCCGACATGTTGTGATACACGGCCCCCGCCGGTTGCAAGCGCTTGCCCGCCTCCTGCTGCGTCACGCCCCACTCCGCGGCAATCTCCTTTACCAGCTTGCCTGCCATCTCGGGATGCGGTTCCGACCACGTAATCGTGATGTCGATTTCGCCTGTCACCTGCCTCAGGTCCAGCGTCGACGAACTGCGGTTATACGGGTAACAGTCACAGCCAATCGGCTGCAGGCGACGTGCGCCCTCCAATGACTTCAGCACCTCGGCGCTGCGTCCCCAGTTCGACGGCCCCGCGCACTTCAGATGCGATATCACCACCGGCACGCGTGCGTGGCGGCCCACCTGGTAGGCCTCTTCCATTGCGTCGAGAATCGTGTCGAACTCCGAGCGCATATGCGTCGTGTACAGCGCGCCCGCCGCCGCCAGCGGCTCGGCCAGCGCCATCACTTCCTCCGGCGGCGCGGCGAACGCCGAGCCGTACGCCAGCCCAGAACTCAAGCCGAGCGCGCCGTGTTTCAGGGCCTCTTCGAGTTGCGCCCGCATCCCTTCGATTTCCTGCGCGCTCGCCGCCCGGTCGAGGCGATCCATGTGGTTGTTGCGCAGCGCAGTGTGTCCGATCAGCGCGCCTACATTCACCGCCGGACGCGCCGCGTTCACTGCTTCCACGTACGCAGCGAAAGTCGGATAGTTGAACGCGTCTCGCCCGCCCAGCAAATTCATCGGATCCGGTGGATCGCCCTTCAATGCGACCGGCGATGCACTGATGCCGCAGTTGCCGACGATCACTGTCGTCACCCCCTGGCTGATCTTCGGCAGCATCTGCGGCGCGCGGATCACGTGGGTGTCGTCGTGCGTGTGGACGTCGATAAAGCCAGGTGCCAGCGCACGACCGTTCGCTTCGACGATCTCTTCGGCCAGCCAGTTCGACAGGTTGCCGATCGCCACAATCTTGCCGTCGCGCACCGCCACGTCGCGTTCGACCGGCGGTGCGCCCGTGCCGTCGTACAGTTGAGCGTCGATGATCAGCGTATCCGCCGCTTCGGGATGCGAATGCATGGGTCAGTCTCCTAACGGTTGTCGGTCGCCGCCGCCGCGGTGCGCATCGAGCGCGTGTTTCATGCGGCGCAGCAATTCGCGGCTCTCATCGCCCTGACTAACGGCAAGTTCGGTGACGAGCACGTCAAGCGCCATCATCATCGCGTATCGGGATGACGATGGCTTGTAAATGAAATCGGTTTCGAACGCGACGATCGGAATCACCCAGTCTGCCAGCCGCGCTAGCGGCGACGCGGGCGCCGTCAGCGTAATCAGCGTCGCACCGTAGCTGCGCGCGATGCGGCAGTTCTCCACCATTTCGGGCACCCGCCCGGTGGTCGACAACGCAATCACGACACATTCGCGCGATACCGTGCTCGCCACCATCCGTTGCAACAAGCCGTCCTGGTAGGTTGCCACGGGTCGGCCGAGACGCACCAGACGAAAGCGCATTTCATCGGCAAGCGCGGTTGAACCGCCGCCCATGCCGAACACGTAGATCATGCGCGCCTCGCGCAGCGCGGCGGCCGCTTGGGCCAAGGGTGCCTGGCACAGCAACTGGTGGTTGTGCGTGAGCGCGGTCTGCACTTCGTCGAACACGCGGGTAGCGAGCGGCTCGGGTGCGTCGGCCGTCGCGCTGCCTTGCAGGAAGCGTTGCCCTACCGCCGCGGCCTGGGCAAGCCGCAACTTCAGTTCGCGGACGTCGCGGCAGCCCACCGCCTTGGCAAAGCGCGTGACGGTGGCGACGCTGACGCCGGCCTGCTGCGCCAGCGCGCCGATGCTCGCGCGCGAGGCACCCGTCAGGTCGTCGAGGATCAGCGAGGCCACCTTGCGCTCGGCCGAACGCAGCTCCGGCGCGCATTCGGCGATGCGGGCGACGATATCGAAAGTAAGCGGTTCAGCGCTGGAATTCATGGAAAACCGGAAAGATCGGGAGGACCGTTGCAACGCGCGACACCGTTTACGGCAACTTGTACCAACGGGCGCCAGCGCCGTGGTACTAAATAACATTTCAGGAAACATGCTACTTTCGGTAACATGTGAAAGTCAACTTCGCAGTGATTTATCTGGACGATGGAGCAGGATTACATGAAAGTTACAAACTATCAGGGCGCAACGATTGATCCTTATAGCAAGGGCTTGGGCATGGTTCCGGGCACCAGTATCCAGCTGATGGACGCGGGCCGCCTCGAATGGAATCTGCTGAACGAAGATGTGAGCCTGCCGGCTGCCGTGCTCTACGCGGACCGTATCGAGCACAACCTGAAATGGATGCAGGCGTTCGTCGCCGAATACGGCGTCAAGCTCGCGCCGCACGGCAAGACCACCATGGCGCCGCAACTGTTTCGCCGTCAGCTCGAAACCGGCGCGTGGGGTATTACGCTCGCCACCGCGCATCAGGTGCGGGCCGCTTATCACGGCGGTGTGTCGCGCATCCTGATGGCCAATCAACTGGTCGGCCGCCGCAACATGCTGATGATCGCCGAGATGCTCAGCGATCCGGAGTTCGAATTCTTTTGTCTCGTGGATTCAGTGGAAGGCGCCGAGCAGCTCGGCAAGTTCTTCGGCTCGGTGCGTAAATCACTGAACGTCCTGCTTGAACTCGGCGTGCCAGGCGGCCGCACCGGCGTGCGCGACGAAGCGCAACGCACCGCTGTACTGGACGCAATCGCGCGCTATCCGGATGCGCTGAAGCTCGCCGGTGTGGAGCTGTACGAAGGTGTGCTGAAAGAAGAACACGAAGTCCGCGAGTTTCTGCAAAGCGCAGTCACCATCACGCGCACGCTGGTTGACGAAGGACGCTTTGCGCGCACGCCGGCCATTCTGTCTGGCGCAGGTTCGGCCTGGTACGACGTGGTCGCGGAAGAATTCGTGAAGGCGTCGGCGGATGGCCAGGTCGAAGTAGTGTTGCGGCCAGGCTGCTATCTGACGCATGACGTCGGCGTCTACCGCAAAGCGCAGACGGATATCTTTGCGCGCAATCCGGTTGCCAAAAAGATGGGTGAAGGGCTGTTGCCGGCGCTGCAGTTGTGGGCCTACGTGCAGTCGATTCCGGAGCCGGACCGCGCCATCATCGGTTTGGGCAAGCGCGATTCCGCGTTCGACGCCGGCATGCCGGAACCCGCCAAGCACTATCGCCCGGGCACTGAGGCGCCGCGCGAAATCGCGGCCAACGAGGGTTGGGAAATCTTCGGCATGATGGATCAACACGCCTATCTGCGGATTCCTGCGGGCGCCGATCTGAAGGTCGGCGACATGATCGCGTTCGACATCTCGCACCCCTGTCTGACGTTCGATAAGTGGCGTCAGTTGCTGGTGGTCAATCCTTCGTATCAGGTCACGGAAGTGATTGAGACGTTCTTCTGAGCGAGCACTTCGCCGATCCGCGCTTCGAGCATTCGCAACCCACCGGACAGCGCCGCAAGCGCCTCGTCCGGCAGCGCGGCCATCGTGTCATTGAGGAATGCGGTGCGGCGCGGCAGCGCCTCTTCGGTCGCGGCTATCCCGGTTTCCGTGAGCCGCACATTGGTGATGCGGTTATCGCGCTCGTCCATGCTGCGCGAAATCCAGCCGAGCACCTCGAGCGCTTTCAACTGCCGCGTCAAGGCGCCGGGGTCGATGCGCAGCCGCTCGACGAGACGCTTCTGCGATGACTCGCCGCCCTGGTCGTGCAACGCCAGCATCACCCGCCAGCGTGGCATGGGATGTCCCACCTGCGCCTCGAACGCCGACATGAACGCCCGATAGGTGCGGCCGAACTGCTGAACGATGGCGACGCGATCCTGTTGTTCCATGGTGTTCCGATGACGCGGGTGTTCGAAAATCAATCAGCGAGGATAGTCGGCTCGACCTGCCGCTTTAACTTGATAGGCGGCACGCGGCGGCTTTGCCAGATCGAAGCCACTGCGACGATCGCGGCGACCGCGAGACCCAGATGAATCGCCGACACCAGCGATTCGCGCGCCGACTCGAGCAGCATCGCGCCATTGTGTCCGGCATGCGCCAACTGAGCGAGCAGCGTGGCCTGGGCATCATGGTTGATGAGAATTTGCGGGTCGCCCATATCCGGGAACCATTGCGTCGCCTGATCGTGTTCCAGCGCGCTGCGCACGCCGCTCGCGTACATATGCGTGACGAGCGTGCCGGTCAGCGCCGTCCCGATCATCCCGCCAATCATCCGCAGCGATTGCAGCAATGCCGTTGCAATGCCGAGATGTTCGCGACCCGCCGTCTGTTGCGCGAAGATAGTCAGATTCGGCATCACGAAACCGAGTCCCAGACCGCCGAGCACCATGAACGACATCAGCAGCCATCCCGGCATGGCACGCGTTGCTACCACCGCGCCGAGGCATGACAACGCCATCAGCGTGAAGCCGATATATAGCATCAGATTCGGATTGCTGACACGCGACACGATCCGGCCGTTGGCAATGCTACCGATCGTAATGAACACGACGAGCGGTGTAATCACGAGGCCCGCTTCTTTCGGCGACATGCCGAAGCCACCCTGGAACAGCAACGGTGCGTAGAACAGCAACGAGAACATCGAGAAGCCGCCGAGCACCGCCAGCGTGAACAGCGCGGCAAGGCTGCGATTGCGGAACATATCGACAGGCAGGATGGCGGTCGGGCAACGCTGCTCCCATTTCCACAGTCCATATGCAGACGCCACACTTGCGACCAGCAACGCGACGGTCGTCAGCGACACGCCGTGCTTGGGCAACATTTCGACGAACAGTTGCAGACAACCGAGCGAGATTGCGATTAGCAAGGCGCCCGGCCAATCGAGGCGCATCTTGCCTTTGTGCTCGACGTGCCGCAAATGCGGCAGAAAACGCCACACGAAGAAGAGCGACAGCAGACCGACCGGCAGATTGACGTAGAACACCGAGCGCCAGCCGTAGTACTGCGTGAGGAAACCGCCTAGCGACGGCCCAACGGCGTTGGCGATGCCGAACGCCGAACTCATCAGCACCTGCCAGCGCAGACGCACAACCGAATCGGGAAAGAGATCGGGAATGCAGGCGAAGGCAGTGCCGACCAGCATGCCGCCGCCGATACCCTGCAGGCCACGCGCAAGCACCAGGAACAGCATGCTGTTCGCCATGCCACAGAGCACCGAGGCACCGGTGAAAACGATGATCGACGCGATGACGAACGGCTTGCGCCCGTAGTAATCGCCGAAACGTCCGAAGACCGGCACTGTGATGACCGAGGTCAGCAGGTACGACGTCGCGACCCACGCGTAAAGCTCGAAGCCTTTGAGCTCTGCGACGATCGTAGGCAGCGCTGTGCCGACCACGGTCTGGTCGAGCGCAACAAGCATCGTCACAAAGGAAACGCCGAGCATCGCCATGAGCGATTCCCGGAACGGTAAAACTTGCCCACTCGAATGGTGAGCAGCGGTATGGACAGCCATGTTTTTTGATAGCGCAACGGTTGACGCGTCAACCAATGGGGAATCATAGCACGTTAAGGCGCTCTAAACTGGCTGTGTTGGCGTTCATCCGATGCGCCGACGATCAGCTAATTAAAGAATTTGCCCGCCACAGGGAGGCACATGGAGTCCACTTCGCTCGCCGAACAGAGCTTGTCCGCCGAGGACCTGCGCGCGCTGCGACGCGCGAAACACGAGCTGGAAAGCCCGGCTCTGGCGATGAAACTGGCCAGCATCGTCGGTGCACCGCTCGAAAAGCTCCTGTCGCGGATGCCGGCCATCGCCAATGAGAAGGTAAACGACGCAACCCAGCTCGCGTTGCGCAAGTGCCTGCAGCTCGCGCTGCGCACGCTCGGGCGGCACGACCCCGACGCGCCGCCGCTTGCGATTCCCGACCGGCCGAGCAATCTGCTGCACAAGTTCGCGGTGGCGACGACCGGCGCGGCCGGCGGCGCGTTCGGGCTGTTCGCGCTGCCGGTGGAATTGCCGGTTACGACCACGCTGATGTTCCGCTCGATCTGCGACATCGCACGCAGCGAAGGCGAAGACCTGTCGTCGATCGACACGCAGTTGCAGTGTCTGACCGTACTTGGAATGGGCGGCGCGTCAAAAGCCGATGACGACGCCGACTACGGCTACTTCATCATGCGCGGCGCGCTGGCGCAGGCGGTCTCGAAAGCATCGGCGGAGATCGCGACCAAAGGCTTCACCTCACACGGGTCGACGGCGCTGTTGCGTCTGCTCAATACGATCGCGTCGCGCTTTTCCGTGCAGGTCAGCGAACAGATCGCCGCCAAGTCGATTCCGGCGATCGGCGCTGTGCTTGGGGCGATGGTCAACACCGTCTTCATGGACCACTTCCAGTTGGTCGCGCACGGCCATTTCACCGTGCGGAGGCTTGAGCGGCAGTATGGCCCGGAACTGGTGAAGACCGCCTATCAGACCATCGACATCGCACTCGACGGTTGAGCGCTGCGCGGGCCGGTCACTTCGCGCACAAAGCCGGCGGCGCCGTCGAGCGCGCGGCGGCCTTCTGGAATGAAGGGCGTGAAGATCTGCCAGACGTGCGGCATGTCCGGCCACACCTGCAGCTCGACCGGCACACCCTCGCTGCGCGCGTTCTCCGCTACCCGTCGCGAATCGTCCAGCAATACTTCCGTGCTACCCGCCTGAATGAAAAGCGGCGGCAGGCCGTGCAGATCGGCATAGACCGGCGAGGCATACGGATGCGTCGCTGATGTATCGCCGAGATATAGCTTCGCAGCCCGGCCGATCGCAGGGCCGCTGAACATCGGGTCGACTCCATCGTTGATACGGATCGACGCGCCGCTCGCGGCCAGATCGGTCCACGGCGAAAACAGCACGCCACCTGCCGGTAAAGGATCGCCGGCGTCGCGCAAGGCGACCAGCGTCGCAAGAGCTAGTCCGCCCCCGGCGGAGTCACCCGCAATCACAATCGATTCCGCCGGCCTGCCGCTCGCGAGCAGTTGCCGGTAGGCTGCCAACGCATCATCGAGAGCGGCGGGGAAGCGTGCTTCAGGCGCGAGCCGATAGTCGAGCGAAAACGCCGATGCACGCGAGCGTGTCGCCAGACCGAACACAATTGAGCGATGGGAACGAGGCGAGCAGAAGTAATAACCGCCGCCGTGCAGATAAAGAATCGTGGGGGTGTCGACTGCTTCGGCTGCGCCGCCGTTGCGGGTGGCCGGCTCGAACCACTCGCCACGCAAGGTCTCGCCAGGGCCGTATTGTTCCCGCAAGCGCCAGCCCGCAGGCACTTTCGGTGACCACGCACGTTTCGCCGTAAGGGCGCGTGCGCCCTCGACGCTAATCTCGGTCTTCAATGTGGCCGGTCGAAACTGCCGGCGCAGGTACCAGCATGCGAGCGCACTTTGCCAACTCATCGGGACACCCTCCATGAATGGTCAACCATCATGGTACGTGGGTTCGCGCAATGATCCGCTGGATGAGCGGTTCTAATCCTCCGACGATTCATGCACACCCCGCCTGTTGCGCCGCGGACTAGCGGAGAGCTGTAGGACGCGCAAGGACGGCTAGTTGGAAGGCCGCACCTGACCGCGGATCTCACCCATCGGGTTTTGCGCGGTATGGATGTTGAAATACCACTGACCGGCCATCAGGTCGGTCACCTGCTGATCCGTCAACGTGGCAGAGCCCTTGATCGGGCTGGCGAGCGCGCTCTTGTCAATTGGGATCTGAATTTTCGCGTTCTGCCCGACCGGTGCTGGGCCATGAAAATGAGCGGCTGCGATAGGACTCGATAGCTCCGCGTAGGTGACCGTCCACTGCAGCGCCTTGGTGGACGTATCGAAGGAGGCGTCAAGCATGCCGTGTGCGTGGCTGACGCGCGGCGGGACTTCGCTCGACGGCTCAAGATCCGCCTTCAGCGCCACTGTGTCTGCGAAGGCGATCCCCGACGCCAGTGCCCAAAAAACAACGCCCAGACTCAGTTTCCGAGTTGCATTCATATTTTTTCTCCGGACTTGGTGCACCGCCGCACCACACATAGGCCGCGCACGGCGCCACCCATACTAGTGTAAATCGAGGGCTGGCGTGGGGCTTAGCGAGCGGGGGCCGGGCGCCCATGTTTCTTACAAAATCAGAAAATAGATAATTGTGGGATTCGAATGCAATCAAATCGCTGCCTGGCGCTATGCTTCAGTCAGCGAGAAGTGACTCCTTCACCGAAGGATGTCTCCAATCTTTAACGCGGCTTCGGTCGCGTTTTTTTTCGCCTGGAAAAACGTGAAGGAAATACGCGGAGCGAGCCAGGCGGGTCAGCTACCGCTCACCTGTCAGCTGTCTGAATGACTGCCTCGCCGCTATGCGAGCAACGCGGCCTGCTCCTCGATCCCATCAAGCATAGCGTTGCATTTTTTGATGAGCGCCACGCCGTCTGCGCGCAGCAGCTCCCGCGATTTGCTGCCGAGGCCGCTTCGGTATTGCTCCAGCGCGGCAAGCAACGGCGCGTACTGCAGCACGCCCGCAGCGCCTACAACCCGGTGATGCCATTGGCGCAACTGCGCGACATCCGCATGCTCGAGCAACGGTGGCAAAGCTCGAACGTCGTCCCGTACAGACGTCACGAACGAATCGAGCAGCGCCTTCACCGTCGACTCGCTGCCCCACAACTGCGTCATGTGAGAAAGATCCACAGGCACAAACGCCTCGACGGACTCCTGACCCTGGGCTTCGGCGGCCGGTGCGGTATTGACCGCTTCGACCGGCGCGACTGCACGCACAATCTCTGCACCGAACCAGCGGCTCAAATGCTCGCGCAACGTCGCGAGACGGGTCGGCTTCACAAGGCAATCGTCCATGCCAGCGTCGCGGCATTGGCTCAGATCCTCGGGCGCAGTATTGGCTGTGATGCCGAGAATGGGCAGATGCGATGTGCCACTGGCGCCAGGGCGGGCCTCTTCAGTTTCGCGCACGCGCCGTGCGAGTTCATAGCCGGACAGGTTCGGCATGTGACAGTCGGTGATCAGACATCCGTAGCGGGTCTGTTGCAGCGCGGCGAGTGCTTCCACGCCGTCGTTCACCACGTCGCAGGCGAATCCGAGCAAGGCCAGTTGATGACGGATCAGTTCCTGATTCACCGGATCGTCTTCCGCCACAAGAATCAACCGGCCGCTCGCGGTGGCGCGCTCCCTGTCGGGAGGCACCATCGCCGCGTCGGCAGACTCCCGCGCACGCGGCGCGGGAGCCGACAAGCCGGTGAGCGCAGCGGCGCATGCCGCACCGAGCCCGCGCCAGGAGATGGGGTTGATACTCACACGCACCGCGTCGTCCAGAACGCGGTAACCGGTAGGCTTGGGCTTTTCAGTCAGATAGACAACGCGCGCACCTGAGCGCACGGCGGCGGGCACTTCCAGCTGCTCGCCGAGGAACACCAGGTCGACGTCGGCGACCGCGGCCGGGTCGCGCCACTCTGCGGCGCCGTGACTGACCTGCCGCAACTCGATTCCAAGCGCCCGGCCAAAGTGGACCAGAGCCTGTGCGACACGCGAGTCGGAGACAGCGACGATCCCACGCTTGCCACGCAAACCGCTGACCTTATAGTGTTGCGTCTCGATGGGCATCACCACGCGCACGGTCATGCGGGTACCTACGCCGGGCGTGCTCTGCAAGTAGAGCGCCCCGCCCATCAATGCAATGAGCTTGCGGCAGATGGTCAGGCCAAGTCCTGTACCGCCGAAGCGCCGCGTCGTCGACGATTCAGCCTGCACGAACGGCTCGAACAAGGCCGCCTGAGCCTCTGGCTCGATACCGATACCGGTATCTTCCACGCTCATCTCAAGCGTCTGCGTCTGTTGTGTCTGCTCCACGATAGCGACGCGCACGTCAACCTCGCCGGTCAGCGTGAACTTGATCGCGTTGCCGAGCAGATTGAACAGGATCTGGCGCAAACGCACACTGTCGCCGCGCAAACTGGCCGCAACTTCGGGCGCGATATCGACGCGCACCTTGAGTCCCTTTTCGTGCGCGCGACCGGCGAGCAACCCCACGGCGTTGTCGACCAGATCGCGCATGTCGATCGGTTCCGCCTCGAGGGTCAAACGGCCGGCTTCAATCTTCGAATAGTCGAGCAGGTCGTCCAGGATCTGCAGCAACGCGCCGGCGGACTCATGGATCATGCCCAACATTTCGCCCTGATCGGCATTCAGCTGCGTGCGTTCGAGCACTTCGACGAGGCCAAGCACACCGTTCATTGGCGTACGGATCTCGTGGCTCATCATCGCCAGGAAATCGTCCTTGGCGCGCGACGCGGCCTCGGCCAGATCGCGGGCCCGTGCCAGTTCCTCCGAGCGCGCGTGCTCCGCGCTCGCATCGACCCAGTACCCACTCCACACCACGCTGCCCGCCGCTTCACGACGCGGCACCAGTTCGGCGCGTACCCATCGCAGACCGTCCGAACCTTCCGAGCGAAACTCCATGTGAATCGGAGTCTCGGAGCGCGCCGAGCGCTCGAGTTCAGCCACCACGCGCGGCCGGTCTGCCGCCCACACGCGCTTCAGATCGGTCTCGCCGGGCTTCGCGAGCGTGTCGCTGTCACGGCCCAGCAATTGCTGCGTGTTCCCGCCGATGTAGGGGAACGAGTAGCGACCGCGCTCGTCGCGCCGCAGTTGAAAAACCACCGCCGGCAGCGAGCGCGTCACGTCAAACAGACGCCGCTCGTTTTCCCGGGCCAGCATCTCGGCGCGCCGGATATCGGTGATGTCGACGACCGTGCCGAGCACGCAGGAAGGCTCGCCATCAACGCCGC
>NZ_JAMFSB010000357.1 GCF_026225065.1 Paraburkholderia sp. | reverse complement strand
GGTGATCGGCTTCGGCCATCCTGTCTACACGATCTCCGACCCGCGCAACAAGGTCATCAAGGAAGTCGCGAAGAAGCTCTCGAAGGAAGCCGGCAGCACCAAGCTGTTCGACATCGCCGAGCGCCTCGAAACAGTGATGTGGGACGCCAAGAAGATGTTCCCGAACCTGGACTGGTTCAGCGCGGTGTCGTACCACATGATGGGCGTGCCGACGGCGATGTTCACGCCGGTGTTCGTGATCGCCCGCACGGCGGGATGGAGCGCGCACATCATCGAGCAACGCATCGACAACAAGATCATTCGGCCGAGTGCGAATTACACCGGTCCGGACAACCTGAAGTTCGTGCCGCTCGCGAAACGCTGATCACAAGCGTTGAACGGGAAAGGGGGATAATTGTCGGTGACATCCGGCGCTTATCCCCCCGAGCACTACAATCTTATTCCCCCACGGTATGAACACTGCAAACCGCAAGCCCCTGCCTGGCACCAAGCTGGACTTCTTCGACACGCGAGCTGCAGTCGAGGCGATCCAGCCGGGTGCCTACGACACACTGCCGTACACCTCGCGCGTGCTGGCCGAAAACCTCGTGCGCCGATGCGATCCGGTCTCCCTCAATGCCTCGCTCAAGCAGATCATCGAACGCAAGCGCGACCTCGATTTCCCGTGGTTCCCGGCGCGTGTGGTCTGCCACGACATCCTCGGTCAAACCGCGCTGGTCGACCTCGCCGGCCTGCGCGACGCGATTGCCGCCCAGGGCGGCGACCCGGCGCTGGTCAACCCGGTCGTGCCGACACAACTGGTGGTGGATCACTCGCTCGCCGTCGAATGCGGTGGCTTCGATCCGGATGCGTTCGACAAGAACCGCGCCATTGAAGACCGGCGCAACGAGGACCGCTTCGATTTCATCAACTGGACCAAGAAGGCATTCAAGAACGTCGATGTGATTCCGCCGGGCAACGGCATCCTGCACCAGATCAATCTGGAGCGGATGAGCCCGGTGGTCCAGGTGAAAGACGGTGTGGCGTTTCCCGACACGCTGGTGGGCACCGATTCGCATACGCCGATGGTCGATGCGCTCGGCGTGATCGCCATCGGCGTAGGTGGCCTCGAAGCGGAAAGCGTGATGCTGGGGCGCGCTTCGTATATGCGCCTGCCGGATATCGTCGGCGTCGAGCTGACCGGCAAGCCTGGCGAAGGCATCACGGCAACGGACGTGGTGTTGTCGCTGACCGAATTCCTGCGCAAGGAAAAAGTCGTGGGTGCGTATCTGGAGTTCTACGGCGAAGGCACGGCCAAACTCACCTTGGGCGACCGCGCCACCATCGCCAACATGGCGCCTGAGTTCGGCGCGACGGCTGCGATGTTCTATATCGACGAACAGACCATCAAGTACCTGAAGCTCACCGGCCGCGACGACGAACTCGTCAAGCTGGTGGAAACCTACGCGAAGGAAACCGGCCTGTGGGCCGACAGCCTGAAGAACGCGCAATACGAGCGAGCACTGACGTTTGACCTTTCGACCGTGGTGCGCACGCTCGCCGGTCCGTCGAACCCGCACCGCCGCTTGCCCGTGTCGGAACTGGCCGCGCGGGGCATCAGCGGCAAGGTCGAAAACGAGCCCGGGTTGATGCCCGACGGCGCCGTGATCATCGCGGCCATCACGAGCTGCACCAACACCAATAACCCGCGCAACATGATCGCCGCGGCGTTGCTGGCGCGCAATGCGAACCAGCGCGGCCTGACCCGCAAACCGTGGGTGAAAAGCTCGCTCGCGCCGGGATCGAAAGCCGTCACCTTGTATCTGGAAGAAGCAAAGCTGCTGCGGGAGCTGGAACAGCTTGGGTTTGGCGTCGTCGCCTATGCCTGCACGTCGTGCAACGGCATGTCCGGTGCGCTGGATCCGGTGATCCAGAAGGAAGTCGTCGAGCGCGATCTGTACGCCACCGCCGTGCTGTCCGGCAACCGCAATTTCGACGGCCGGATTCACCCTTATGCCAAGCAGGCGTTCCTCGCCTCGCCGCCGCTGGTGGTGGCCTATGCGATTGCCGGCACGATCCGTTTCGACATCGAGAAAGATGTGCTGGGTACCGACGCCGCCGGCAATCCAGTGATGCTCAAGGACATCTGGCCGTCCGACGCAGAGATCGACGCGATCGTTGCGTCTAGCGTGAGGCCGGAGCAATTCCGCAAGGTGTACGAACCGATGTTCGCAGTCACGCTCGACACCGGTGAACGCGCCAACCCGCTGTACGACTGGCGCCCGACGAGCACGTATATCCGCCGCCCGCCCTATTGGGAAGGCGCGCTGGCCGGCAAGCGCACGCTCAAGGCTATGCGACCCCTCGCGGTGCTCGGTGACAACATCACCACCGACCACCTGTCGCCGTCTAACGCCATCTTGCTGGATAGCGCCTCGGGCGAGTATCTGGCGAAGATGGGCTTGCCGGAAGAGGATTTCAACTCGTACGCGACACACCGCGGCGATCACCTGACCGCGCAGCGCGCCACGTTCGCCAACCCCACGTTGAAGAACGAGATGGTGCTCGAAGACGGCAAGGTCAAGGCCGGTTCTTTGGCTCGCATCGAGCCTGAAGGCAAGGTCACGCGCATGTGGGAAGCCATCGAAACCTACATGGAGCGCAAGCAACCGTTGATCGTGATTGCCGGCGCCGACTACGGTCAGGGTTCGTCACGCGACTGGG
>NZ_JAMFSB010000356.1 GCF_026225065.1 Paraburkholderia sp. | reverse complement strand
GGCTGCCGAAACGCGCGAGGATGGCGCGTGCTTCGGCATCGAGCCGCTGCTGTTCGCGACGCACGCTCGGCAGCGCAAACAGCGCTCGCAACAGTTCCGCCACCGCCCCCACGCCCGGCAGCCCGCGACGCGCCAACTCGAGCCGCGCGTGCGCGCCGATCAACACGTTGTCGAGCACGCTCAGGTTGCCGAATACGCGGCCGTGCTGGAACGTACGGGCGACGCCGCGCGACGCGAAGCGCTCCGGCGCGAAGCCGGTCACATCTTCGCCGTCGAACCGGATCACACCTTCGTCGGGAACATCCGCGCCGCTCAGCAGATTGAAAAGCGTCGATTTGCCGGCGCCATTCGGACCGATCACGCTGACGCATTCGCCACGCGCAACCGAAAAACTCACATCCGCCACGGCCGTGACGCCATCGAAGCGGCGCGTCACGCGCCGCACGTCGAAGAGAATGTCGGGAGCGTCCCCGGCCGGATGATCCATCGCCGCCTCCATCACACGGTGCCGAACAGGCCTTGCGGCCGGAAGCGGACGAGCAGCAGGAGCACGATGCCGTAGACCAGCATCCGGTACTCGGCGGCAAAGCGGAACAGTTCGGGCAGGCCGATCAGCGCCACTGCACCGGCAATCGCGCCGAGCACGTTGCCGAGGCCGCCGAGAATCACCATCGTCAGTGCGAGGATCGACACCTGCGAATCGAAGGTCTGATAGTTGATGTAGCTGTACTGATGCGCGGCGATCGCACCGGCAACACCCGCGGCGAGACCGCCAAAGGCGAATGCCATCGCCTTGTAGCGGTTCGGCCGGATGCCGTAGGCGCGCGCCGCGACGTCATCCTCGCGGATGGCCCGCCACGTACGCCCCAGATGCGAATGCAGCAACCGGACCTGAACGAGTGCGAAGCCGACGAGGATCGTCAGCGTGAGCCAGTAGGCCGAGCGTGCATCGTCGAGCGCCCAGCCGAATAGCGACAGCGGCGGGATGCCGGAGACGCCGATCGGCCCGCGCGTCAGGCCATCCCAGTTCAGTACCACGAGACCGACAATCTCACCGATACCGAGCGTCGCGATCGATACGTAGTGGCCGCGCAGGCGGAATGATGGATACACGAGCAGCGTGCCCAGCACCGCGGTAATAGCGCCGGCGAGCGGAATCGTCACGGCCGGCGACCAGCCGAGATCGACCGACAGCAGTCCCGACGCATAGGCGCCGATCAGCAGCAGCGCCGCGTGTCCGAGCGAGATCTGCCCGACCGTCCCCGCCACCAGCGTCAGGCTCAGCGCGAGCAGACCGTAGATCCAGCCGTTGGTAAGCGTCTGCAGCACATAGGGCGACGGCGCCACGAACGGCAGCGCAAAGGCCGCCAGCACCAGCACGATGAGCACTGGCCGCGGCAGCTTCAGTGTTAGCCGGTTCGACAGGAAGGTGCCCGTGAGCGGCTCGGGCGGCAGCCGGCGGTTCGAGCTGAACAGACCGTTCGGGCGCCAGACCAGAAACGCGAGCAGCAGCACGAACGCGAAAAGATCGCGGTAGCTAGTGCCGAACATGGCGACGCCATAGCTCTCGACGAGGCCTAGCAGCAGGCTGCCCGCGATCGCGCCGGGCACATTGCCGAGCCCGCCGATCAGCAGTGCGACGACCCCCTTGAGCGTCGCCTGGAAGCCCATCGAAGGGTCGATGCTGTTGTAGTACATGCCGACCAGCAGGCCGCTCAGTCCGCCGAGCGCACAGGCGATCGCAAACACCGTGCGGTTCACCGCGTTCACGTCGACGCCCATTTGCTGCGCCGCGTCGCGATCCTGCGCAGTGGCGCGCACCGCCCAGCCGAGCCGCGTATAGCGCAGAAAGGCGTAGAGCACGCAGGCCGCGCCGCCGCCGATCAGCGCGATCAGCACGTCTAGCGAGCCGATCGTCGCGCCGCCTATCACGACGGTCCAGTTCGGCAACGCCGCCGGCACAGGCCGGGGATCGGGCCCAAACACCAGTTGCGCGAGCTGGTCGAGCACGAAACTGATGCCGATCGTGGCGAGCAGCGGCGCAATGCGTGCCGCGCCCTGCAGCGGCCGCAGGCCGATGCGCTCGATCGCGACGCCAAGCAGCGCGCAGGCCGCGATCGTCGCGGCGAACGCAACCGGTAAAGGCAACGCCAGCTTCGTCAGGCAAAACCAGCCGACGAAGGCCCCGATCATGTACACCGAACCATGGGCGAAGTTGATCAGATGCGAGACACCGAAGATCAGCGCGAGCCCCACCGCCAGCAACGCATAGATGTTGCCGACGATCAGCCCGTTGATGGTGTATTCGAGCCACGCGCCCATAACGATTTCATTCCCCTTTCGTGACGCAGCGGGTCGCAAACCGTCCATCTAAACACGAGGAAAAAAACCCGCCAACCAAGATTCGCACGAATGCTTATTCTTTTTGGTCTGAAATACTAATGCGCCTACGCTGCGGCGCGAATATCGATATCTGAATCGATTCGTTGAGTACACGCCGCCCGCATCGCAGACTCATTGTTTTGCCTCGAACTTGCGGAGAGATGTTCTCATGAACCTGTTGCGTACGAGCGGCTCGCGCCGCCAACTGCTGCGCTGGCTTGCAGCTTCCACCCTCGCCATCGGGGTTTTGCACGCGCCGTTCGCGGCAGCAGGCAGCGCAACCGGCACCCCGGTGTACTTCGGCGTCAGCGGCCCGCTGACGGGGCCCAATGCCCAGTACGGCGCCCAATGGAAGGCCGGCTTCGACCTCGCGCTCGACGAAATCAACGCGGATGGCGGTATCAACGGTCACCCGCTGCAATACGTTTTCGAAGACAGTCAAAGCGATCCGCGCCAAGCCGTGACGATCGCGCAAAAGTTCGTCTCCGATCCGAAGATCCTGATCGAACTCGGCGACTTCTCCAGCCCCGCTTCGATGGCGGCTTCGCCGATTTATCAGCGTGCCGGTCTCGTACAACTCGGCTTCACGAATTCGCATCCGGACTTCACCAAGGGTGGCGATTTCATCTGGAGTCCGTCGGTCAGCCAGGCCGATGCACAGCCGTTGATCGCGGATCTTGCCGTGAAAGAAGGCCTCCATCACGTTGCGGTGCTGTACCAGAACACCGATTGGGGCCGCGCGAGCAAAGACGTATTCGTCAAGGCCGCGGCCGCGCGCGGCGTTCAGGTGGTCGCGGCGGAAGGCTATCAGACGACCGACAAGGACTTCCGCGCCACGCTCGTACGCGTAAACGGGGCGCATCCGGATGGGCTCGTGCTGATCTCCTATTACGCCGACGGCGCGCAGATCGTGCGGCAGGCGAGGGAAAGCGGCATCCGCCTGCCGGTGGTGGCCGCGAGCTCCGTCTACTCGCCGAAGTTCCTCGAACTGGGCGGCGACGCGGTGAACGGAGTAGCGACCAATACGAACTTCTTCCCCGGCGATCCGCGCCCCGAGGTGCAGCGCTTCGTGCACGGATTCGAGGCGAAATATCATCGCGAGCCGGATGCGTTTAATGCGTTCGCGTATGACGCCACTATCATTGCAGCCTACGCGCTGCGTACGGGCGGCCTCGATCGCAAAGGCGTGCGGGATGCGCTGCCGAAACTGCACGACGTGCCGAGCGTCGTGTTCGGCAAGGCGAACTTCGATCCGACTACGCGCCGGGTGGCCGGCGTGAAGAGCATCGACATCGTGGTGCGCAACGGGCAATGGGCTGAACTCGGTAATGCAACCGTCGCGGCGAAATGATTAGCCGCCAGAAGCGGCGGTCGACACGCCCACCGCTTCCGCGCGCTTCGTGGTGAAATTCCAGCGGAGCGCCGTCGCCGTGTCTACCGGTGCGGGCAGCAGCGCCGCCCGGTAGAAGGTGTCGGCAATTTTCTGCTGCTCACCGAAATGCTGCGCGTCCACTGCGCGCACCGCATAGCTACGACGTGCATTCGCGCGTCCGATCGTCGCTGCGTCCAAACCCCAGATCGGCGCCAGCAGTTTGGCGGCATCGTCGGGATGCGCGCGAACCCACTCGCCCGCCGACGTCAGTTGCGCGAACACCGTGCTGATTACATCGGGGTGGGCTGCGGCGAAGCTGCTCGACGCAAGGTAGTACCGTTGATAGGAGGCCAGACTTTCCCCGTTGGCGAGGATGCGCACGTCCGGCGTTTTATCGACCGCGGCGACGTAAGGATCCCACGTGACCCATGCGTCGACGCTACCGCGCTCGAATGCGGCGCGTCCGTCGGCAGGTGTCAGGTAGCTGATGTGCACGTCTGCCGGTGCCAGCCCCGCTTTGGCGAGCGCGGCAAGCAGCAGATAATGACTGCCCGCTGCCTTGGTCACCGCTATGCGCTGGCCTTTCAGGTCTGCAAGTGTGTGGAGCGGCCCATCGCGCTTCACAATGACGGCCTGCGCGCCCGGTGACGGTGCTTCTTGCGCCACATACACAAAGCGCGCATGGGCCGCCTGGGCGAATACCGGGACTGTGTCGGCAACGTCGGCGCTGAAGTCCACCGCGTCGGCGTTGAGTGCTTCGGTCAGCGGCAAGCCGCTTGCAAACTCGTTCCACGTAACAGTCACGCCCAGCGGCGCCAGTGCTTGCTCGAGCGAGCCGCGTGCTTTCAGGATCGTGATGAGCGTCGAAGACTTTTGATAGCCGATTCGCAGCTTCACGGGCGTAGGCGAGCTACTAGCGGTTTGCGCATGGGCACTGCTGATGACCAGCAGCGAGGTCAGCGCCGCGCGTGCGAGGAAGCGGAGGATAGAAAGTGTCACGGGTGAAAAAGTCCGGTCGAATTATATGAGTGCCGAACCGTCACTCTATCAGCGGTCCTCTACGAATCGGATGGATTCGACAATTTTCAAAAAAATGTCGTAGCTATTTATCGGCATCGTGGGACGCGGGTGATCCAGAGTTAACCGTGAAGGACATGTCGAAAGATGGATTGCGCCAGCTCCCGTGGCTCGTCGAACGTAGTCGCAAGTTCAAACAAAATGACAAACAGGCCCGCATACGAAACGTTCGGATACCTATCGATGAGTCGAACGATGGCTGGCGCAAATCGCTCCATGATCGGTTTTCGCGTTACAACGCAGGTAACGCCAACGCCGAGGATGATTCCTGCCAGAACGTCGCTCGGATAGTGCAAGCCCAGATAAACGCGCGGAAGACAGATAAGAAATGCGCATTGCAGCAGCGCGAGCACGCCCATCCATCGGGAGACGAGAAAGATGCCCATCGCGACGGCAGACCACAGCATCGCATGGTCGCTAGGAAACGAACTCCAGGTTCGAAGAACCGCCTCCGGAGTGGCCGCTATTGGAAACGTCAGGTGCAGGCTGCTGTCGTAGAGCGGTCTCTGGCGGAAAGGCAAATAGTGAGCCAGAACTCTGCCAATGAAAAGCGCCAGCACACCGCTCAGGACGGTGGCAACAACCATTTGCCGCTGCCACTGCCACTGCCGGCGCTCCCTTGTGTCGAACCAGATGGCACATAGCATGGCTAATGGCAGGACGCCTTTGAACAGGTAGAAGTCTGCAACGTGACTGACCGCATGACCGTAAGTCGCCGTGTGCAGCGCACCGTGCGTCAGGAAGGCCAGTATCGCCGAGTCAAAGCTGTCGATGATTTGACGGAGCATATTGGTTTACGAATCGCCTACTTTTCGGAGTTATCGTGTACGGGAACGGAGCGCACGGCAGGCACCCGCCCATGAGGTGAGCCGCTCTTGCTGGACCAGCCGGAACCTGCCGCAATTAATGCACTTTGCAATCCGTTACTACGTTTGCGAGCGCACACACGTTCACAAAATGATCACCGTCACCAGCGAAGTCTGCGGCCGGCAGCACAATACTTGGTTCTGCGACATAGTTTGGAAGGCGTCAGGCGGCGCAGATTGCACTTTGCGTTGCTTGCGTAACGAAAGCAATATGTAATAGACAAGTCAGTCGCGCGAACGTCGACTCGCTCGGCCAGTCTGCACTATCGTGCACTGCCAGATTTCTCGCTGATCCTTGGAGAATTTCTTAGCATCCGAATTGACCTTCTGCGGACGCTCCCTCAGTCACCAATCGAACGAATGACCCTCGCCGGATTTCCACCCACAAGCGTATTCGGGGGGACGTCCCTCGTAACTACCGATCCTGCAGCGATCACCGAGTTCTCGCCTACTGTTACGCCACCGATGATGGTCGCCCCAGCTGCGATCCAAACGCTTCTCTCAATTACGATAGGCTTTGCGATTACGCCGTTGCGCC
>NZ_JAMFSB010000047.1 GCF_026225065.1 Paraburkholderia sp. | reverse complement strand
CACACCGTATGGCCAGCGTGTCGAAGACAACGTCATTGCGCCGCTCACCGAGGAACTGCTCGCGTCCAGCGACTACCGGGCACGCCGCGCCGCGCTCGCTGCCTACAACGCAACGAGTCCCGTGCTCAAACGCGGCATTGCCTTCTCGCCGGTGAAATTCGGCATCTCGTTCAACGTGCCTTTTCTCAATCAGGCCGGCGCATTGGTGCACGTCTACAAGGACGGTTCGATCCTCGTCAATCACGGCGGCACCGAGATGGGCCAGGGGCTCAACACGAAGGTGGCCCAGGTGGTCGCCAACGAACTCGGCGTGCCGCTCTCGCGGGTGCGTGCGACCGCGACCGATACGTCCAAGGTAGCGAACACCTCCGCCACGGCCGCCTCCACCGGCAGCGATCTGAACGGCAAGGCCGCCGAAGCGGCCGCACGCACGATCCGCGAGCGGCTAGCCGTGCTGGCTGCCAGAGAACTCGGCGGCGAACCTGACGCCGTGCAGTTCAAGGACAGCATGGTGCACGCGAACGGCGTGACAATGCCCTTCGCACAACTCGTCAACACGGCGTATCTGGCGCGTGTGCAGTTGTGGTCCGATGGTTTCTACACGACACCCAAGGTGCACTGGGACGCGAAGACGCTGACCGGTCATCCGTTCTACTATTTCGCGTATGGTGCGGCGGTGTCGGAAGTCGTGGTGGATACGCTGACAGGCGAATGGAAGCTCGTACGCGCCGACGTGCTGCACGATGCCGGGCAGTCCATCAATCCGGCTATTGACATCGGCCAGGTCGAAGGCGGCTTCATCCAGGGGATGGGCTGGCTCACCACTGAGGAACTCTGGTGGAACCGCGAGGGTCGACTGATGACGCATGCGCCATCGACGTACAAGATCCCGGCGGTCAACGATACGCCCGCCGCGTTCCACGTTCAGCTCTACCGCAACGAGAATGCGGAGCCTACAGTGTTCCGCTCGAAGGCAGTCGGCGAGCCCCCTCTGTTGCTGCCGTTCTCAGTGTTTCTCGCGATCCGCGATGCGATTGCGGCCACAGCGCCGCAGGCGAATCAGGCCCCGCCGTTGCGCGCACCGGCGACGCCCGAGGCGATTCTCGACGCGTTGGAAGCGATGCAGCAGGCTGCCCCAGCTGCAAGCGCGCCTACCGGGCCGAACGATCCAAAGGAGCCCGAAACGGAGCCAAAAGCAGCAGCGACTTCGGTGGGAAATACGACGTCCGGCGCGACTCCAAAAGCACCGGCCAGCCTCGACACTGCCACATGAACTTTCACGCGCTACGCGACACGAACGCACAGCGCCACGCTTAACCGGCTGCATGGACACCCCTTGCAGCCATGGATGGAGAACTGCCGGATGCAACCCTGGCTAACCGATCTGCAACAACTGCTCGCACACGGCGACGCCGCCGTGCTGGTGACGGTCGCGCGCGTCGAAGGATCGGCGCCGCGCGAAGCCGGCACGAAGATGATTGTCACGCGCGATTCGGCACGCCATACGATCGGCGGCGGCCACCTCGAATGGAAAGCCATCGAGTCCGCGCGCCAGGTCCTCAAGGAAGGCATGCGCATGTCGCATATGCGCCGGCTCGAACGCTTCGCGCTCGGTCCGAGTCTCGGCCAATGCTGCGGCGGCGCCGTGGTGCTCGCGTTCGAGCGTCTCGAT
Organism: Paraburkholderia sp.; assembly: GCF_026225065.1. Taxonomy (GTDB): domain Bacteria; phylum Pseudomonadota; class Gammaproteobacteria; order Burkholderiales; family Burkholderiaceae; genus Paraburkholderia. Next base: position 7,316 of record NZ_JAMFSB010000047.1, on the reverse strand, counting down.
GTCGCCGATCTCGGCTGGATCAGCTCGCTCGCCAAGCGCGTGGCGGCAGGTCTTTCGACGGTGCGTAGCGTATCATTCGGCCCCGCGCCGGATGCGGTGATGCTGTCGGAGCCAGAGCCCGGCGTCGAAAGCGCCGATTGTCTGCTGTGGGACGGCGCCGGCTTCGCGGAAAGCAGTTCGCTGCTCACCGAGACAATCGCACCGCGTGACTTCGCGGTGGTGCTGTTCGGCGCCGGACACGTGGGCGCCGCACTCGTGCGCGTGCTGGGAACGCTGCAGTGCCACGTGCGCTGGGTCGACGAGCGCGATGCGCAGTTTCCGCCGCCCGAGTTGCTGCAGGCGTGGAATGTGACGATCGATCCAAACGATGCGCCTGACGAAGCCATCGACCAGGCCGCGCCACAGACGTACTTCATCGTGATGACGCACAACCATACGCTCGACCTCGACCTCGCCGAGCGCATCTTGCGGCGCGGCGACTTTGCGTTCTTCGGCATGATCGGCTCGCTCTCCAAGCGCAAGCAGTTCGAACACCGGCTCGCCGCCCGCGGCATCGATCCTGCGCAGATTGCGCGGATGAAATGCCCGCTCGGCGTGGATGGCATCGAGGACAAGTCGCCGGAGATCATCGCGATTTCCGCGGCCGCGCAAGTGTTGCAGGCGGTCGAGGCGAACGCGCACGCGACCCTGGCGGCATGACGGGTCAGAAACTCGCGGGACACGTACGGTAAAGCCTGACTTTTCGCACACCAGACCATTAAATCGAACCACTAAAGAATCGAACATGAATACCCCCGCCGCTCTCACTCTCGCCGACAAAGCAGCAGCCGCGCCGAAGGCCGAACTGCATATCCATATCGAAGGCTCGCTGGAACCCGAGCTGATTTTCAAGCTCGCCGAGCGCAACGGCGTGACGCTCGCCTACGATTCGATCGAAGCACTGCGCAAAGCGTATGCGTTTACCGATCTGCAATCGTTTCTCGACATCTACTACGCCGGCGCGAGCGTGCTGCTGCATGAGCAGGATTTCTACGACATGACGATGGCCTACGTCGAGCGCTCGCTCGCCGATAACGTCATCCATACCGAGATTTTCTTCGACCCGCAGACGCACACCGAACGCGGCGTATCGATCGCCACCGTCGTGGCCGGCATCGAGCGCGCGCTCGCCGACGCGGAAAAGCGCGGCCTCACGAGCAAGCTGATCCTGTGCTTCTTGCGCCACCTCTCCGAAGAAGATGCGCTTGCGACCTTCGACGAAGCGTTGCCGTTGTTTGACCAGTACAAACATCGGCTGATCGGCGTCGGTCTGGATTCGTCCGAGCGCGGCCATCCACCGTCGAAGTTCGAGCGCGTGTTTGCCAAGGCACGGGACAAGGGTCTGAAGCTGGTTGCGCATGCGGGCGAGGAAGGGCCGCCGTCGTATATCTACGAAGCGCTGGATCTGCTGAAGGTGGACCGCGTCGACCATGGCGTGCGCAGCATCGAAGACCCGGCGCTCGTCACGCGGCTGGCCGACACGCGCGTCGCACTGACGGTGTGCCCGCTGTCGAACCTCAAGCTATGCGTGTTCGACGATCTGACCAAACACACGCTGAAGGCGCTGCTCGACAAGGGCGTCGCCGTCACCGTGAATTCCGACGACCCGGCTTACTTCGGCGGCTACGTCAATGCGAACTACCTCGCCACCATCGATGCGCTCAAGCTCACCGATGCCGAGGTCTACACGATCATCCGCAACAGCTTCGAGGCGGCGTTCGTGACGCCCGCGGAACGCGATGCGTTGATCGCGAAGCTCGACGCGCACTGGCACGCTTCTGACGCGGGCTGACCGGCGCGGTCTGAAACGCGAGTAGCAGGAGGAGCGGCGGTAGCGCGCCGTCCCGCTTCTTTCGCCTTGTTTGCGGCTTTACTTACCGCCAATTTTTCGCTTCACATTCCCATACAACGGAGACGGCTTTCCCCATGAATCACTCGGCTCAAGCGGCCCAAACCGCATTCCGCGCGCAACTGCTGACCTTCAACGGCGACCCTGCGCAATCGTCCAACGCGGCAGTCTTCAACGAAGACGGCCTGCTGATCGTGGAAGACGGCCACGTCGTCGCAGCAGGCGCGTATGCAGCGCTGTCGTCCCAGCTCGCCCCCGGCACACAGGTGCAGGACATGCGCGACAAGCTGATCGTGCCTGGCTTTATCGATACGCACATTCACTATCCGCAAACGGACATGATCGCCTCGCCCGCGCCCGGCCTTCTGCCGTGGCTCGATACGTACACCTTCCCGACCGAACGCCGCTTCGCCGATCCGGCCTACGCTCAGGACACGGCCAGTTTCTTCGTCGAAGAACTGCTCGCCTGCGGCACGACCACGGCGCTCGTCTATTGCACGGTGCATAAGGAATCCGCGGATGCGCTGTTCACCGAAAGCGAAGCCCGCAACCTGCGCATGGTGGCAGGCAAGGTACTGATGGATCGCAACTGCCCCGAGTTCCTGCGTGACACCGCGCAGTCGGGCTACGACGACAGCGCGGAACTGATTGGCCGCTGGCACAACCGCGGCCGCCAGATGTATGCGCTGACGCCGCGCTTCGCACCTACCTCGACTGAAGCCCAACTCGAGGCCTGTGGTGTGCTCGCGCGCGAGCATGCGGATGTTTTCATCCAGAGCCATGTCGCCGAAAACACCGACGAGGTAAAGTGGGTCGCCGACCTGTTCCCGGGCCACCGCAGCTATCTGGACATCTACGATCACTACGGCCTGCTGCGCCGCCGTGCCGTGTATGGCCACTGCATCCATCTTGACGCTGAAGACCGTAAGCGGATGGCGCAGACCGGCACGGTCGCCTCGCACTGCCCGACCTCGAACCTGTTCCTCGGTAGCGGCCTGTTCGACTTCGACAAAGCAGACGAAGCCGGCATGCCGATCGCGCTCGCGACCGATGTCGGCGGCGGCACGTCGTTTTCGATGCTGCAAACGATGAACGAAGCGCACAAGGTAGCGCGTCTCACCGGCCATCATCTGACCGCCACGCGGATGTTCTGGCTCGCCACGGCTGGTGCCGCCGAAGCGCTCGACCTGGCGGACAAGGTCGGCACGCTGGCGCCGAAGTCGGAAGCGGATTTCATCGTGCTCGATCCACAGGCAACGCCGCTGCTGGCACGCCGCACCGGGCGCACCGAGTCGCTCGAAGAACTGCTGTTCGCCTTCGCGCTGCTCGGCGACGACCGCGCGATCTTCGAAACCTACGCTGCCGGCAAGCGCGTGCATCAACGCGAAGCGCCGCGGCAGCACACGGCGCGCAAGGCGAAGATCGCTGCGTAAAGCTGGCTCGAGACGGTCAGCGCAGCTCGCGGGCGTTAGCGTTCTGAGCCACGGTCTGCAAGGCCGGGCAGTTAGCGCCGCGTGCTTCGACCGTCACGACGCAAAACGGCCCGGCAGGTTCGCCCTGCCGGGCCGTTTTGCTTGCATCTGTCGCATCTTGCTGGCCGAGAGCCAGCCGGCTTCCTGCTCGCTACGTGCTTTATTGCACGACCGTCGGAACCGAAGCCGCCGAACCAGGCGCTGCTGAACCAGCGGCCTCGTTCGACATCCCAGCATTCTTGTCGACCGGCAACTTGACCGTGCGCACCGCACCGTTGCCCAACGGGAAATCTGCCAGCGCACTACGCGCCAGATACGGCATGGCCCGCACCAGCGACGCTTCGTCACCCGCGTTGCGCGCCAGCACGTTGTAGACCTCCTTGCCAGTCGCGCGGTCCGTGATGCGGATGCCGAGCGTATGCGTAAACACCGGATAACTGGAACTCACATACGCCGGAGGAAACGCCCCGAACGGGCCCCATGGGTCGATCGGACGGCCCCAGTATGGTCCTGGCCACGGGCTGCTGTAGAACACCGGCTCGGTAACGCTGACGGTCTGGCTCTTGGTGCCGTACGAGAGGCCCACCAGATAGTGAGCCTGCTGCGCGTCGACCTGCCGGAACGTGCGCGTCGCCAGCTCATTGGCCACCAGCACCTCGTAGGTCTGCTGTTCCAGGCTGTTCTGCTGCGCGGGGCCGCGCGTGAAGGCATAAGTACGGCTCGCGTCGCTGCCGCTCCAGTCGGAGAATGCCGTCACCTGGGTGGTCACATAACTGGTACAGCCAGAGAGCAGTGCCGTCAGCGCCACCAGCATCAGCATGGCGCGCCCGGTCCAACGGTCTGATTTCATAGTCGTCCTCATCCTTACGATTAATCGCCGCACGCAAGCACGGCGGCCCGATCATACGCTGACCTGGCCCCCAGACAAAAAGTTCGACCGCGGAGCGGCCCGAGCTTTCTTTGTACAATGGCTGACATACCGGTGCGTACTGGATGCGCCGCCGGCTCAATATCTTATTCTTACAAACTGCCATGGCTGATACCGCAACGCCCCCTGTGATCCGTCGCGCCGATTACGCGCCGCCCGCCTTCCTGATCGATACCGTGGCACTTGAATTCGATCTCGTGCCCGAACGCACGGTCGTCAAAAATACGATGCGCCTGCGCCGCAATCCGGACGCCGCGCGCGCCGCGCACCTCGAACTGATCGGCGAGCGACTCGAATTCGCCAGCGCGTCTATCGACGGCGAGCCGTACGCCGCGGTGCGTCCGGCGGAACACGGACTGACCGTCGAGAACGTGCCGGACAGCTTCGAACTGACGATCACGAGCATCTGCAAACCCGTCGAAAACACTACGCTCTCCGGGCTGTACGTGTCCAGCGGCAACTTCTTCACCCAGTGCGAGGCGGAAGGCTTTCACGGCATTACCTATTTCCTTGACCGGCCGGACGTGATGGCCACCTACACGGTCACGCTACGCGCCAACAAGGCCGCGTACCCGGTGCTGCTCTCGAACGGCAATCTGCTCGAGGAAGGCGATCTGCCCGACGGCCGCCATTTCGCCCGCTGGGAAGATCCGTTCCGCAAGCCCTGCTATCTGTTCGCGCTGGTGGCCGGCAAACTGGTGTGCATCGAAGAGCGCGTGAAGAGCGGCTCCGGCGCGGAAAAACTGCTGCAGGTGTGGGTCGAACCGCACGACCTGGACAAGACTCGCCACGCCATGGATTCGCTGATCCATTCGATCCGCTGGGACGAGGAGCGCTTCGGGCTGGAACTCGATCTGGACCGCTTCATGATCGTCGCGGTGAGCGACTTCAACATGGGTGCGATGGAGAACAAAGGGCTCAATATCTTCAACACGAAGTACGTGCTCGCGAACCCGGAAACAGCGAGCGACACCGACTTCGCCAACATCGAAGCGGTGGTCGGCCACGAATACTTCCACAACTGGACCGGCAACCGCGTGACCTGCCGTGACTGGTTCCAGTTGAGCCTGAAGGAAGGCCTGACGGTGTTCCGCGACCAGGAGTTCTCGGCCGACATGGCAGGCGGCCACAACGGCAACGACGAAGCCGCGCGCGCCACCAAGCGGATCGAGGATGTGCGCGTGCTGCGCCAGATGCAGTTCGCCGAAGACGCGGGTCCGATGGCGCATCCGGTACGCCCGGAAAGCTACGTCGAGATCAACAACTTCTACACGATGACCGTGTATGAGAAGGGTTCGGAAGTCGTGCGGATGTATCAGACGCTGTTCGGCCGCGATGGCTTCCGCAAGGGCATGGACCTGTACTTCAAGCGTCACGACGGCCAGGCCGTGACCTGCGACGACTTCCGTCATGCGATGGCGGATGCGAACGGGCGCGACCTTGCCCAGTTCGAACACTGGTATAGCCAGGCCGGCACGCCGCGCGTGGCGGTCAAGACCGCGTATGACGCCGCGGCTCGCAGCTATCGTGTGACCCTCACGCAAGGCTACGGCGACGCCGCGCCGGCGGCCCGCGAGACGCAAAAGGGCGCACTGCTGATCCCGTTTGCGATCGGCCTGATCGGCAAGGACGGCGCGGATCTGCCGCTGCGGCTCGAGGGTGAAGCGACCGCCGCGCCGGGCACCACGCGCGTCCTCGAATTTACCGAGACCGAGCAGACCTTCACGTTCGTCGATGTCGCCGAAAAGCCGCTGCCTTCGCTACTGCGCAATTTCTCGGCTCCGGTGATCGTCGAATACGACTATAAGGCCGACGAACTCGCCTTCCTGCTCGCCCACGACAGCGATCCGTTCAACCGTTGGGAAGCGGGTCAACGGCTGGCGACGCGCGAACTGCTCGCGCTAGCCGGGCGTGCCGCGACCGGCGTGCCGCTGCAACTGGACGATTCGATCGTCGCCGCATTCGCACGCGTGCTGACCGATGAATCGCTCTCGCCGGCGTTCCGTGAGCTGACGCTGATACTGCCATCCGAAGCGTATCTGGCGGAGCAGATGTCCGAGTCGAATCCGGCTGCCGTGCATGCCGCCCGCCAGTTCGTGCGTAAGCGCCTCGCCACAGCGCTCAAGAACGAATGGCTCGCGGTGTATGAACAGCACCATACGCCGGGCGAGTACGAAGCCACGCCGAAGGCAAGCGGGCATCGTGCGTTGAAGAATCTTGCGCTGTCCTACCTCGCCGAACTGGACGATCCGGCCGAAGCCGTGCGCCTCGCCTCGGCGCAGTATGCCGCCGCGAATAACATGACTGATCGCTCGGCCGCACTGTCCGCCTTGCTCAACGCTGCGGCAGCCAGCGGCGGCACGCAGGCACAGGACGCGCTCGACGACTTCTACCGCCGCTTCGAGAAGGAACCACTTGTCATCGACAAGTGGTTCGCCCTGCAAGCCACCCAGCGCGGCAACGCACAGCGTCCGGTGATCGAGATCGTGCGCAAGCTGATGGCGCACCCGGCGTTCACGTTGAAGAATCCGAACCGCGCGCGTTCGCTGATTTTCAGTTTCTGCGCGGCCAACCCCGCACAGTTCCACGCCGAAGACGGCTCGGGTTACGCGTTCTGGGCCGAGCAGGTCATCGCGCTCGATGCGCTGAATCCGCAGGTCGCCGCGCGCCTCGCCCGCTCGCTCGAACTGTGGCGCCGCTTCACGCCGAAGTTGCGCGATGGCATGCGCGCGGCACTGGAGAAGGTAGCGGCGCAGGTGAAATCGCGTGACGTGCGTGAGATCGTGGAAAAGGCGCTAGCCTGATCTGCTTCGGCACATCCAAAGGCAGGGAAAAGCCGGCACAGGTGGCCGGCTTTTTTTCGTCTGCAGGGTCGTAGGAATAGGTCCATAGGCACGCGTTGGCCATTCGGACGACTGTTTTTGTTGGCCCGCAGAGGTGAAAGTAAACCCATTCATTTAACTTGTGATTACCCACTATTTTCACGCCCCAGCCAGTATCCGATCTGGATGTCGACAAGCCGATGCAT